>JAFTAH010000110.1 GCA_017458625.1 Kiritimatiellia bacterium | reverse complement strand
TCCGCGCTCCGCCAGCAGCTCGGCGCGGTGGATTCGGCCCGCGTCAAGGACCGCGACGAGATCATGTCCAGCGTCAGCAAGACCATCGCCACTGCCGTCCGCCAGGCACAGCCGCCCGCGCGGCCCAGCGGTGGCGTCAAGGCCACGGGCACGCATTCGGGCGTCGAGCACGTCGTCCAGTCCGGCGAGACCCTCTCGGCCATCGCCCAGGCCTACGGCGTGAAGACCAGCACCATCCTCGAGTACAACGACATCAAGAACCCGAGCATGATTCGCGCCGGCCAGACCCTCTTCATCCCGCAATGACCACCCGCGCCTGCGACCGCAGGTAGGGCTGGGGGAGGGGAGACAAGGGGGGAATGCCGCTGGCAAGCGGTGTGTGGCGGAGGGCACGTCGGTGCCACATTTCCTCCGGCCTTGTGTCGCCCGAAACCGCCATCGTTCGCCATCGATTGCCATCGCCCGCGTTTGCCCGCCATCGATTATACGCGATTGCATTTGCCCGCGCCCGCCTGCATTCGAGCCGCCGCCTGCCCCCGTTTTATCCCCCGAAAAGGCTGTGAGTTTACGTAAAACATTGGCCTTTTTGCACATTTTTTCCTTTTGGCGGCGGCCGCTCTTCCCGGGGGGCATCCGCCGCTTTTCCACCCCGCCGGGCCGCCTCGGAGGGTTGCGTCGCGCCCCGACTTATGGCAGACTCACGCCCGGTCGCCCCGACCACCAAGGAGTCATCACCATGTCTAGCAAATCCATCCTCGGCACCATTGTCGACGCCATCGGCAAACAGGCCTCGCGCAAGGCCAAGACCTCTACCAAGAAGGTCGTCAAGAATCCCCGCAAGACCACGGCCAAGCCTGCGGCCAAGCCTGCGGCCAAGACGTCCGCCAAGGCCACCAAGACGCCTGCCAAGACATCCAAGACCGCGAAAAAGCCGGCTGCGACCTCCCGCAAGCGCACCACTGCCGCCAAGTCCGTCGCCAAGACGGCCACCAAGCGCGTCGCCAAGACCGCCGCCCGCAAGGTCATCAAGAAGACCACGGGCAGTGGCACGCTCGCCTCCGTCATTGTCGATGCCCTGCCCGATTTCACCAAGGCCCTGCGCAAGTCCGGCTACGCCAAGCCCCGCAAGCCTGCGAAGGATGCCGATGCCGCCGACAAGTTCGACTGGTCGGACTTCATGAACATCTTCCGGTGAGCGTCCGGCGTCAGATGCCGGGCTGGCGACGGCTAGTCCTTGTTCTTTGCATGTCGCTGTCGGCCCGGCTGGCGCAAGGCGTCGTCGATGTCCGCGCGGTCGGGGGCAACCTCTACGTGGCGGCCTCTCCGTCGACCGTTACGCTGGGCGACCTCCTGGGTGCCTTCCAGCGCATCGGCGTGGCCGTGGAGGTGGACCCCGGCCTGCTGGGCCTTCCGGGCCACGTGGACCAGCGCCTGCACGGCCGCGCGGCGGATGTCCTCGACCACCTTCTTGGCGACCTCAACTACCTCCTGACCTGGCGCCAGCTCCCTTCCTCGGCGGGCCCGCTCCTTTCCCTCAAGACCATTCGCGTCTACCGCGAGGACGACCCCGATGCCGCCCGCCCGCTGGCGCCCCGCACCGGCCCCGTCCGGCTGCTCGGTCCGCCTGGCCGCCAGTACGTCGCCGAAGACCTCCTTCTGGGCCTGCGTCCCGGGGCCACTCCCGAACAGCTCCGCAACCTCCTTGTCGACATTGGCGGCACGCTTGTCAGCTACGACCCCGCCACCGGCGCGCTCCTTGTCCGGCTTCCCGAAGGCGCGGATGCCGCCCGTCTCCTCGCGGCGCTGCGCACCAATCCTGCCCTGGCCGCCGCCGGTCTCAACTGGGTCTACCACCGCAACCGCGACCCCGTGGCGAAGGTGTCCCGCCTTCTCACGTCTTCCTCCTCCTCTGCTTCCGCCGCCCTGCCCCCGCTGGAACATCCCCAGGCCGTCGCCGTCTTCGACGAGCCGCTCGGCCCCGATGCCGCGGCCCGCCTTGGCGACCGCCTGCTGGTCAACGCCACCACCGTGCCCGCCGGCTTCCCCGTCGCCACGCCCACCGCCGAAACCCATGGTTCCTACATGGCCCTGCTTGCCAGCGGGGATGCTTCGGTCGACAGTCCTGCCAACCTCGGCGCCAATCTTCCCATCGTCTCCGTGGGCATTTTTGACACCGAGGGCCGCACCACCACCTATGCCGTCATGCAAGCCCTGGCCCTTGCCGCCGCCAACGGGGCATCCGTCGCCAACCTCTCCTGGGGCACCGAGGTGTCCTCCGACTTCCTCGATGCCGCCTTTGCCGCCGCCACGCGCTCCGGCATCGCGCTGGTCGCTGCCGCCGGCAACGATGGCAAGAACCTGGACGCCTACTATCCCGCCGCCGCACCCGACGTCTTTGCCGTGGGGGCCATGGATGCCGCCCACCGCCGCGAAACCTACTCCAACGATGGCCCTTACGTCGACGCCACTGCCGTCGGCGATGCCGTGGTGGGGCATTACCTCGTCCAGGGCACCTCCGTCTCCGCCGCCCTCGTCTCCCAGCAGCTCGCCGACTATCGTTCCCGCCATCCCGAGCTCTCGCCCGCCGAGGCCATCCGCGCCTTCTCCGCCCAGCTGGCCGATTCCCCCACCTCTCCCATCCGCCTCCATCCCGCCCCTGCGGCGACCCCCGCCGCCGATGCCACTGCCCCCGCTGCCTCCGCGCCCGCCCATGACCCAGCCTCCGCCAACTGACCTTGCCGCCTCGGTGACAGTTCTGGCTTTGGGCCAGTTCGATGGCGTCCATCGCGGGCATGCCCAGGTCTTTGCCCGTGCCGTCCGCGAGGCCGGCCGGCGCGGCGGTCTTTCCGCCGCCCTGACTTTCGAGCCCCGCGTCGACGTCGTGCTGGCCCGCCCTGGCGTCCCCGTTCCCGGCCGCCTCACCACGCCTGCCGAGACCACCGCCCGAATCCTGCAAGTCGGCATCCGCCATGTCGTCGTCTGGCCCTTCGACCATGCCCTGGCCGCCAAGTCCCCGGTCGACTTTCTCCAGCTGCTCCGCCGCGCCTTTCCCGCCCTCCAGTGCGTGGTCGCCGGCGAAGACTTCACCTTCGGGGCCTGCGGTGCCGGCCATGCTGGAAACTTTCAGGAACTGGCCACTCTCGCCGATTCCCGCCGACCCCTGGACGGCCGCTTCGTGCCCGCCGTCCTCGACCGCTTTGGCCAGAAGGTTTCCTCCACCGCCATCCGCGAGGCGCTTCTCGCCGGCAAGCCGCTGCGCGCCACCGAACTGCTCGGACGGCCCTATGCGCTGGCGGGACGGGTCGTCCACGGCCGCCAGGTCGGTCGCACGCGGGGACTCCCCACTGCCAACCTGCAAATTCCCACCGACCTGTTGCTACCCCGTCCCGGCGTCTACGCCGCCGATGCCCTGCTCCCCGACGGCGAATGCCGCCCCGCCGGCACCTTTGTCGCCGATGCCCGCGATGCCCTCCAGGCCCTCTACCAGTCCCCCATCGAGGCTCATCTGCCCGGCTTTTCCGGCGACCTCTACGGCGCCACCCTGACTCTCCGCTTCCGCCGCTATCTCCGCCCCTTCCGCCCCTTCGCCTCCGAGGCCGAGGCCATCCATTCCATCCGCCACGACCTTGCCCGGCTCCGCGCCTTTCGCTCCTGAAAAATCTGAAAACGCGGTTGCAAAAAAAGATTGCATTGGGCCCGTCCATGCGTATACTCCCACCCCGTGACACGGAAAACGGGGCAGTAGCTCAGCTGGTAGAGCATTACGTTCGCAACGTAGGGGTCGAGGGTTCGAATCCCTTCTGCTCCACCATTCCTCTCACAGACATAGCACCCTTGGTGGGGTAGCGAAGTGGCCAACCGCATCAGACTGTAAATCTGACCTCTATGAGTTCGATGGTTCGAATCCATCCCCCACCACCACCCTTAAAAAACCCTTGAGAAATCAAGGGTTTTCATTTTCTTGCCACTCCTCTTGCCTCTTTCCCATTGTTGCCTCTTCCCCTGTTTTCGCCCTCTTTCGCACCAAAAACACGGGAGTTTTTACTCCGTTTTACTACCGGCCCCAAAAGCCATTTTACCCGCATCATCATTACGCAAAATCGGTTTCTGCCTTCTGTCGATCATGTGAGGCGTGGATACCTAGCTCCATTGACGACCACGTTTTTACTACCGAGGGGCCAAGTTTTTACTACCGCCCCCTCATGGAAGTACCTTTTGTGAAGATCGCGCTTGTAGCCGTCACTTCACGACCAGGAGCTCGTCCCAGCGGGTGGTGTAGCGGCTGGAGAGCATGGCGCGCTTCATCCGCCACTTCTGCGCTGTTCCGGCGGCGGCGAAGAAGATGGTGCCACGGCCTAGGCGGGAGTTGATGGCGTCCACGGTGGCGGAGAGCTTCGATGCGGGACGGTCGGAGGGGCATCCGCCAACGCGATCATTCCGCTTCGGCCTCCGAACGGACAACGGCGAACCTGTGAATCACCGCCGTCACCACTCCGAACACGCGCAGCTCCATCTCTCCGCTGAAACGAATGGGCTTGTATGCAGGGTTGGCTGCTTCCAGCCAGACGCCGCCACGTCCCTTGCGCAGGGTCTTGACCGTGAACTCGCCGTCCACGCAGGCGATGACCACGGCCCCGTCCTCGGGTTCCAGCGAGCGGTCCACCACCAGCAGGTCCCCGGAGCGTATGCCCGCGCCCTCCATGGAATCCCCCTCGGCTCTCACATAGTACGTTGCCGCCGGTCTCGCCACCAGGAGCTCGTTGAGGTCAAGCGGCCTCTCCACATACTGCTCAGCTGGTGACGGGAAACCCGCCACCACCGCTCCGCCCATGAAGGGAATCGCCATCTTTCGCGGCTCTGCCGCCGCCGTGCCCACCTGTCTTGTCGTCGTCGCTTTCATCGCCGATGATCCTACCCCACCCACAGATGGTCTTCAAGGATTATATTGAACGAATGTTCATCTCTCCGCCTTCCAAAAGCGGGACCATCTGCGCAATCCGCTTTCCCCCTTACCCTTCGTCCCGACTCAAATATCCCCGCGCCTACTCTTCCTCTTCCTTTTGCGTCCAGTCTCCGTAGGCCTCCCGCAGGTCCGTCAGAGCCGAATCCTCGGTTGCCAGCTCCGCCGCCGCGCGTGAGGCCAGCATTTCGGCGACATCCGCCTCTGTTGGCGGGGTCCGCTCCCATTTTCCGCTTTCATCATTCCACTCGACAAATCTTCCACGCACCGGTTGGTTCCTGAAGCGTTCCGCAAGACGTTTCCGCTGCACACTGCCAACCCATCCATCCAAGCGTTCGGCCGCTTCCCGGTCAAATCGGTTGCATCTTGAATAGTCTCCACATTGTTCGATCATGGTCAACAACCACTGCGATATGGTTTCCTTTGATTTTGGGGAATCACACCATTCCAATCCGGGAAATATCAGCAAACAACACAACTCCCATTCGATGGCGCTGTCTTGCCCGAACCGATTTCTGAACTTCGAGGCTAATTGCAAACACCTGTCAGTATCTCCCTCCGACAAAGTCAATCGCATCCAAGCAAGTATGGCAGCGATTCCAAGGCCGTCGGAATGGGGACATTCCAAGGCAATTTTCTCGACAATTTCCAAGGCTTCGTCTTTGCAGATTTTCATCGTTTGCATCAATGCCAACATGCGAGACAGCCGAACAGAAAACGCATTTGATGTGTTTTGCAGAGCCATTGCCACAGGCGTCCCAAGCTTTGACACGGCCAGATACTGTTCTGTCTCCGCCTTTGCCATTTCAAGCAGGACAGGACCCCATTCTTCTTCTTCCACAGTTATGAACCCACGCCCCTTCGCGGGGGAACGCCCTTTCAAGGCTGTGCCGACGCCAAGTCCATTTGCGATGGCGGTTCCGCAATACTCCGTATCCACGACCGCCTCCAAGATGCTACGCACCTCGTCAGGAGTCCGCCCTTCCGCCAGCGCCCATGCGCACCACAGTGCCGCCGCGCAGAACAATCTCGTTATCGCTTTCCAGTTCATGATTCAGACCTCAATTCTCACGGACTGCCCAGGAACTGCCCTTCCTCCCTATTATTGGATCGGGTCGGGAATCGTCTTCTCCTCCGCCCAGTCCCCGTACACCTTCCGCAGGTCCGTCAGCTCCGATTCGTCCGCCGCCAACTCCGCCGCCGCGCGGCGATTCAGCATCTGCGGAATCCTACGCTCGTCGATTTCCCCCTCGACATATTGCTGTCTGTCAACATCCCAAACCAGTCGTCTCGGAATAGGTTCGTCTGGGAACCGGGCCGCCAAGCGACGGCGCTGGACACTACCAACCCATCCCGGAATCATTCTCTGGGCCATCCCCTCAAAGGGTATGGCACTATGGATGTTGCCAATTGTTTCTGAAAATTCCAACAAGTATCGATAGCAGACCCGGCGCTCAGATTCTTGGCTCAGCGTTGGAAGCCCAAATGATCCAAGTTCGAAGCAAATATACCATTCCTGGAGGCTGTCGGGGCCATGTATCTCCCGGCAACGCCGTCCAAACTCCAGACAGCGGGCAAACTGACCATCCCGGCACGCCTTTTTCACCATAGAAATTGAGACTATCTTTGCAAGATTAAACTCAGGCGGACTCTCCAGCCCGATACGCTCCAACATATCCAACACCTGCGCTGTGCCGCCTTCCGCGTATTTTAGACAACTGACGATCTTCATCAATTTGTAACCTCTGCCTTCGACCCGTCTTTGTGCCTTCCACAAATAGCTGGTCCTCTCATCATCGGAATTGCCACACGACTCGCTGCCCGCCTTCAGACGCCTGATTTCTGCAATGTCTTCCGCCGTGTCCCGTTTGCACGCCTCCAACTCTTCGTCGGCCATTTCAAGCAGGACAGGGAGCCATTCCTCCTCCGGGACGTCAAATACGCCATCGTCAGAGACAGGCGATTCGCCGCGAATGGCGGACGACATGCCCATCCCCTCGAATGTTCCCGTCCCGCAATATTCAGTGGCCAGCAGCACGTCCAATGCCTCCCGGACGGAGCGACCATGTGTAGCCACAACACAACAAATCAATGCCACAGCTCCCGTCAGCCATTTGTCTGTCAGCAAATTTTTCATTTTTTCTTCTCCATATCATCGTGTTGCATTTCAATCTTACTGATGTGATGGGGGGACATTGGTCATCCCCGCTAGACCGACAGGCGCATTCGACAAATGCCAGTTTTTGACTAGGTTGGTTCCGTTTGTTTCATAGGTATACCACACGCCGTAGACTTCCCCGGAAGGGATGTCGCTGCCTGCGCAACGCCAATACATCAAAAGTCGTTGGATGAAATATCCAATGGGAATTTCTCTGCTATTTATCAAACCATAACTCCCCCAATCGGACGGCATTCGGTCTTCGCTGATGATGCCATCGGCAGACAATTGCGCTTTGGAGTGATTAGGGAATAAATCACGAAGTCCGCAAGCATGTCCTGTCTCATGCGCAAGATTATGTCCAATGTCACGCGGAACTCCGTTGGTGTCATCGGCGCAAGCAAGCACCATGCCCAAAGGGGTGTTCACTCCGGCGGCGGGGTCACCATCATCGTCTACTAGTGTGTTGGCAAAATACACCTGAAGGCCTCCAAAAGGCGGAATCGTTCCCAGCAAATAACTATATTCATAGGTTCTGCAATCAACATTCCAGAGCAGTGCATTATAGGATATAGGCTCGATTGGTTGGGCAATTTCTAGCTGAATTCCTGCTTGTAAAAGAATGGCATTGGCCTTCTCGAACGCCTGTGTGATGGAATAGCCGCTTACAGCTACCTCACCATTGGGACCAACAACCACCCCGACCTTGGCCGTCACCACGGTCAGCGGCATGACCTTGACATGGAATGGCGGCAAGTTGAAGTCGCCGATGATGTCTTCCACTGACACAAGTATTTCGTCATCTCCGGCATTCGTCGCGCAGACCTCCACGGTACAGTTATCGTAGTTCTCCGTGAATTCCACCTTGTGGAAAGCGGAAGTCCACACAATCTTGTCTATAGGAAACGACACAAAAGGGGTTGGC
>JAFTAH010000019.1 GCA_017458625.1 Kiritimatiellia bacterium | reverse complement strand
TCCTTTCCTCTGGGGGGGCGCGGGGGCTCCCCCCCGTCCTTTGTCCTCTGTCTCCCTTCCCCCCGCCAAAATCCGTCCCGCCCCCCCTTTTTTCCCTTGCCACGCCCCCGCTCCGGTGGTAGTGTGCGCGCGTTTTCGCGTCGGGCCCCGTGCGCCCTACGCCGCTTCCCCATTCCGGAAAGGGCTGTAATCCATGAAAAAGAACATCCACCCCAAATACGAAGAAGCCACCATCACCTGCGCCTGCGGCCACGTCCTCAAGACCCGCTCCACCGTCAAGGCCATGACCGTCAACACCTGCGCCGCCTGCCACCCGTTTTTCACCGGACAGGCCAAGTTCATCGACACCGAAGGGCGCGTCGACCGCTTCAACAAGCGCTACGCCCGCAAGACCGCCAAGTAGCGACCTCCCTCCGACGGGCCGGATTCGCGCACTCTCCCGCGCGGCCGGCCCGTTTTGTATCCTGCCCCCGCCCGCCTGTCCTGGAGCCCCCCATGCAACTCGACGCCGCCTACCTCGCCCAGACCCGCAACCGCATCGCCGAACTCGAGGCCGCCATGTCCGCCCCGGGCGCCGCCTCCAACCCCGCCACCTACCGCACCCTCGTCCGCGACCACCAGCGCCTCTCCGCCCTCCTCAAGGCCTCCGAGGACCTCGCCCACCTCCGCAAGATGGCCGCCGAAAACGCCGAGCTCCTCGCCGACCCCGCCCTCGACCCCGAGTTCCGCGAGGCCGCCCTCCAGGAAAAGGACGAGCTCGACGCCGCCCTCCCCCGCGCCGAACGCCGCCTCATGGAGCTCATGCTCCCTCCCGACCCCGACGACTCCCGCAACACCATCATGGAAATCCGCGCCGGCACCGGCGGCGAGGAGGCCGCCCTCTTCGCCGGCGACCTCTTCCGCATGTACTCCCACTTCTGCGAGGCCCGCGGCTTCAAGATCTCCGTCATCGACGCCTCCCCCTCCGAGCTCGGCGGCTTCAAGGAGATCATCTTCTCCGTCGAGGGCACCGACGTCTACAAGACCCTCCGCTACGAGTCCGGCGGCCACCGCGTCCAGCGCGTCCCCGTCACCGAGGCCCAGGGCCGCATCCACACCTCCGCCGCCACCGTCGCCGTCCTCCCCGAGGTCCAGGAGACCGACGAGGTCGTCATCCCCCCCGAGGAGCTCCGCGTCGACCACTTCTGCGCCTCCGGCCCCGGCGGCCAGAAGGTCAACAAGACCGAGTCCGCCGTCCGCCTCACCCACCTCCCCACCGGCCTCGTCGTCGCCTGCCAGGACGAACGCTCCAAGAACCGCAACTACGACAAGGCCTACCGCGTCCTCTGCGCCCGCCTCCTCGACCGCAAGCGCCAGGAGGAGCACGACAAGCTCTCCGCCGAGCGCAAGTCCCAGATCGGCTCTGGCGACCGCTCCGAGCGCATCCGCACCTACAACTTCCCCCAGAACCGCCTCACTGACCACCGCATCAACCTTACCCTCTACACCCTCGACGCCATCATGGAAGGCAAGCTCGACGAAGTCATCGACGCCCTCCAGCAGCGCGACATCGAGCTCCGCCTCGCCGCCGCCACCCACGGCGCTCCCACCGCCTGACCCCCTCTCGCCCGCAACCGACAGCCCCCTTCCCCACGCCCCTCCCATGACCATCGGCATCCACCGCCTCTCCTTCCACACCCCCGCCTACTACCTCGACCTCGACACTCTCGCCCAGGCCCGCGGCGCCGATCCCGCCAAGTTCCATGTCGGCCTCGGACAGGACCGCATGGCCATCCCCCCTCCCGACCAGGACATCGTCACCCTCGCCGCCAACGCCGCCCTCCCCATCCTTGACGAGCTCGGCCCCGACCATATCGACTGGTGCCTCTTCGCCACCGAGTCCGGCGTCGACCAGTCCAAGGCCGCCGCCCTCTTCTGCCACGGGCTCCTCGGACTGCCCGCCAGCTGCCGCTGCGCCGAGATCAAGGAGGCCTGCTATGGCGGCACCGCCGCCCTCCGCCTCGCCGCCGCCATCGTCGCCGCCTCTCCTGCCAGCCGCGTCCTTGTCCTCGCCTCCGACATCGCCCGCTACGACCTCGCCTCCCCCGGCGAGCCCACCCAGGGCGCCGGCGCCGTCGCCATGCTCGTCGCCGCCGACCCCGACCTCCTCGTCCTCGAGCCCTCCCCCGGCGTCCACTGCGAGGACATCATGGACTTCTGGCGCCCCAACTACCGCACCGAAGCCCTCGCCGAAGGCCACTACTCCACCCGCATGTACCTCACCACCCTCGCCGAGGCCTACAAGGCCCACCAGGCCGCCACCGGCCACACCCTCGCCACCTTCGCCCACCTCGCCTGCCACATGCCCTTCACCCGCATCGCCTGGAAGGCCCTCGCCCGCCTCGCCCGCGCCGACGGCATCCCCGAGCCCCCCCCCGACGCCGCCGAAGCCCTCCTCGCCCCCGCCACCCTCTACAACCGCCTGACCGGCAACACCTACGCCGCCTGTCTCTACGAAGGCCTCGCCTCCCTCCTCGACCACGCCCCTGCGCCCCTCGACGGCAAGACCATCGGCTGTTTCTCCTACGGCTCCGGCTGCATGGCCGAGTTCTACGCCGCCACCGTCGTCCCCGGCTACGCCGCCCACCTCTACACCCCCCTCCACCGCCACCTCCTCGCCGACCGTGTCCCCCTCACCTACCGCCAGTACGAGGACATCTTCCAGTACGGCATCCCCACCGACGGCGCCGACCACATCTTCGCCCCCTACCGCGGCGGCCCCTTCCGCCTCGCCACCCTCTCCGCCCACAAGCGCCGCTACGAGCGCCGCGACCCCTAGCCCCCCTCCCTCTTTTTGAACCGCAGTGCCGTCGTGCCCCGCCTCCGGGAAAGCGCGGGGCCTCCCCCGTCCTTTGCCCTCCGCCACGCCCCTTGCCCCCCTCCCTCCCCCCTTTCCCCCCCCTTGCCCGTTTTTGCCGGGTGTGAGCAAAAAGTGTGAGGTACGGGCGATTGCCCTGGGGGCGCGGGCGGCCCGCCCGCGATGTTCCCTGGGAAGCCCCCTTGGTAAACCGTTCTCCCGCCATCCTTTGGATTTTCGCGGGCGGGACGCCCGCGC
>JAFTAH010000109.1 GCA_017458625.1 Kiritimatiellia bacterium | reverse complement strand
GGGCGGCCCGCCCGCGATGTTCCCTGGGAAGCCCCCTTGGTAAACCGTTCTCCCGCCTTCCTTTGGCTTTTCGCGGGCGGGACGCCCGCGCCCCCAGGCGTCTCCCTCGACCGCGAAAGGCCAAATGATATGTCAATATTTACATAGACATGCGATTTTCGACTGTTTTTCAACAAACAAGGCCATTTTCTGCCCGTCCTCCATTGAAACCCTTACACTTTTTGCTCACACCCGTCCCCTAGTTTCCCGTGTTTTTGCACTTGCAACCGCAGGGCTGTCTCCGTATAGTCCCGCACGTATTTGCATTCAAACCGTATAGAGAGAAGACACATCATGATTGACAGTACCGTCAAGGCCGAGATCAAGAAGGAATACCAGCAGCACGAGAAGGATACCGGATCCGTCGAGGTTCAGGTCGCCCTCTTCTCGCGCCGGATTAGCGACCTCACCGAGCATTTCAAGGTCCACAAGCACGACAACAACTCCCGCCGTGGCCTCCTCCTTCTCGTCCAGAAACGCCGCAAGCTCCTCGACTACCTGCGCGATTCCGACTTCCCCCGCTACCAGAAGCTCATCGCTCGCCTCGGCCTGCGCCGCTAGCCGCCCCCGTCGGGCGAACGGCACCTGCACGAACGCGGCTCCTGGTGGCGGCCTCCGGCCCTCGGGGCCAGGCCCTTCCTTTCCTTTTCCGCCTTCGCGCGTGATGCCGAGGGCCTCTGGGTGCATGTCCCCTGCCCAGCCCTATCCCTTTTGACACCACAAGAAAGCAAAAACCAAAGCCGGCAGTCCCGGCAGCAAGGAAATACATGAAAAATACCACATCGGTCAGTGTCCCCATCGGCAACAAGACCTTGACCTTCGAGACCGGCTTCCTCGCCCGGCAGGCCTCTGGCCAGGCCACCGCCCAGCTCGGCGAGACCATCGTCTTCTCCGCCGTCACCAACACCTCCAAGCCCCGCGAGGGCATCGACTTCTTCCCGCTGCAGGTCGAGTATCGCGAGCGTTTCTACGCCGCCGGCCGCATCCCTGGTGGCTACTTCAAGCGCGAAGGCCGCCCCACCGAGAAGGAAATCCTCACCGCCCGCGTCACCGACCGCCCCATCCGCCCCCTCTTCGCGGAAGGCTTCTTCAATGACGTCCAGATCAACAACATGCTGATGACCGCCGACGGCGAAAACGAGAGCGACATCCTCTCCATCAACGCCGCCTCCTGCGCCCTCCAGCTCTCCGAGCTCCCCTTCCTGGGCCCCATCGGCGCCGTCCGCGTCGGTCGCATCAACGGCCAGTTCGTCCTCTGCCCCGACCAGTCCCAGATGAAGTATAGCGACCTCGACCTCGTCTACGTCGGCCGCCATGACAAGGCCATGATGATCGAGGGATCCGCCAAGGAAATCTCCAATGCCGACATGGTTGCCGCCATGAAGTTCGGCCACGAGGCCGTCCAGCGCATCTGCGAAGCCCAGGACGAACTCCGTGCCAAGATGGGCCTGCCGCCCAAGGTCTTCACCGAAACCCTGCCCGACGAAGGCCAGATGGCCAAGATCCGCGAGTTCGCCGCCGCCGACCTCGAAGACGCCCTCTTCACCGTCAAGAAGCTCGAGCGCCAGGCCAAGATGGGCGCCGTCTACGATGCCACCTTCCCCAAGATGGTCGAGGTTTATGGCGAAGAGGTCATGACCGAAAACCTGTTCAAGAAGCTCTTCGACACCCTTGAGATCGAGCTCGTCCGCAAGGGCGTCCTCGAGAAGGGCAAGCGCATGGACGGCCGCGCCATGGACGAGCTGCGTCCGCTCACCGCCGATGTCTCCCTGCTGCCGCGCGTCCACGGTTCCGCCCTCTTCCAGCGCGGCGAGACCCAGGCCGTCGGCATCTGCACCCTCGGCACCGGCCAGGACGAGCAGGAGATGGACGGCCTGACCGGCGGTCCCACCAAGAAGCGCTTCACCCTCCACTACAACTTCCCGCCCTACTCCACGGGCGAAGTCAAGCGCCTGGGCGGCCTCAACCGCCGCGAGATCGGCCACGGCGCCCTGGCCGAGCGTTCCATCCGCCAGGTCGTCCCGGATGACTACCCCTACACCATCCGCCTCGTCTCCGAGATCATGGGCTCCAACGGCTCCTCCTCCATGGCCTCCGTCTGCGTCGGCACCCTCGCCCTCATGGACGCTGGCGTGCCCATCAAGAGCCCCGTCGCCGGCATCTCCATCGGTCTCGTGACTGGCGAAGGCCACGCCCCCGTCCTCCTTACCGACATCATCGGTGCCGAAGACCACTGCGGCGACATGGACTTCAAGGTCGCCGGCACCCGCCAGGGCATCACCGGCTTCCAGGTGGACCTCAAGATCCGCGGCCTCTCCTGGGATCTCGTCGCCGGCGCCTTCGACCGCGCCTATGCCGCCCGCCAGAAGATCCTCGACAAGATCGAGGCCACCATCCCGGCTCCTCGCGCCGAGCTCTCTCCCTACGCTCCGCGCATCCAGGTCATCAAGATCAACCCCGACAAGATCGGCGCCCTCATCGGCCCCGGCGGCAAGAACATCCGCCGCATCACCGAAGAGACCAAGGTCTCCATCGACATCGACGAGGACAACTCCGGCAAGGTCTCCGTCTACTCCAACAACAAGGAGAACATGGCCGCCGCCATCCGCGAGATCGAGGCCCTCACCGCCGAACCCGAGCCCGGCAAGCTCTACAAGGGCAAGGTCACCGGCATCAAGGACTTCGGCTGCTTCGTCGAGTTCCTGCCCGGCCAGGAAGGTCTCGTCCACATCTCCGAGCTCGACAATCGCCGCGTGAACCGCACCGACGATGTCGTCAAGATGGGCGAGGAGATCTGGGTCAAGTGCCTCTCCGTCGAGGATAACGGCAAGGTCCGCCTCTCCCGCAAGGCCGCCCTCAACGAACGGCGCAACGCCTAGCCTCTACTCCCCACCGGCCGGGTCTCTCCGGCCCTGCGGCCGCCAGGTTTTCCCCTGGCGGCCTTCTTTACGCCCTCCCGCCTCCCCCCTCGAACCCGCCTCCTCTTCGACTGGCCCGCCTCCCTCCCACGCTTCCTCCGCGTCTCCTCCGCCACCTGACCGCCCCGGTGTCCCTTCCCCGTTTCCCGTCAAGTTCTTGCCGGGCAGCCCCCGTGCTGCCCTTCCCCCCCCCGTCAAATGCAATAATCCGTTTCCTCCCCCGCCTCCGCCGCGAACCGCTTCTCGTCCCCCACGATCTCCGCCAGCGTTACCGCCCGCAGCGCCTCCGCCAGTACGTCGTTCGCACGTCGCCAGGCGCATTCCGCGGCGCAACGCCCCTGCCGGGGACAGGTTCCCGGCCGCGCGAGGCAACTGGCAATCGCCAAGGTCCCGTCCGTCGCCTCCACGATGTCTAGCAGCGTGATTTTCTCGGGAAACCGCCCCAGCAGCAGCCCCCCGCGCACCCCCCGCGCGCTGGCCAGGAGCCCCGCCCGCCGCATCGGCACCACGATGCGCGCGATGAATTTTTCGGAAATCCTCTGCGACGCGGCGATCTCCTTGATCGGCCGGGGGGCATCGTTCCCGTGGGCGGCGATGTCCAGCAAAATGCGCAGGGCGTAGCGGGTTTGGGCGGTCAGTTTCATCGCCCGCGAGCATAAAATTCCCCTGCTGGAAAATCAACAAAAAAAGTTTTGTTTTGGTCTTGACACCGGGAATGCGGGCGGGTAGACTGCCGTCAAACGCAACTGAAAAGGTTGTGTTTTATCGCCAGCAAAATACGATTTAAAATGCAATCCAACAACTGAAAGAGGAACACCAAATGGCTAATATCCACGAAACGATTACTGAATTGGTCGGCAATACTCCGCTCGTCCGCATCCGCAAGCTGAACCAGGGCGGCGCGGAAGTCGTCGCGAAGGTCGAATACTTCAACCCCGGCGGGTCGGTCAAGGACCGCATCGCGCTCGCGATGATCGAGGCGGCCGAGGCGGCGGGCGTCCTCCAGCCCGGCGGCACGCTCATCGAGCCGACGAGCGGCAACACGGGCGTCGGCCTCGCGCTGATCGCCGCGGTCAAGGGCTACCACCTGATCCTCACGATGCCCGACACGATGTCCGTCGAGCGCCGCAAGCTCGCCGCCGCCTACGGGGCCGAGCTCGTCCTCACCCCCGGCACCGACGGCATGAAGGGCGCCATCGCCAAGGCCAACGAGCTGCACGCCGCCACCCCGAACTCCCTCATCCCGCAGCAGTTCGAGAACCCCGCCAACCCCGAGAAGCACTACCGCACCACCGGGCGGGAAATCCTCCGCGACACCGACGGCAAGGTCGACGTCTTCGTCGCCGGCGTCGGTACGGGCGGCACCCTCTCGGGCGTCGGCAAGGCACTCCGCGAGGTCAACCCCGACGTCAAGATTTTCGCCGTCGAGCCCGACACCTCCCCCGTTCTCTCGCAGGGCCACGCCGGACCCCACAAAATCCAGGGCATCGGCGCGGGCTTCGTCCCGAAGACGCTCGACACGTCGATCTACGACGGCGTGATCCCCGTCTCCGCCGAGAACGCCGGCGCCACCGCGCGCGCCGCCGCGAAGGAGGAAGGACTCCTCGTCGGCATCTCCTCCGGCGCCGCCCTCTACGCCGCCCTCGAACTCGCCAAAAAGCCCGAGTTCGCCGGCAAGCGCATCGTCGTCCTCCTCCCCGACACCGGCGAACGCTACCTCTCCACCTGGCTCTTCGCCGAGGCCTGAAGAAGAAACGATTGCCATCGCCTGCATTCGACCGCAATCGCCCCTCCCAACCACCCAACCACCCAACTACCTAACCACCTAACCACCTAACCACCTAACCACCAAACTACCTAACCATGACCTACCACATCGAAACCCTGGCCGTCCACGCCGGCCAAAACCCCCACGGCGACCCGACCACCAACGCCCGCGCCGTCCCCGTCTACCGCACCACGGCCTACAACTTCCGCGACTCCAAGCACGGGGCCGACCTCTTCGCCCTCCGCGAACTCGGCAACATCTACGCCCGCCTGATGAACCCCACCAACGACGTCCTGGCCCAGCGCCTCGCGGCCCTCGAAGGCGGCGCCACGGCCCAGACGCTCGCCAGCGGCACGGCGGCGATCTTCTTCACCGTCACGAACATCGCGCGCGCCGGCGACGAAATCGTCTCGGCCGACAACCTCTACGGCGGCACCTTCTCGCAGTTCGACGCCATCCTGCCGAACGCCGGCATCAAGGTCCGCTTCACGCCCGTCAACGACTTCGCCGCCGTCGAAGCGGCCATCAACGAAAAGACGCGCCTGATCTTCGTCGAAGCCGTCGGCAACCCCGCGCTCGACGTCGCGGACCTCGACGGCTACGCCGCCGTCGCCCGCAAGCACCACCTCCCGCTCGTCGTCGACGCCACCTTCACCCCGCCGCCCCTCCTCCGCGCCATTGACCACGGCGCCGACCTCGTCATCCACTCCCTCTCCAAGTGGATCGGCGGACACGGCGCGGGCATCGGCGGCGTGGTCGTCGACGCGGGCAAGTTCGACTGGACCGACCCCAAGTTCGCCCTCTTCAACGAACCCGACGGTGGCTACCACGGACTCCGCTTCGCCCACGACCTCCCCGACCCGCTCAAGCCGGTCGCCTTCTCGCTGCGCCTCCTGACCGTCGGCATCCGCAACCAGGGCCCGACGCTCGCCCCCGACGCCGCCTGGATCTTCCTGCAGGGCGTCGAATCGCTGCCCCTGCGCATCGCGCGCCACAGCGAAAACGCCCTCGCCGTCGCGAAATTCCTCGAAAAGCACCCCAAGGTCGCCTGGGTCAAATACCCCTCCCTCTCCCACCCCGACCTCGCCGCCAAATACCTCCCCAACGGCGCCGGCGGCATGGTCGTCTTCGGCGTCAAGGGCGGCAGCAAGGAAGCGCGGGCCTTCGCCGACGCCCTCAACGGCGAAATCTTCTCCCTGCTGGCGAACGTGGGCGACGCGAAGTCGCTGGTCATCCATCCGGCCTCCACCACCCACTCCCAGCTCTCCGACGAAGACCTCCGCAAAGGCGGCGTCCTCCCCGAACTCATCCGCCTCTCCATCGGCCTCGAGCACATCGACGACATCACCGCCGAACTCGAACGCGCCTTCGCCGCCATCTGAATCCCCCTCCAAATGCGCGGCGGCGGCCCCCCGCCGCCGCGCACGCCGAAAGGAGCCCGTGTGCAACTCTCGCCGTTTTTCATCCTTGTTCTTCACCGGATGTCGCTCCCCGGTCGATGTACCTTTCGAATGCGGGCCCGCCTCGCATTTCCCGAACCCATCGACCTCTGACAAAACCATCCAAACAAAACCATTCAAAACAAGGAAAACCATGAAAAAACACAACATTGCAACCCTCCTTCTCGCCGCATCCCTCGCCGCTTCCGCCGCCCGTGCGGGCGTTCCGCTGAACGGACTCCAGGGCACCGGGGGCATCGCCTTCAACCCCGTCGCCTTCACCGCGGGCACCTACGCGGACGACGACCAACTCGTCTCCACACCGCAGTTCGGCGCGTGGTACACCCGCCTCGACGGCGCCGACATCGACTGGGCCGCGGCCTCCGCCGCCCTTTCGGTCGCCAAGCGCCTCGAACTCTCCTACGGCTACGGCTGGACCGACGCCAACCAATACGGCGACGACTCCATCTCGACGCACAACCTCGGCCTCAAGCTCAACGTCCTCCCCGACGGGGCTTTCGACCTCGGCTGGCTGCCCGCCGTCTCCGTGGGGGGCGTCTACAAGCACACCGATTCCGCCACCGCCGACGCCCTCGGCCTCGACAAGGACGGCGCCGACTTCTACGCCGTTGCGACGAAACTCGTCGCCAATGACGTCTTGCCGTTCCTCGTCTCCGCGGGCGTCCAGGCCAGCGACGAAGTCGTCAACGGCGTCGTCGGCCACGGCGACTATGGCTTCGGCTGGTTCGCGAACCTCGACCTCATCCCGGTCTCGTGGCTGGCCCTCGGCGCCGAATACAAGAGCGGCATCGACGCGGATAAGGTGGAGAACCACGACTACTACGACCTGCACGCGGCCTGGTTCGCGACCCCGAAACTCACCCTCGTGGGCGCCTACGTCGACACCGGCAGCAAATCCGGCTCGCGCCTCGGCGTCGGCGACGGCTTCGTCCTCTCCGCGCAATACCAGTTCTGACCCCCTCCCCGCAGCCGCACCGCAGCCGCGCCTCCTCCGCGGGGGCGCGGTCTTTTTCCCCGTCGCTCCATCCGCGCCATGAGTCCCCGCACCTCCGCCAATCCAACCGCGTTCGATTTCGATGCCCCGCCGCCACTGCGCGGCACCGGCTCCTGCAAATGGGACGCGCCGCGCGGGGAAGGCGTCCTGCCGCTGTGGATCGCGGACATGGACTTCGCGGCGGCGCCGCCGATCCTCGACGCCTTGCGACGCCGGGTGGACCTTGGCGTCTTCGGCTACCCCCTCGAACCGCCCGGCTGGCGTCCCGCGCTCTGCGGCTGGTACGCGCGCCGCCATGGCTGGAACATCGACCCCGCCTCGGTCCTCCCCTCGACAAGCCTCATGCCGCTCCTGGGCGCAGTCGTCCGCGCCTTCTGCGCCCCCGGCGACGCCGTGGCCCTGCTTTTTCCCGCCTACAACGGCTTCTTTCCGGAAATCCGGCGCCAGGGCGTCGAACCGCTCTGCGTTCCCCTGCGCCCGGTTCCGCCGCGTCCCGGCGCAACGGGCGACTTTTCCGCTGAAATCGACTTCAACGCCCTCGACCGCGCACTCGCCGCGCCCCGGACCAAACTCTTCCTGCTCTGCAACCCCCACAACCCGTGCGGCCGCGCCTGGACCCGGGACGAGCTGGAGCGCGTCGCCTCCATCTGCCGTGCCCGCGGCGTCCCCGTGGCGAGCGACGAAATCCATGCCGACCTGCAGATGCCCGGCTCGCGCCACGTCCCCTTTGCCACCGTCGCGCCGGACGCCGCCGCCGTCCTCCTTTCCGCCTCCAAGGCGTTCAACCTCGCGGGACTCCAGAACGCGGCGCTCGTCTGCCCCGACCCTGCCTTGCGCGCGCGTCTGGCCGCCGACCTCGAAGCGCGCGGCGCGGCCGAACCCGGTCCCTTGGGCTTTGCCGCCGCCGAAGCCGCCTGGCGCGAAGGCGCGCCCTGGCTCGACGCCCTCCTCCGCCACCTCCACGGCAACTTTCTCGCCCTCGCGTCTTTCCTGCGCGAACGCCTCCCCGCGCTCCGCCTCGCCGCCCTCGAAGCGACCTGCTTGGCGTGGATGGACGCCACTGCCGCCCCCGCCGCCGCATCCGGCTCCGCCGCCCTCGCGCGACGCCTCGAACGGGAGGCGCGCGTGAAGCTCTCCCCCGGCTCGGTTTACGGCGAAGCCCCCGGCACCGCCCACCTGCGCCTCAACCTCGCCACCTCCCGCGCCCGCCTGCTCGAAGCCCTCGACCGCATCGCCCCCATCCTCGGCCCCGCGCCGGACAATCCGCAACCGAAAGGACCCCAGCCATGAAACGCCTCCTCACCATCCAGGACATCTCCTGCGTCGGCCAGTGCTCCGCCACCGTGGCCCTGCCGCTGGTCTCCGCGTGCGGCGTCGAATGCGCCGTCCTGCCGAGCGCCGTCCTCTCCAACCACACCGGCGGCTTCCCCTCGTGGACCTTCCGCGACCTTACCGGCGAGCTGCCCCTCGTCGAAGCCAAGTGGAACGAACTCGGCCTGCGCTTCGACGCCTTCCTCACCGGCTACGTCTGCGAGCCGCAGATCGACCCCATCCTCTCCATCCTCTCCACCTGCGCCGCCCCCGGCGCCCTGCGCATCGTCGACCCCGTCATGGCCGACGGCGGCCGTCTCTACGCCGGCTTCGGCCCCGACTTCCCCGCGAAAATGGCGCGCCTCTGCGCCGGTGCCGACTACATCCTCCCCAACCTCACCGAAGCCGCCTTCCTCCTCGGCCGCCCGCCCGTCCTCGAAGGCTACGGCCGCGCATACATCGAAGACACCGTCGCGGGCCTCCACGACTTGGGCGCGAAAAACGTCGTCCTGACCGGCGTCTCCTTCGAGCCGGACCTCCTCGGCACCGCCGTCTCCGACGGCACCGCCATCCGCTACGACTTCAACCCCCGCCTTGCCCGCACCTCCCACGGCACCGGCGATGTCTTCTCCTCCGTCTTCGCGGGCGCCCTCCTGCGCGGACTGGGCGCCCCCGCCGCGGCCGCCCTCGCCGCCGACATCGTCTGCGCCGCCATCCAGGCCACCCCCCCCGACCACTGGTACGGCGTCGCCTTCGAGCAGACCATCCCCCTCCTCGCCACCCGACTCCCCCCCGCCTGACCCTGCCTCTCCTCCCGCCGGGCGCGGCTGGAAGCCGCACCTCCGGACGGTGGTGCTTCCGCTTCCGGGGGTGCGGCATCTTGCCGCGCCGTGAAGGAGAAGAATGCCTCGCGCAAAGTCCGCCAAGTCCGCGAAGTGTCCACGCCATGGAAGCCGAATTCCGCCGGTTTTCCACGCCATAGAACCCACTTTTGTCCCCGTTGACTTCCGCCCCCCGCTTGATGAGTCGTCGCTCGAAAAACCTTCCACGCCATGGAAGCCATTTTCGGCATTTTTCCACGCCATGGAAGCCAGTTTCGGAAAAAGTTCCACACCATGGAAGCCAGTTTTGCCGTTTTTCCATGGCATGGAAGCCAGTTTTCCACGGTGTGGAAGCCCCTCTATTTCATGGAAATGGTCAGCGGAAGCCGCGCGCCCAGGCCGCGAGTTCGTCGGCGGAGGCGGAGCCGCGGAAGCGGCGGCCTTCGGCAACTTTGGCGGCGGGAGCGAGGGCTTGGAGGTTGGCGCTGCTGTCGCCCATGCCGCTGCCGCCGGAGGTGGCGAAGGGAACGAGGGTTTTCCCGGCCAGGGCGTCGGCGTTGTTTTCAACGAAGGTGTCGATAATGCTTGGCTCTCGATACCACCAAATCGGGAAGCCGACGAACACGACGTCGACGCCCGCGAGGTCGGGCGCGGGGCCCGCGATGGCCGGACGGCTGGCGCGGTCGGCCATTTCGACGCTGCTGCGGCTTTGCTTGTCGCGCCAGTCGAGGTCGGCCATGCCGTAGGGCGTTTCGGGGGCGATTTCGTAAAGCACGGCCCCGATGGCCCCGGCGAGCCGTTCGGCGACGCCTTTGGTGGTGCCGGTGGCGGAGAAAAAGGCGACGAGGGTTTTGGGTTGGTTCACGGGTTCGGTTCCTTTCGGGGTTTCGGGTTCTTGGGCGCAGCCGCACAGGGGCAGCGCGAGGAGGACGGCGAGGAGAGTGGTCTTTTTCATGGGGGGACCTTTCGGGTTGGGCGGGGTTCAGTCCACGCGCTTGACGGAGGGCGGCTCGGTGCCGTCCAGCGAGACGAGGCGGAAGGCTTTCTGTCCGTAGCCGAGCTTTTCGGCGTGGTCGAGGATGCGGGGGCCGAGTCGCGTTTCCATGCGTTCGCGGAGGGATGCGCTGGTCTTGGGGTCGGAGGCGTAGACGAGGGCGACGCAGGCGGCGTCCAGCGCCACGGGGTCGAGGGAGGCGAGGATGCCGACGTCGGCCATTTCGGGCTTGGCGGGGTGGCCGTCGCAGTCGCAGTCGATGGAGAGGTTGTTCATCACGCTGATGTACACCGCGCGGTCGCCCATGTACTGCACCACCGCGCCCGCCGCCTCGGCCATCGACTCGATGAAATCCTCTTGCGGCGGCAGCATCCCCCAGCACTCCGGGGTCTTGTCGGTCTTCCCGGCGGAGTGGATTCGCGCCTTGCCCGCCGTGGAGGCGACGCCGATGGAGAGGTTCTTCAGCGCCCCGCCGAAGCCGCCCATCATGTGTCCCTTGAAGTGGTTGAGGACGACGAAGCCCGTGTAGTTCGTGAAGGCCGCGCCAACGAGGTCGCGCTCCAGGTGGATGGACCCCGCCGGACAGGGGATTTCCGTCTCGGCGAACTCGTCCAGGATGACGACGGTGGCGATGCCGTTGAACCCGTGGTCTTCGATGGTCTGCCGGTGGTCGGCCGTATCCTGGCGCGAGCCGCCGTAGGCGGTGTTGCACTCCACGATGTCGCCGCCGAGCGATTGCACGAGCGGGCCGATGAGTTCCGGCTTGAGGTAGTGGGTGTTGCCGGCCTCGCCCGTGGAGATTTTGACGGCGACCTTCCGCCCCTCCAGCGGCCGCCCCAGCGCGCGGTAGGCCTTTTGCAGCCCCTCGGGCGAGATGTCGTGCGTGAAGAATACGGTGGCGGGCGTCTTTCCGGTCGTTTTCATGTCGGCGGTCTCCGTGGGGTTGGGGGCGGGGGCCTCCTGCGCGCAAGCGCAGAGCGGCAACGCGAGGGCGAGGGCGAGAAGGATTGCGGATTTCATGCCGGGACGCCTACCGGATGAAGTGCATGGGCTGCCACGGTTCCGGCGCGGGCGGCGGGACGGCGCCGTCGGCATGGATGTTCTTGAGAAGCCACGCCATGTTGCGGCCGAGCGTGCGCATGGTCTGCATTCCCTCGGTGTCCATCTCGCACTCGCCCTCTTCGCGCCCGAACACGATGTTCCAATACTGGGACGTGACGATGGGGCAGTTCAGCATCTCGAATGGCATGTTCATGCACTGGTAGGATGCCGTCGAGCCGCCCCGGCGGCACACGGCGACGGCGGCGGCGGGCTTGCCCATGACGTGCCGGCGCCCCGCGACGCAGACGCGCTGCCACACGGCGAGGAACGCGCCGTTGGGCTGGCCGTAGTAGGTGGGCGCGCCGACCACGAATGCATCGGCGGACGGCAGCTTCTCGACAATGCGGTTGGCGACATCGTCGTCGAACACGCAGCGGCCAAGCGACTTTTCCATGCATTGGAAGCAGGCGATGCAGCCGCGCACCGGCTTCGTGCCGATCCAGACCGTCTCGGTCTCGATTCCCTCGGCGGCGAGGGTGTCGGCGACTTCCCGCAGCGCCCGGGCCGTGTTGCCGTTCTTGCGCGGACTTCCGTTGACGAGGAGTGTTTTCATGGTTCGTTCCTTTCGTGGGGGACCTGTTGTTTGAACCGCCGAATGGGGCGGAAGGGAGTGTCGTTCATGGCGGGGTTCACAGTTCGTGCCAGTAGGGGCAGATGTTGGCGTAGGAGCCGTTCCTTGCGGAAATCATAACAGAACTCCCGCCCGCCCGCCACCGGAAAAGCGGCAGGAAACGACAAAAAAGGACGCTCTTCCATCCGCTTCCCACCCGCCGCACGCGGCTGGGAGCCGCACCTTCCAGCTTCCGGGGGTGCGGCATCTTGCCGCGCGAAGTCTGCGAAGTTTTCCACGCAATGGAAGCCAGTTTTCCCGTTTTTCCATAGCATGGGAGCATGTTTTCCACGGTGTGGAAAACCCCGCTACGGACTTTGCGCGAAAGAAATTCAGGCGTTGCGACCGGCTTCGTAGGCTTCTTGGAAGACGGGCAAAGCCTTGACCGCGCCCTTTTCGTAGGCGCCGGTGCCGTAGAGGATGCCGCGCTCGATGCTGCCTTCCATGCAGTCGCGCATGAAGCCGCGGAGACCGGCGAGGGTCGGCTCCATCATGGCCTTGTCTTCGTCGGCCGCGGTGACGACGAGCCAGAACTCGGTCCCCTTGAAGCGCCCGAAGTCGGCCCAGCGGGAGACGGTGCGGTCGATGAGGGCCTTGAGTTGGGCGTTCATGGAGTAGAAGTAGACCGGCGTCGCGAGGACGATGGCGTCGGCTGAGAGCATCTTTTCGACGAGCTCGTTGGCGTCGTCTTTCTGGACGCACTTGCCGAGCTTCTGGCAGGCGTAGCAGCCGGTGCAGTAGCCGATCTTCTTCTCGGCGAGGCGGATTTTCTCCACGTTGTGCCCGGCTTCGGTCGCGCCCTTGGCGAATTGGTCGCACAGGAGGTCGCTGTTGCCGCCCTTGCGGCCCGATGCGGAGACGATCAGGATGTTTTTCATGGGTTCCGGTTCCTATGGGTTGGTTTGAATCGTGGCTTTGAGGCGGAAAAACCGGCAGCGGTCCTTCGCCTCGCCGTCGAGGGCGGCGTAATCGCGCCACTCGATTTCGCCGGGCTCCAGCCGTTCGGCGGCAAGCGTGGCGATGGGGGTGCCTTCGGGGAGGTTCGTCTCGGCGCCGATGGCCACGCCGTCGCCGTCCGGCGCGATGGTGGCGCGGAGTTCGACCGGCTCGAACGCCACGGTCGCCGTGCCGCTTCCGACCGCCGCGGCGAGGCCGTCGGTGGAGACGAGCCGCCCGACGCGCGTGTAG
>JAFTAH010000108.1 GCA_017458625.1 Kiritimatiellia bacterium | reverse complement strand
GCCGGCGAGGATGGACTGGATGTCGAGGGCGATGACCTTGCGGTTCTTGAGGGATTCGGGGACGGCGCCGGCGACGATGCGGCGGGCGAGGCCATCGGCGATGGCGGTCTTGCCGACGCCCGGCTCGCCGATGAGGATGGGGGTGTTCTTGGTGCGGCGGGAGAGGATCTGGAGGACCTCGCGGGTTTCGGCGTCGCGGCCGATGACGGGGTCGATGCGGCCGTGGCGGGCGTCGTCGGTGAGGTCGCGGCCGAACTTCTGGAGGGCGGACTTCTGGGACTGGTCGTTCTGGGGGTGCTGGGATGCGTTCATGGGGAATCTCCAAGGGAGGGACAATGGTTCATTCCTTAAGATAACGCAAAAAGGGGGATTCGGCAAGGGGGGGCAAGGAGGGCGGGAAGAAGCCCGCCGCTCCGATAGACAAGGGGGGGGAGGGATTTTGGAGTTGGAAAGGGGGAGAGGGGGGAGGTAGGATGGGGGGGCGATGAAGAGGTGGTCTGGCAGAGGCGGAAAATGGTTGGCATGCGCGCTGGGGGCGTGTGTGCTGGCGCTGGGGACGGGGGAGGCGGCGGGCCGGGAGCTGAGGCTGGACGTGGACCCGTTCTATGCGGAGTCGGTGCTGAAGGGGGCGTTCGACGGGCATCCGGTGTACTTCTTCATCGGGCCGTCGCCGCTGATGGAGAAGGCGGTGGTGGCGTTCATCGAGTCGGCGGAGAAGACGCTGGACGTGTGCGTGTTCGACCTGGACATGCCGGAATTCGCGGACGCGCTGCTGGCGGCGCATTCGCGGGGGGTGAAGGTGCGGGTGCTGCTGCACGCGCCGAACGCGGAGAAGGCGTATCCGATCCTGGAGCAGCTGAAGGCGATGAAGGCGGAGGGGATCCTGACGCTGGTGCACAACAAGTCGGGGCTGATGCACAACAAGTTCATGGTGGCGGACGGGGAGACGGTGTGGACGGGGAGCTACAACCTGACGCGGAACGGGTCGCGGTTCAACGACAACCACGTGATCGTGCTGGACAGCGCGCAGCTGGCGTACAACTACGAGCGTGAGTTCCAGGAGATCCTGGAGGGGCGGCACGGGCGGCGGCTGGCGTATCCGACGCCGTATCCGCGGGTGACGATCGGGACGGTGGAGGTGCAGAACCTGTTCACGCCGGAGGACGACGTGCGGGCGGCGATGGTGGGGGTGATCGACGGGGCGAAGACGGAGCTGGCCATCATGGCGTACTCGTTCACGGACGGGTCGATGGTGGAGGCGATCGGGCGAGCGGTGAAGCGTGGGGTGCGGGTGATCATCGTGCTGGACACGGACATGTCGTCGCATCCGACGGCGAAGACGCGGGAGCTGCGGGCGACGGGGGCGAGCGTGCGGCTGTCGCCGGGGGTGCTGTTGCACCACAAGGTGATCGTGGCGGACCGGGAGAAGGTGGTGTTGGGGTCGGCGAACTTTTCGCAGGCGGCGTTCGAGAAGAATGACGAGAACGTGCTGATTATCCGGTCGGCGGCGTTCGGGGGGGCGATGATTCGGGAGACGCAGCGGGTGTGGCGGGCGGAGCCGTATTCGGTGACGAAGTGGCGGACAAGGCTGCCGGTGTCGGCGGGGGCGGAGCGGTAAGGCGAAGGGGGGAGGCAAAGGGGGCAAGGGGCGGAGCGGAGGGCAAAGGACGGGGGAGGCCCCCCGCGCCCCCCCGGGGCGAGAACAAGGGCAAGAATGGCCAAAAAGGGCAATGTTTGACGTAAAATCACGCCAATTCGGGAGGGCAAAGGACGGGGGGGAGGGGCCCCGCACCCCTCGGAGGCGGTGGGGGAGACGATTTTTGAGGGGGAGGGGGAGAAAGGCAGTTGACAGGGGGGGGGGAGTCGGGTAGAGTTCGCGGCGATCAAGGCGTGGTAGCCAAGCGGTAAGGCAAGGGTCTGCAAAATCCTCATACGTCGGTTCGATTCCGATCCACGCCTCCATTTTCCGTGCCCGGGGCCGGGTTTTCCGCCCGGGCACGTTTTTTGTGCTGCGCCTAGGGGGTTGGGTCGCGGGGGAGGGGAGGGGGCTGGGGCTGGGGCTGGGAGGGCGGGGGGCCGGGGAGGCGCATGACGGGAGGCGGGCGAAGAAGGGAGAGGGCGAAGGCACCGAGGCCGTAGACGGAGGAGAAGAGGAGGAGGGTGGCGGCGAAGCCGGGGAAGAGGACGCGGAGGGCCGCGAGGAGGAGGAGGCCGGGGCCAAGGATGCGGAAGATGCTGGCGGGATGGCGGTGGAAGAGGGCATGTCCGGCCAGCGCAGCCAGGAGGACGGGGCCGAGCAGGGCGACGAGGGCGAAGAGGAGAAGGGCGGCGAGGCCGACGGGCATGCCGTAGCCGGTGGCGACAAGGAGGAGGGCCAGGAAGGGGACGAGCATGAAGAGGGCCAGGCCCAGGAGGATGGAGCGGAAGGGACGGGCCTGCATGAGGGTGAGGGTGGCGGCGGCACGGAGGGGGAAGAGACGGAAGAAGGGGAGCCCGAGGAGGAGGAAGGCGACGAGGAAGAGGGCGGCGTCGGCAAGGCGGTCGAGGAGGATGGAAAGGAAGGAGCGGGGCGTGGCGGCGGCGGAGCGGTCGAGGACGTTGGGGATGGAGGCGTCGGCGGGGATGACGGGGGGGGCGGGACAGTGCCAGACGAGGGTGCCGGCGATGACGGTGCCAGGGGCGATGGTGGCGTTGGTGGCGTAGATGTAGACGTCGGCGTCGTAGGTGCCGGCGAGGCGGACGTCGGGGGCATAGAAGCGGGCGGTGCCGGCGACGTGGCCGTCGGCGAGGATGGTGGTGCCGGCGGCGAGGAGGAGGTCGCCGGCGACGGCGGCGTTGGTGAGGAGCTGGATGCCGTTGGCGGCGGCGGCGAGGTTGCCGGCGACGGTGCCGGCGAGGCGGAAGGCGGCGGCGAAGGCGCGGAGATCCTGGCGGGCGTTGCCGAGGAAGGTGGCGTCGGAGGCGGCGAAGAGCCAGAGGTCGCGGTGGGCGGTGGCGGCGGAGGCGAGGGAGTAGGCGCAGATGGCGGTTTCCTCGGGGTAGGCGGTCGTGTCGTCGTGGACAAGGGCGTTGGTGACGCCGCGGCTGCGGGAGAGGAGTTCGGGCTGGACGAGGAGGTCGTAGGCGGAGGCGGGACGAGGGAGGAGGAGGAGCAGCAGCAGGAGGGAGGGGAGGAGGGCGAGGGAGAGGGGGCGGGCGAGTCGTTTCATGGTGGCGGGGTCGGGGTGGGTCAGGAGGGGTTGCGGACGAGGGCGTAGAAGCGGTCCTCGTATTCGTCGAAGAGGTGGAGTTCCTGGAGGAGGGCGGCGAGGGCGGGGATGCGGGAGCGGTCGCGGGCGGCGTCGCGGAAGGCGGCCTCGGCGCGGTGGCGGGAGCCGTCGGGGTCGGCGCGGAGCTCGCGGGCGTTGGCGGGGGCGGAGCGGCCAGCGGTGTCGAAGAGGAGCTTGAGGAGGCAGACCTCCCAGGGTTCGTCGACGCCGAGGACGAGGGCGGAGAAGGGGTCGGCGGCGGCGAGGAGGTCGGCGCGGATGGTGGCGGCGAGGTCGGGGAGAGGGGTGTGGAGGAGGGTTTCGGAGGTGGTTTCCTGGCGGATGCGGAAGCCGTACTTGAGGATGGCGATGTCGTCGGCGTGCCGGCGGAGCCAGCGGATGAAGTCATCGGAGGGGCCGTCGCGGAAGCCTTCGGCGAGGGGAGAGGCGGCGAAGGCGTCGGGGGTGAGGATCTCGGGGCGGTAGGCCTGGATGCGGCCTTCGCGGTGGCGGACGGCGCCGACCTGGTCCATGGGCTCGGTGAGGAGGTGGTAGTGGATGAGGGTGTTGCCGAAGGTCTCGAGGGGGTTGCGGGGGGGGAGGAGGATGGTGGTGTTGCGGACGGCGTACCAGAAGTCGAGGTGCCGGGGCGGGGAAGAGGAGGCGTCTGGGGGCGGGGGCATGGGGCTGGGCAAGGTGGCTAGGGGGTGGCGGGGCTAGGGGGTAGGCGAAGTTTTCCAGGGAATGGAAACGTGTTTCTGCACTATTTCCAGACAATGGAAACATGTTTCCGGCAGTTTTCCATTGAATGGAACCATGTTTTCAGGTGGTTTTTGGGGTGGGACGGAGGAGGGGGACGAGGACGAGGAGGAGCAGGGCGGCCAAGGCGATGGCCAGGCCGAGCCAGCCGAGGAGGCAGAGGGCCGTCATGATGAGGCCGGCGGCGCAGACGCCTAGGAAGAGGGAGAGGAGGGCGCTCCAGAAGGGGATGCCCAGGAGCCAGCCGGCCATGGCCCCCGTCCAGGCGCCGGTGACGGGCAAGGGGATGGCGACGAAGATGGCCAGGCCCCAGAACTCGTACTTCTCGATGCTGGCGGTCTTGCGGCGGGTGCGGGCGAAGAGCCAGGTGAAGAAGCGGTCGCCGAGACGGGTCTTCATGCAGAGGCGGGAGAGGGGGCCGAGGAGCCAGAGGATGAAGGGGGCCGGGAGCATGTTGCCGAGGACCGCCCAGAGGTATATGCGGGCGGACCGGAGCCAGTCGTCGGCGCCGAAGCGGGACTGGCCGGGCTGGCGGGGGATGAGGATGTGGCCGGCGGGGATGGCACCGCGGAGCTCGACGATGGGCAGGAGGGAGATGGAGAAGATGGCCGCCTCGGCGGAGAAGCCGCGGGCCTGGAGCTGCTTGGCGATGCGTTCGCCGCGGGAGGGCTCGCGGACTTCGGCGACGGTGGCGGGGGTGGCGCGCTCGAGGACGACGGGAAGGTCGGGGTCGGCGGCGGGGGAGGCGGCCTCGGCCAGAGCGCCTTCGGGCTGGGGCTGGGCGGGG
>JAFTAH010000018.1 GCA_017458625.1 Kiritimatiellia bacterium | reverse complement strand
GGGCGGAGAACGACGGTTTCGCAGCTCGAGATGAAAATTGGCAAAAAACCAGTGTTTCACGTAAAATCACACGGGTTTGGGGGCGGGGGGGAAGGGGAATGGGGGGGCGACAGTCGACGGTTGACGGTCGACAGGGGAGGGGTGGCGAGGGGCGCGGCGGGAGGGAGCGGCGGGAGGGGGCGACGGGGGGGGGGCGAGCGAGCTCCAGGACCGGCGGGGGGCTCAGGGCAGCGGGAGGAAGAAGTAGGGGAACGGGTCGATGATCTGCTCGACGTAGGTGTCCACGCCCGGTGCGAACTGGCCAGGCGGCAGGGCGCCGGGGGCGACGGGGCCGGGGCCGGCGGCGGGAATCTCGGGCAGGGTGCAGCGGGCGGCGACCTTCACGTTGGGACGTGCGGGCGCGGCGGGCGAGAGGATGACGGTGGACCAGGGGCCGAGGTCCAGGGCGAGGGCGTTCTGGGTGGCGCTGGACAGGTGGAAGCCGTCGCCCACGCGCGGGCCGATGGCCTTGAACTCGGCGTCGTAGCCGGGGTTGGCGCTGGTGAAGTGGCAATACCAGATGGCAGGTGCCTTGCCGGCCACCGGCGCAGGCAGGCGGACGGCATAGTTGGTGAGGTGTGCGGGGCCGCAGTTGTGGATGACCAGGGTGGAGGCCCCGGCGGCACCGGTCCCGGAGGAATCGCGGCGCGAGTAGGCGATGACCTTGGCACCCGGGTCGGCCTGCAGGATCGCGATCTCCTCGCCGCGGAGGCCGGGGGTGTGGCCGTCGAGGTTGCGGCGCAGGCGGGCGAGGTCGGCGCTGGCCTGGACGAGGCCCTTGCGGGGGCCGCGGGCGGCCCCCCAGGGGAAGGGATTCTGGTCGGAGAAGTCGCGGGTGTCGTGGGCTTCGAGCCCCTGGAGGTACATGGGCGTGCCGGGGACGGTCATGACGATGGCGTTGGCCATCAGGGAGAGGGCGCGGGCGCGGAGGGACTCGGGATTGACGTGGTCGATGTGGTAGGCGATGCGGTGGTGTCCGTTGAGGTCGCCGGCGGAGTCGTGGCATTCGGAGAACTGGATCCAGCTGGACTGGAGGCGCGAGAGGAGGGCGGCGAAGCTGGTGACGTCCTTCTGGTCGTCGACGGTCGCCAGGAAGCCGGACAGGTCGGCCTGGAAGGCGGAGTTCCACTGGGCGTGGAAGCCGACGCCGCCGTTGTCGAAGGCGTGGTCCTCGGCGACGCGGATGGCGGCGGGGAAGCGTTCCTGCATCCAGGCGTTGACGGTGCGCAGGAGGGTGTCGCCATCGGAGTTGGCCTCGCCGGCGTTCTCGGGGGTGTAGCGGATGTTGTGGACGGAGTCCCAGCGGAAGCCGTCGAGGCGGTACTCCTCGAGGAACATGCGGACGGAGGCGTGGATGAACTCGCGGACGCCAGGCTTGGAGAAGTCGGGGCGCGGTCCCCATTCGGTGTTGGCGAGGGTGGGGTCGGCGTAGAAGTAGGGGCCGGGGCCGTCGTTCCAGCCGAAGGACCAGAGGGCGAGCTGGTCGGGGCCGTAGTGGTTGTGGACGATGTCGAGGAGGACGGCGATGCCCTGGGCATGGCAGGCGGCGACGAAGGTGCGGAACTCGTCGGGGGTGCCGTAGGAGGACTCGATGGCGAAGAGGTCGCCGGGGTTGTAGCCCCAGGAGCGGTCGCCGGGGAACTCGTTGACGGGCATGAGCTGGATGGCGTTGACGCCGAGGGCGCGGAGGTAGGGGAGGACGCGGATGGCGCGGAGGAAGGGGGCCTTGCCGCCGGGGATGTCGGCGACGAAGGTGCCGAGGTGGAGCTCGTAGATGACCATGTCGCGGAGGTCGGGGGTCTTCCAGACGACGGGGCGGGCGGGGGCGGCGTTGAGGCCGGGGCGGGCGGGCGTGGCGGCGGCCATGGCCTTGGCCCAGTCGAAGCGGGTGGGATCGACGACGTAGCCCTTGTTCTCGTGGGCGTTGACGCGGCGGGCGGCGGGATCGCGCTGGACGAGGTGGTCGTCGATGACGAACTGGTAGCCGTCGCCGTCGCGGGCGCGGGCGCTGGTGGCGACCCAGTACTGGCCGTTGGCCGGGTCGCGCTGCATGGGGGCCTTCTTCCAGCCCGTGAAATCGCCCTGGATGGCGACGGCGTGGGCATCGGGGGCCCAGACGCGGAAGGTGGTGGTGCGGCCGGCGCCGACGCCCTTGATGACGGGGCCGATCTCGGGCGGGTCCGCCGTGGCGGCGCGGGTTGCCGGAGCGACGGCGACGGCCACCAGCAGGAGGAACGCAAGGGCCCCTGCGGAGCGCGTGCGCAGGGACTGAGGAGAGCCAGGAGCGGACGGCCGGCAGGAGGGGCGAGTGTTCATCTCTGGATCCTTTGCTTTCCTAGTTTGCGGGGGCAGGCGCGGGAGTGGCCGGGATAGCGAGCTCGAGGAGCTTCCTGGGCTTGGCGACGGCATCGAGGAGGTTGGTGCCGGAGTAGAGGCGGATGCGGTAGCCGTAGTAGACGGTGGTGGTGGTGCGGTCGCGGGCGAGGAGGCTGCGAGGGACGACGTAGGTGTAGTTGTCGACGGGGATGGAGCGGGCCCCGGTGCCGCCGGGAACGGTCCGTTCGAGCGGGGAGCCCTGGACCATGGCGCGGGAGGGGAGGATGTCGCCGGCGGTGGTGCGGTCGAAGAACTCGATGAAGAGGTCGAGGCGGTCGCCGGGGCGCAGGGAGGAGCCGGCTTCGATGTCGATGGCGGTGCTGAGGACGCGCATCTCGGCGAGGTCGTCGTCATCGTCGGTGGGGAGCTTCTGGACCTCGGGCTTGCGAATGGTGGCGCGCGCGGTGGCGGCGTCCGGGGCAGGTACGGTCACCGGGGCGGCCTGGGACAGCTCGATGGCCTTCTGCATGCGCTCGATGCCGTCGGAGGCCGTGGCCTGGAAGGTGCTGTCGGCGGGGGCGAGGCCCTTGAGCTGGCGCCAGCGGACGAGGGCGTCGTTCAGTTGGCCGCGGGCCTCGAGGATGCGGGCGTGCATCTCGTAGGCGGGCAAGAAGCCGGGGGCGGAGGCGTGGAGGCCCTCGACGATGCGGAGGGCCTCGTCGTAGTCGGCGAACTGGGCGGCGGCATCGGCCTGGGCGAGGAGGCGCTGGGCGTCGGCGATGCGGGGATCGGCGTTGGAAAGCGGGGGCAGTTCCGAGAGGGGCGTGACGGGACTGGCCGGCTCGAAGTCGGCATCCTGGAGCAGGGCGAGGGCGGCGACGGTCGCGTTGGTTTCGGCGGAGAGGTCCGCGTCCGGATTGGCGGCGAGGGCGGCGGCGGCATCCTGGGCGGCGGCGCGGGCGGCCATCATCTCTGGAGAGAGGTCGGTGGGCGTGGCGACGACGCTGGTAGGCTTGGCGGCCTGCGGAGCGGTGGGTGCGGGGAGCGACGTGGCGCCGGAGGGGGGCGTAGCCGGAGACGTCCCCGCCGGCGTCGCATCCGCGACTGCCGTGCCGCCGCCATCGGTGGTTGCCGGACCCGGCGCGGGCTGGGTGGCGGCGGCAACGGCGTTCGTCTCGGCGGCCTGCTGGGCGCGGATGGCCTCGGCACGGGCGAGGTCGGCGGCCTCGGTTTCCGGGCTAATCCACACTTGCGGCCAGATGAACAGCAGCCAGACCAGCAGGAGCTCGCCCAGGGCCAGGCCGAGGGTCAGCAGCGTGCCCATCGGCTGGATGACGCCGTGGGAGACCTTGCCCTTGAGCGCAAGACGCCGCCGCTCCTCACGGACGCCGCGTTCCCCTCGCCCCTCGCTGAAGCGCATGCGCGTCGCCCCCACCTCCAGGATGTCGCCCTCGTGCAGCGGGCGGTCGCCCAGCAGGGGCTCGCCGTTGACCTTCAGGAGGCTGTCCGGGTCGAGCGTGCAGACGAAGACCCCGGCCTGGTTCTCCTCGATACGGAAATGTCGCGCCGACAGGCTGGCTTCCTCCGGGAACGACAGATGGCATTCCGGCGCACGGCCCACGACAAGGACCGACTGGCGAACAGCCAGCGACCTGCCCGCATGGCGGCCGGTCTGGAAGATCAAGCGATACATGACCCTTGCACTCTAGCATTCCCCCCCTGTGCCTGCAAGTCCGCGTTGGACCTCCTTGACCTATCCCTGCGGCCAGAGGCCATTGGTCCCCCGGCCTAGTCCATCATGGGCATGCTGCCAGGGGTATTGCAGAGGAGAAGCTAGGGGACGGACTTGACGACGGAGGTGGCGGCCTTGATGAAGCCGGCGACGTTGGCGAGGTCGGTCGGGAGGATCATCGTGTTGCCGGCCTTGGCGATCTTGCCGAATTCGCCGATGTATTGTTCGGCGACCTTCAGGTTCATGGCCTCCATGCCGCCCGGGGTGTTGGCGATGGCATTGGCGATCTGGCGGATGCCGTTGGCGGTGGCCTCGGCGACGAGGAGGATTTCCTGGGCGCGGCCCTCGGCCTCGTTGATGCGGCGGGTCTTCTCGCCCTCGGACCAGGCGATCTTCTCCTGCTTGTCGCCGTCGGCGCGGTTGATCTTGGACTGGCGTTCGCCTTCGGACTCGGCGATGGCGGCGCGCTTTTCGCGTTCGGCGCGCATCTGCTTCTCCATGGCGTCGAGGACGGAGGGCGGCGGCGTGATGGTCTTGATCTCGTAGCGAGTGATCTTGACGCCCCAGGGGTCGGAGGCCTTGTCGACTTCGGAGCAGATGGCCGCGTTGATGGAGGCGCGCTCCTCGAAGGTGCGGTCGAGCTCGAGCTTGCCGACTTCGCTGCGGAGGGTGGTCTGGGCGAGCTGGGAGCAGGCGAAGACGTAGTTGGCGATGCCATAGCTGGCGCGGACGGGATCGATGACCTGGAGGTAGAGGATGCCATCGATTTCAACCGTGATGTTGTCGCGGGTCACGCACTGCTGGGGCGGAACGTCGAGGGCGACTTCCTTGAGCCCGATGCGGTAGGCGACCTTGTCGATGTAGGGAATGAGCAGATGGAGGCCGGCATTGAGGGTTTCGTGGTACTTGCCGAGGCGCTCGACGATCCACGCCTGCTTCTGGGGGACGATGCGGATGCCCTTGAACAGCGTCACGATTACCAGCAACGCCAGCACCATCATGGTGATCACAAATCCAGGTTCCATAGGTATCTCCGTGTTTGGGGTCGAGTTTTGTGGGGGGGATGATTGTCGGGGGTTGTCGGGGATTGAAAGGGCTAGGAGCGGGGCTTGACCACGAGCGTCAGGTTTTCGCGGCCCACGACGGCGACGGGGGTGTTGGCGGGAAGCGGTTCGCCGCCTTCGGCGCGGGCGTTCCAGAGGGTGCCACGGAACTCGACCTTGCCGGTGCCGTCCGGGGCGAAGCCATCGGGGGAGACCTTGGCCTTGGCGCCGGCCAGCTCGTCGTCATCGGGATCGGCGTCTGCCGGCGTTTCCCGCCCGCGGAAGGAGTGGGGCATGAAGCGGCGGAAGGCGAGCAGGAAGAGGACGGAGGCGGCGGCGAAGATGAGGAGCTGGAGAGAAAGGGGCAACTGGGGGAACGTGAAGAGGAGAAGCCCGGTCAAGATGGCCCCGAGCCCGAAGAAGAAGATGACGAAACCAGGCATGGCGAGCTCCGCCACGACCAGGGCGAGCCCGGCCACGATCCAGCCCCAGGCCGCCGTCATTTCCAATCCGCAAACACTCATTACCGACCTTCTTCCGATGATGCTCCACTGACACGGAGAAAGTAGCATGCCGGGGGAGGGGGGGCAAGGGAATTGTAGGGGCGATGAAGCCGTTGCCACGGGGGGAGGAGGCCGTTCGCCGGCGCTGCGGGGGAGGGCAGGCGCGTTGCGTCAATTAAAAAGGACACCGGAGTGGAATTATTTGGGTTAAGGGGAAAGATGGTTGCGTCAAATGCTGGACACCGGGGAGAGGGGGGGGGAGTGGGGTTTTGCGGGGG
>JAFTAH010000017.1 GCA_017458625.1 Kiritimatiellia bacterium | reverse complement strand
GCGCGGGCGTCCCGCCCGCGAAAATCCAAAGGATGGCGGGAGAACGGTTTACCAAGGGGGCTTCCCAGGGAACATCGCGGGCGGGCCGCCCGCGCCCCCAGGGCAATCGCCCGTACCTCACACTTTTTGCTCACACCCGGCGATGGGGGACGGTGGCGAGGGGGCGGGAATCCAACAAAGTGCCAGACTATTGGTTGTGCGGGACAGCGGAGTGCGACAGCACGGGCGGGGTGAAGGTGGTGTGCGGACGCGACGGGACGCGTCCCTTCCAGGGCGGGAAGATGTGTGAGTTTACGGAAAAACAAGAGGAAATTCGCGAAAGCTGGCCCCGGAAACGGAGGAGTGGGAACGCACGTTCCTATGCTTCAAGATGGGTCGAAAGGGCCAGGGAGGCGAGAGGAGAAGGGGCTCTAGCGGGGGGATGTAGGCGGCGGGAGGGTGGCGAGGGCGGCGGAGGTGCGGAGCTGGACCAGGGCGTCGATCTTGGGGACGTAGAGCTTGGTCTCGGCGGGGAGGCGGGCGTAGATGGCGTCGAAGGAGGGCGGGGTGCCGGCAGGGAGGGCCTTGAGGAGCTTGCCGACGCGGCCGGGGCCGCAGTTGTAGGCGGCGAGGGCGAGGGGCCAGTCTGAGAAGCGTGCGTGGAGGCGCTTGAGGTAGCGGGCGGCGGCGGCGGCGTTGAGGAGGGCGTCGAGGCGCTGGTCGGGATTGTCGACGGAGAGGCCGAGCTCCTGGGCGGTGGGCTTCATGAACTGAAAGAGGCCGGCGGCGCCGACGGGGCTCCGGGCGTCGGGCTTCCAGGAGGACTCGACCTCGGCCTGCCAGATGAGCTCGGGGGGGACGCCTTCCTTGAGGAAGACGTCGCGGACTTTGGACGACCACTGCTGGGCGCGGGCGGAGAGGGGCTTGCCGCCGTACTGCTGCTTGTAGAGGCGGGTGGCCTGTAGGGATTCGGACTCGGCTGGGGCGGTTGGGGTGGGGGACGGGGCCGGGGCGGGGCGGGCTGGCGTGGTTCCAGGGGTGGTGGCGGGCTTCGCGGGGGTGGGGGGCTTCGCCTTGGCCTGACGGTCGAGGACGGAGGCGACGGTGAAGTCGGCGAGGTGGAGGTCGAGCCATTCGCCGAGGGGCGTGACCACGCCGGTTGCGTGCTCGTTCTGGACATAGGCGATGGCGGTTTCGCGGAGGGCGGCCAGTTCGGAAAGGCTTTCGGAGGCGAAGGCGCGGAAGTAGGCCTGGCTCATGTCGCGGAGCTGGTTGGCGGAGGCGAACTCGTAGTCGGCCTTGACTTCGTCGGGGGCCAGGGCGTCGAAGAGGGCGGAGCCGACGCTGGAGATGCTTTCGTAGTCGGGGGCATAGCCGCCGAAGCCCTGGGCATGGGCCAGGAGGGGCAGGAGCAGGGCGGCGGCGAGCGGGAAGAAGGTCGTTTTCATGGCGGAACCGAGGTGAATGGGAAAAAAAGGGAAAGTCAACGATGGGGAAAGGATAGGGAAAGACGAGGCCGATTGCAAGGCGGAGTGAGGCCGGAGGGCGAAATGGACGTATGTTTATGGTGAAAACAAGGGGATTTTGCGGGTTTTGGATTTCGGGGGACATGGGGGGCAACGGCGTGGACGCCGTTGCAGCCGCAGGGGACATGGGGAGGAGAGGCAAGAGAGAAAACATGCGAAAAAGGCTTGTTTTGACGTAAAATCACGGCAATTGTTGAGGCAGTAGGAGCGACTTGCGACATGCGGGATGCGGGATGTCGGATGGCGGAAGCCCATGCCAGGGTGCCAGCCGTGGGGCAACGGCGTGGACGCCGTTGCTACCTCGGGCAGGGGAAAGAGAGGGCGGATGCGTCGGAGCGCGCCCCGGAGGGGGATTGGACTAGGGCAGGGAGTGGGTGACCATGAGGTCGGTGGCGCCGGCGTGGGAGGCGACGAGGGCGGCGGCGCGGCGGCCGGTTTCGCGGGCGTCGCCGGGGTGTTCGAGCCAGTGGGTGAGGGCGGTGCCGAGGGCATCGGCGTCGGGCACCTGGCACCAGGCGCGGGCGGTCTGGAAGTCCTCGGAGATGGCGGGGAAGTTCTCCATGTGGGGGCCGACGAGGATGGGGCGGGCGTCGACGGCGGGCTCGATGGGATTCTGGCCGCCGTTTTCCGAGATGGACTTGCCGACGAATACGATGTCGGCGGCGGCGTAGAAGCCGCGTAGCTCGCCCGTGGTGTCGGCCAGGAGCACGGCCGGGCGCGCGACCGGAGGAGGGCCGGGCTGGTCCGGGGGGGGGAGGGGGGCGACCGACTTCTGGACGTAGGGGAGGCCGCGCGCCTGGATGCTGGCGAGCACCTCGGCGCGGCGTTCGGCATGGCGGGGCACCAGGACGAGGAGCGTGTCGGGGTGCTGGGGCAGGGCGCGGACGAGCCAGTCGAGCAGGATGTCCTCCTCGCCCGGCCAGGTCGAGCCGCCGACGACGACCGTGCGGCGGGCGGGATGGAGCCAGTCGAGGTAGGCGCGTGCGGCGGCCGCGGCTTCCGGCGGGGTTGGGGGCAGGTCGTACTTGGCGGAACCGGTGACGCGAAGGCGGTCGGGCGGGGCGCCCAGGTCGGCCAGACGTTCGGCATCGCCCGTCGACTGCATGGAGAAGGAGCTCATGAGGGGCAGGAGGCGGCGGGTGACGAAGCGGAGCTTGCGGTAGCCGGCGTAGGAATGGCGCGAGATGCGGCCGTTGATCATGTGGACGGGCACGCCGGAGGCGGCCGCGTAGCGGATGAGGTTCGGCCACATCTCGTTTTCCACCAGGACGAGGGCGGCGGGACGGAGGCGGGACAGCACGCGGCGGATCACGAAGGGCAGGTCGACGGGGAAGTAGAGCACGACGTCGGGGGGGCGGACCTTCTGGATGGCGATGGCGTGGGCCGTGGAGGTGTTGGTGGTGAGGACGAAACGGAGGTCCGGGTGGCGGCGGCGGGCGGCGTCCATGTAGGTGAGGGCGACGGCGAGTTCGCCGACGCTCACGGCCTGGATCCAGACCGGACGGCCCGGGGCATCGAGCAGGGCGGCGACCTCGGGGCGGTAGCGGCCGAAGCGCTGGGCGAAGTCCGCCGCGTAGCCGCCGCGCTTGCGCATGCGGAGGAGGAATTTCGGCATCAGGCACGCGAACACGAGCGGGAACAGCGTGTTGTAGAGCAGCCAGATGGGCGAAAAGCGGGGCGAATGGACGATGAGCGGGGAGTCCTGCATGGCGTCAGGGAGGATAGCGTCGAAAGTGGCCCGGGGCAAGCAGTTTGCGGGGGGGGGGGGCGACTTGCGACTTGCGACGGGCGAGGGGGGCTGGGCCCGCTGGGAACACTGGGATTCCTGGGATCGCTGGAACCACTGGGACAGAGGGGACGGAGGGGGGGGGAGGGGAAAAGGGAATTGCAAAATGGGGCGGGACGTGGTTTGATTTGCGCGCCATGGCCAAGAAGAAAGTAATCTACGACGAGAGCACGATCCAGACATTGTCCGCGCTGGAGCACATCCGGAAGCGGACAGGGATGTACATCGGGAGCATCGGGGACGGGTCGCAGTATGACGACGGGATCTACATCCTGCTCAAGGAGGTGGTGGACAACGCGGTCGACGAGTTCATCTCGGGGTACGGGAAGAAGGTGGAGATCACGGTGGAGCCGCGGTTCGTGCGGGTGCGGGACTACGGGCGGGGGATTCCGCTGGGGAAGGTGCTGGAGTGCGTGTCGCAGATCAACACGGGGGCGAAGTACAACGACGACGTGTTCCAGTTCTCGGTGGGGCTGAACGGGGTGGGGACGAAGGCGGTGAACGCGCTGTCGAGCGAGTTCCTGGTGAAGTCGTTCCGGTCGGGGAAGTTCGCGGGGGGGCGTTTCGAGCGCGGGGAGCTGAAGGAGGAGTTGGGGGGAGCGTGCCGGGGGGAGAAGGACGGGACGCTGATCGAGTTCGTGCCGGACCCGGACATCTTCGGGGCGTCGGAGTTCCAGCCGGAGCTGGTGGAGCGGCGGCTGCGGCTGTACTCGTATGTGCAGGCGGGGCTGGAGCTGGTGTACAACGGGGAATCGATCGTGTCGGAGAACGGGCTGGTGGACCTGGTCGAGGCGGAGACGGGGGATGATGCGATCTATACGCCGCTGGCATATCGTTCGCCTTCGGCGGGCGGCGGGCAGGGGGCGGCGGACGAGAACGGGAAGCTGGTGGCGGGGCTGGAGATCGCGTTCACGCACACGCCGCGGTTCAGCGAGACGTTCTACTCGTTCGTCAACGGGCAGTACACGAGCGACGGGGGGACGCATCTGTCGGCGTTCCGGGAGGGGTTCATCAAGGGGGTGAACGAGTTCGCGAAGGCGAAGTACGACGGGGATGACGCGCGGGAGTCGATGGTGGGAGCGATCTCGATCCGGATGAAGTCGCCGGCGTTCGAGGGGCAGACGAAGAACAAGCTGGGGAGTCCGGAGATCCGGTCGGAGCTGGTGGCGGAGATCCGGGACATCGTGGCGGACCTGCTGCACCGGAATCCGGAGACGGCGAAGGCGCTGATCACGAAAATCGAGGAGACGCAGTCGCTACGGAAGGAGCTGCAGACGGTCAAGAAGCTGTCGCGGGAGCGGTCGAAGGCGGTGGCGCGACACATTCCGCAGCTGCGGGACTGCAAGAGCCATCTGGACCCGAAGCACAAGCGGGGGCGGGACAGCATGATCTTCCTGACGGAGGGGCTGTCGGCGGCGGGGTCGATCACCAAGACGCGGGACGTGCGGACGCAGGCGGTGTTCACGCTGCGAGGGAAGCCGCTGAACGTGGCGGAGCTGCAGCGGGCGGCGATCTACACGAACGAGGAGCTCTACAACCTGATGAGCGCGCTGAACATCGAGGACTCGACGGCGGGGCTGCGGTACGAGAAGATCGTGTTCGCGACGGATGCGGATGTCGACGGGATGCACATCCGGAACCTGCTACTGACGTTCTTCCTGAAGTTCTTCCCGTCGCTGGCGACGACCGGGCATGTGTTCATCCTGGAGACGCCGCTGTTCCGGGTGCGGAACAAGAAGGAGACGCGGTATTGCTACAGCGAGGCGGAGCGGGATGCGGCGATGAAGGCGCTGAAGGGACCCGAGGTGACGCGGTTCAAGGGGCTGGGGGAGATCAATCCGGACGAGTTCGTGCACTTCATCGGGCCGAAGATGCGGCTGACGCAGGTGAAGGTGGGGAACGAGGCGCGCGTGCCGCCGGTGTTGACGTTCTACATGGGGCACAACACGCCGGAACGGCGGCAGTTCATCATGGAGCATTTGGAGGTGGATCCGGAGTTCTGAGGGGGGGGTAGCAGAATTCCAGAATTAGCAGAATTGGGTTGGGGTGAGGGTGAGGGGGGTGCGCTACGCTAGGGGCGCGGGGAGGAGGATGACGACGAATTCGCCCTTGCGGGAATGGGTGGCGTAGTGGGCGCGGAGGGCGGGGGGGGGGAGGAGCAGGGTCTCCTCGAATTTTTTGGTGAGTTCGCGGGCGACGAAGAGGGGGCGGTCGGGGCCAAGCTCCTCCTCGACTTCATCGACGAGCTTGAGGATGCGGTGGGTGGACTCGTAGAGGACGACGGGGCAGGCGAGGGCGTCGAGCTCGTGGAGGCGACGGCGGCGGGCGGCGGTCTTGTGGTCGAGGAAGCCCTCGAAGAAGAAGGAGGGGGTGGTGGCGCAGCCGGCGAGGGCAATGGCGGTGGTGACGGCGGAGGGGCCCGGGATGGCGGTGACGGGGAGTCCGGCGGCGCGGACGGCGGCGGCGGCGCGGGCGCCGGGGTCGGAGATGCCGGGCATGCCGGCGTCGGAGACGAGGGCGACGGCGGCCCCAGCGCGAATCTTCTCGACGAGGAGGGCCTCGCGGGCACGCTCGTTGAACTTGTGGTAGGAGAGCATGGGGGCCTTGATGCCGTAATGGGCGAGGAGGAGGCCGGTGTGGCGGGTGTCCTCGGCGAGGAGGAGGGTGGCGGAGCGGAGGATGCGGAGGGCGCGGAGGGTGATGTCCTCGAGGTTGCCGATGGGGGTGCCGACGAGGTAGAGGCCGGGGGGGAGAGGGGAGGGGGAGGGGACGGGGGCCTCGGTGGCGGCGGCGGGCGTTTCGGCGGGGGCGGCAGGGGCGGGGGACTCGGGTGAGTCTACGTGGATTTGCTCGAAATCTTCCATGATTGCACGTCTTGGCGGGAGGGATGAAAAATGGCGCCGGCCAGGGAGGTGGGCGGCGCCAAGGGGAAGGGAGGACGGGACGTCCGCCGCTATTCGGCGGGGTTCTCGACGAAGCGGATGCGCCGCGGCTTGGTGGCGGTCTTGATGAGCTCGTCGGACTCGGCCAGGTGGCGTTTGAGCTCGAGGAGGGTGGACTTGAACTCGTCGGTGGCGGAGACGGACTTGAGGGTGCCGTCGACGGACTTCTGGAGGTCGAGGACCTTCTCGATGGAGGCGGCGAGGGCGGTGACGCGCTCGAGCTGCTTGGCGACTTCGGTCTGGCCCTGGGCCATGGCGGCGGCGGCCTCGGCCTGGGACTTGGCGAGGGCCTGGGCGGCGTCGGCGCTGGACTTGGCGAGGGCGGCGGCGGATTCGGTGCTGGCCTTGAGGGCGGCGGCGGAGGCGCTGGTCTGGGCGTCGGTCAGGGCGGCGAGGGCCTTCTGCTGGGCGTCGGCGAGCTTGGCGGTGGCGGCCTCGATGGCGGCGGCGGCCTTGGTCTCGGTGTCGGCGAAGCGAGCGGTGGCGGCGTTGACGGAGGTCTCGACCTTCTGCGCGAAGTCGGTGGTGGCGGCGGCGGGGGTGTCGTTGCCGATGCGGGCGAGGAACTGGCTTTCGATGTAGCCGGACTCGCGGCTGGCGCCCTGGATGCGGGCGAGGGTGACGAGGGGGATGAGGAGGAGGATGATGGTGGTGGCGATGTTAATGACCACGGCGTCGAACATGGGGAAGTCGGAGATCAAGAGGCCAATGGCGACAACGGCGAAGATGGCAACGCCTTCGGCGACAAGCGCGAGCAGGGCGCGGTAGAGCTGGGTGGCGGCCATGCGGGAGACCTGCTGGCCGGTGGCGCCGGCACCCCAGGCGGCCAGGAGGCGGCGGCTGTGGCGGGCGAGGAGGCCGGTGCCGGGCAGCGATTCGGCGAGCTCGCGGGCGACGGCGCGGTCGGAAACATCTTGGCTGTCGAGCGGGGCGGCGGCAAGGGCGCGCGCGCGGAGGATGCAGTCGACGAGACCGAGGAGGACGTAGGCGAGCCCGATGCCGCCGACGATGGAGAAGATCCAGACATCGGGGAGCTTGAACGCGCCCATGCAGGAAGTCGCAATCGCGCCCACCACAATGCCTGCGAGGACGACGAGGTGAATGGGGGTCAACATGCCATAGCCGGTTTTCTGGTTGCTCATGGGGAATCTCCGTGGGGGGTGAGACGAAACAATGGGAAGTATAGCGGGGCGGGGAGGGCTTGTCAAAAGCATAGATGGGCAAGACGACGCGCAAGGGGCGGGGCCGACGCCCCGCGCCCAGAGAGGAGGCGAAGGTGGCGATTTGGGGCTTGATGGGGACGCGGGGCGTGGGGTACCGTTGGCAGGGTAACGGCGGACAGCATGGTGTGCTGGCGTGAAGGGATGAGGTGGATGATGAATCGGTGGACTGGAATGCAGGGGCGGTGGGGGCTTGGGGTCGTTTGGGTGGGGATGGTCGGGGTGGCTTTGGCGGCGGGCGCGATGGGGTGCCGCGAAAAGCGGGTGGCGCCGGAGGAGGTTGTGGGGGAAGAGGAGCGCGTCGCCGAGGAAGCGGCGCAGGCGGTGGAAACGGCAGCGCCGGCCAAGGAAGCGGCGGCGGAAGCGGTGGTCCCGGCGGCGGCGGGGACATCGCAGGGGGACGAGGCGGCTCGCGTGGCGGAGGTCATCTCGGAGCAGGAGGCCGAGGCGCAGAAGCTGAAGGCCATGGCCGAGAATTGGCAGGCGGTGGAGGCGCAGGTCAAGGCTCGGTCGGAGGCTGCGGTGGCGGCAGCGCGACTGGAAAAGGAGAATGCGGAGAAGTTCAAGGGGGTGGCGCTTCCGGAGCACGAAATGCTGGAGTTCGGGGCCCAGGTGGCGGCCGGGACGTATGGGGTGGGGAGTCCGGAGGCGGAGCCGGGCCACCAGGCGGACGAGCGGCAACGGCAGGTGGTGGTCGAGGAGCCGTTTTTCCTCGGGAAATATGAGGTGACGCAGGGGCAGTGGCTGGCGGTGATGGGGGAGAATCCATCGCATTTCCGGGGGCGGATGCTTCCGGTGGAACGGGTCAGCTGGGAGGACGCGCGGCAGTTCTGCCGGGAGCTGAACCGGTTGGGCGTCGGGCCGAAGGGATGGATGTTCGCGCTGCCGACGGAGGTGCAGTGGGAGGTGGCGTGCCGGGCGGGGTCGGCGAGGGCGTTCGGGGGTACGGGGCGGCCGGCGGAGATGGGATGGATGGGGGAGTCGTGGGGGACGAGCGGGACGCATGAGGTGGGGCAGAAGCAGCCGAATGCGTGGGGGCTTTTCGATATGCACGGGAACGTGTGGGAGTGGTGTGCGGCGGGGGCGGGGATGGTCGCCGGCCAGGCGGTGATTCGGGGCGGGTGCGGGCATCTGGCACCGCGGTTTTGCCGGTCGGCGGTGCGGAAGGTCATGCCGGCGGACAGCCTGCACGGCGATGTGGGGTTCCGGGTGGCGCTGGTGCCGGCCCGGGAGGGGGCCGACGACGAGGAAAGCGCGGGCGGCGTGGCGGCGGTGCCGGAGGTCGCGGCCAGGGTGGAATCGACGGCGGTGCGGAAGAACGCGGCTCCGCTGGATGAGCGGGCCGTCTCGCTGAACCAGCGGCTGGGGTTTCGGCTCTTTGGCGATACGTCGATGTGGGAAGGCGATGCCGTGGAGGGGATGCGGCGGATCGGGTATCGGTTGCAAGCGAGCGAGGCGGGCGGGGCGACGTGGCTGTCGGGGTACGTGGCGATGGCTTGCCTGTCCACCCAGACGCGGCAGGTGCGGTTGAAGACCGTGGGCGGGAAATGTGTGCAGCTGGACCTCGTCTTTGCCAACAAGGGCGACGGCGGCAAGGGGGCGACAGTGGGCGACATCCGCGGGGCCATCCAGCGGGACATTACGGCGGTGACGGCGGCGCTGACGGGGGTGCTGGGCGAGAAGAAGAACGGGACGATCGGCGTGGCCGGGAAGCGGATGGCGGTGGACTACTGGGCCTTTTCCGACACGGTTTTTGCGCTGGAGAAGGAGCGCGGGGAATATGTCATTTTGCATGTGCTGCCGCTGGCGACATTCGAGGCGGGCACGTCGCGGCAACAGGCGCGCGAGGCGGTCCAGGGCAAGGACCTGGCGGCCAATGTGCAGCGGCTGCCCAACGGGGATGTGCTCATCGGCAACATCCCGATGGTGGACCAGGGGCCGAAGGGCTATTGCGCGCCGGCGACGCTGGAGCGGGTTTTCAGGTACATGGGCATCGAGGGCGTCGACATGCACCGTATTGCCGACGATGCCAGCACAGGGCGGGGCGGGGGCACGACGGTGGGGGCGCTCTCCAAGACCGCCACGCTGTGGGGACACCGGGTGGGCGTGTCGCTGAAGGAATGTCCGTTGAACTTGCGGCAGGTGGCCAAGATCATCGACCAGGGATATCCGCTGATGTGGGCGATGTTTTCGGGAAGCGAATATATGGCCCGGGCCCAGCAGTCGACAGCGGAACGATCCATGGCGGGCAACTTTGCCGACTGGATTGCGCGGACGAGGAAGCTGAAAAAGCTGCGCGGCGCCCAGGAAGGGGCGCATATTTGCCTCATCGTGGGCTATAACCCGGAGAGCAAGGAGCTGGCGGTCTCGAACTCGTGGGGCGGCGCCGGCGCGCTGTGGTGGGTTCGCTTCGAGGACATCGAGGCCGTCACCCAAACCTCCAAGGTGCTCTATCTTGAGCCATAGAGAAACACTTGCTGGCATCATGGCATGCCATCCTTTATGCCATCAGAGCCCCATGCAAGCATGCACCAGCCGTTGTCCGGCGAATAGGCCGGTTCCATGACGGCCTCGAAGCGCGACCAGTCGATGGCCTTGGCCAGCAGGACAAGCTCATGCGTCGGGTCCGCGTCAACGTTTTGGGGATGTCGCGTCAAAGTTTTCGTCAAAGTTTGGGGATGGGATTGAGGAACATTTTGGGGAATATAAGGGAGTTGGGACAAAAAACGCGGGTGGCAAAAACCCGCGTCTTTATTGGATAAAACAGATTCGGGGCGGCGGGATTCGAACCCGCGACATCAAGCTCCCAAAAGTGGGGATAAAGTTGGAATTCCTTAGAAAAGTTTGAGGTCGGATGGTTCGGTTGACGCGTTTTTGACGCGTGGCGAAGGGGGGGCAACCGAGGGGGGGCTGGGGGAGGATTGAAATGTCGGGCGCGAATGATTCGGATTGACACCCGGGGAAAAACGGATACAGTCGGGGGCGGTGGGTGACATGAAAGAAACGATTACATCTCCAGAGGCCAATTTGGAAGCGTATCAGGCAAGGCTCGACAGGCTCATATTGGAAGATTCGCCTGCCGTGTTTGCCAACTACAGCAGGGCGCATGCCCGCTGTATCATCAAGACGTTTCTTTCCGGGGCCAAGGAACACGTCGACATTCTGGCCGGCGACTTCGGAAACGATTTTTACCGCCAGGAGTCCGTCAAGTCCGCCATCACGCAGGCCGTGAAAAACGGCGCCCGGATACGTGTCGTTTCCCTGGGGACCTCCGCCGGATCGAAGTCCCAAGTCAAGGATTTGGCCGAGAGCATCCGGGACGAATGCCAGACGGCCGAAAGCAAGGGACAGTTTCTTTACAAGTTCGCGAAAGTGCGGGAAGGTTCGAGGGTCAAGCACTACATGATCGTCGACGGCAAGCGCTACAGGCTCGAGGACTACCACGACGAAGGGAGCAACCAGGTCCATGCGGAGGTGTGCTGCAATGGCCCGGAAAAGGCTGCGTTTTTGACGCGGACATTCGACTCCGTTTGGGACCGGCTTTCCGAGCCCGCTTGACAGATGTGGCACGTCGCCGACAATCTGGACTATCAAACCGTCTTCCAAATCCTTGCCGCGTTCGAAGGGTTTTCCGTTTGGAAGGGGGGGCATTTTTTCCAGTCCAAAAACAGGGCGGTCATCGGCGTCGACATGCCGGAGACGTTCGACAACGAGGAATTTGCCGCCCGATGCGAAGCGTTGAAGACCGGGGAGCAAAAGGGCAGGGAATTCATTCGTGTCGGCCGAATGCTTTTCGCGGCGAAACTCAAACAATGACGGCACGGGTTTTCCCGCTGGTGGGAGGCTTGGCTTTGGCGGGCGATTCGATTGCTTTACGAGGCAATCGCGTTTCTCCTTCGCTTCTCGCCGATCGTCACCATCCCCGCCCTTTCGCTTTCCTACCTGTTCCAGATCGGATGCGAAGAATTGGAATTCAAAGCCGGCGCGTATGTCTGTTGGTTCATTCTCGGAAAGAGTTTCTGCTACGTGCTTTGCGCTTGGCTTGCCCGCTGTCTGGCCCGGCATGTCAAGATCGAGGTGCCGTTCGAGGACAACCAAAACATCCTCGACAACTGATTTTTCCGGGAGGGGCGGGGGGCTAGGGGAGGCGGGCGCGGCGGGTGGCGCGGGAGGGCATGGGATTACCAGCAAAGAACCGTCAGAACATGGAGGCGATTTTGCGGGGAACGGCGGAGCCGAGGGCTTCCAGGGCTTGCAGGATGGTGTCCAACGTCGCCTTGCCGGGGTTCTTGAAGAGGCGCGAGACGTTGGGCTGCTGCGTTCCCATGCGGCGGGCAAGTTCCTTCTGGGAGATGCCGCTTTCGGCGTGCAGCCGCTCCATTTCTTTCGTTGCCGCAATGCGGATTTCGACGACGGCCTTTTCTTCCGGGGTCATGCCGAGAAAATCGGCGTAGTCGCCGAATTTCCAGCCGGCGGCTTCCAGTTTCTTTTTGCGTTGTGCGTCCATTTCCGTTTCTCCTTCACTCCGAATCCCACATGGCCAACCGGCGTTTGCACGTTTCGATTTCGCGCCGCGGGGTCCGTTCCGTCTTTTTGGGGAACACCCCCGCCACGACGACGGCATCGTCGTCCACGCGGCAAAGAATCCGCCAGTTGAGCGTTTCGTCGCGGACGCGCAGCTCGAGGCACCGCCGACCGATGGAGGGCATCGGGCGGGCGCGCGGCATCGAAACGGCAACGCCTTCTTGCAGGAGGCCGAGCAATTCCCCCGCCTCTTTCCGGGCATTTTCCGAAAAAGGGGGAGTTTTGACCTCGCAGGCGAGCCAGGCGATTTCTTTTCGTTTCGTTTTCATTCCACGCCCCGACTATATCACCGCGATATTTTCCGCGCAAGAATTTTCGCCGGGAAAAAACGGCCGTGGTTACGGGGTTCCTGGCGCGGGGCGGGGGGAAGGCGAAAAGGGGGGCGAAAACCTAGAAAAACACGGTGAAATCTTTTTGTAAAAAATTTTCAAAAAAAGGGTTGACGGGGTGATTATCACCGTGTATGGTTGGGCTCGTCGCGAGGATAAGATGACTAACCAGCGCAGCAAGAAGAGAGACCAGATGGTCGGAGCCTACGTGACTCCCGAGGTTAAGGCCCGTGCCAAGGCAGAGGCAGAGAAGCGGGGAATGACGCTGGCCGATTACATCCGCTATTTGCTTGGTGCGACGCCGGGCGAAGAAAATAAGAAAAACCCGAACGGAGAGAAGTAATGGCCTACATTCAGGTGAGACTAAGCGGCGATGAATACGCGGCCCTAAATAACCAGGCACGGGAAGCTGGCGTTTCGCCATCTACCATGCTTGCTTTTATTTTGGACAGAGGTGATAAACACCGCAAGCCCAGTCGCGTTCGACGGCAAATTTTTTTGAGAAGAGGTGATAATCACCTCAAAGGCGAAAAAGCAGAAAGCGAGAGAGGAGTCCCCTCCCGATGAAATACGAACTGACAGACGAAAAGATGGTGACCCCCGCCGGGGCCGAGCTTCGGCGGATCCGGGCCGTGCGGGACATCCCGAGGTTCGGGGTGAAGGCCGGGGACCTGGGCGGATGGGTCGGGAGCGAGAAGAACCTGAGCCAGAAAGGCGACGCGTGGGTGGGGGGCAACGCGCAGGTGGGGGGCAACGCGGGGGTGGGGGACAACGCGCAGGTGGGGGGCAACGCGCGGGTGGGGGGCAACGCGTGGGTGGGGGGCGACGCGAGGGTGGAGGGCGACGCGGACTATGCCGTCTACAAGAACACGTGGAGCAGCGGGCGTTGGTTCATGTACACGCGGTCGGACAGGATGTGGCGCGTGGGGTGCTTCCACGGGACGGGCGAGGAGCTGATCGCGAAGGCGTACCGGGATTCGGAGCTGAGCGGGAGGTGCTACGAGGCCGTAGTCCGCGCCCAGGAGGCGATCGATGCGGCGCTTGACGAGGTTGTCGGCGGAAAGGCCGGAAAGGAGAAGAACGATGAGACAGAAGGCTGACAAGCGGGGGAAGGTGCGCCTGGTTGCGCTGATGCTGCCGGCGGAGCTGGAAGCGGTGCAGGAGTACGCCAGGGCGCAGGGGCGGAGCGCAAGCGCCCAGGCGGGCAGGGACATGGCCAGGATCGCGCGGGCGTGGCGGGAGGGCCGCGGCCGCGGCCGCGGCGAGGTTGAACGGTTGAAAGGTTGAAAGGTTGAAAAGGTGAAAGGGCGGAAAGGATGAGCGTTCTTAGCCTTCGGAGATTTGGTGACGTCGTGCTCGACCTGGAGAGGGTCGTGCTGGTCGCCGGTTCGCATGTTTGGATGGACGACGGACGCGAATATGACGTCGGCGACAAGGCCGCCGACGCCATTCGGAGCTGTTTTACTCCGGAGCCTGCTGCTGGGCGGCGCGAACCGTCGCAAGACACTTGCGATACAGCGCCAGAAGATCTTCCCGGCTCTCATGCGACAATGAGCTGCGAGCAGGAAGAAGAATCTTCATCAGTTCGAGCGCGACTTCAATGTCCGTCATCGTCGATCACCTCCTTTCCGGAGGCGGAGGATAGCGGACGGGCCGAGGAAGTGACAAGTGACAAGTGAAACGGAAGGGATGGAAGCGATGAGAAGGATGAAGGAGCTGGCGAAGAGGGCGGCGCACGTGGTGAGCTGCTGGATGCTTGATGCGGCGTGGCTCTGCTGGGGCGCGTGGAGGGCGAGCGCCGAGGAGATGCGGGACCAGGCCGGGTATGAAGGGGGGACGCGATGAGGGAAGAAAGAAAAGAAACGATGGGACGGGTGACCGCGCTGGGCATTCTGGCGCGCATGGCCTACGACAAGGAACGGACGCTCGACGAGGTGAACGCGCTGCAAATGGCGGTGCGGGTCATCGCGAACCGCCACTTCCAGCACGAGAGGAATTGGAAGCGGAGGCGGGCGGCCAAGGAGGCGATGTCCATCACGCCTCCGTTTGTGGTGCGGGAGGAGGGCGGCACGGCGGCCGCCCTGCCAGACGGAGACGGGGCGGAAGCTCGGCAAGATGCCGCACCCCCCAACGCGGGCGAGCCGCCCGCGGCCCCGGAGGCGGAGGTGCAAGGGACGGGGGCTGGCCCCCGCGCCCCCGAAGAGGAGTGGGCGGAACGGGTGCGCGCGGTTGCGGCGCGGATGCGGGAGCTGGTGACGAAGGCCGTGGCCGAAAAGCTCCGCATGGGCCCCGGAGCGCTGATGATGTGGCTGGAAGGTTTCGCCTCGCGCCTGGACCAGGCCGTGGGCGATGACCCGACGCCGTGGACGCCCTACGAAGGGCCGCGGCAGATCGTCAAGCTGCCAACACGGGAGGAGTTGAAAAGTTCGGGGGCTACGGCATCGCACGAACCCTGGGAGGCGTGAGATGAGTGTGAAGTGCGACTGGTGCGGGAAGGAAATCGTCTGGGGGAACAGCCCGGACGGGCTACCGAACGGCATGACTTTCGTATGCAAGGACGGCTCGACGGTGACCATGTGCGCGGATTGCATCATCGAAGAAGGACGGAAGCGCGCCGCGAGGGAAGAGGCGCGCCGCGTTGCGGGCGAGACGCCCGCGGCCCCGGAGGCGGAGGTGCAAGGGACGGGGGCAGGCCCCCGCGCCCCCGTGGAGGACGGCGGGCTGGCGGAGAAGGTGCGGGCGGAGGTGAGGGGCTTGCGGGAGCTGGCAGAGAAGCTCTGGGAAGGGAGTCTGATGGGGGAGTCCTTCATGGCGCTACGGCTTGAGGCGTTTGCGCGCCGGCTGGCCCAGGCGGTCGGGGACGAGCCGGGGGCCAGGGTTGAAAGGTTGAAAGGTTGAAGGGTTGAAAAGTTGAAAGGGGGAAAGGGGGGGGACGAGTTGAAAGGGTGAAAGGACGGAAAGGGTGAAGAAGATGGGCGAGGCGATGATGCAGGGAGCGGCCGGGATGCCGGAGGGGAAGCCGTACGTGACGGGGGACGTGGAGCTGTCGAGGCGGTTGTGCGAGATCGGGGTCGAGGCGACGCCGAGGATGGTGCGGTCGTGGAGGAGCGGGAACAGGATCCCGTGCGGGACGGTGAGGGGGAAGCACATCTACAGGTGGTCGGAGGTCCTTCGGACGGTCGAGGGGTGGACGGAGGGGGGACGGCGGACGGCGGGCGGGGTGTCGTCGGGGCGGGTGCGGGTGCTGTAGGAGGACGGCGGAAATGGCGGCTTTCGTGTGCCTGGCCGGATTGGCGCTCGTCGTCCTGGGCGGGGGGGCGCTCATGGCGTGGATGGACGAGCGGGAGGAGGCGTGGAGGAGGGGGGAGTGCGGGGGGGGCGGGGAGTGCGGGGAGTGCGGCGCACGGGGGCGCCGCTGCAAAACGGTGACAGGCGAGACGCCGAATAGCGATTTCCCCGGCGCGCAGAGGGCGCGGGACGGGGAGAAGTGAAAACAAGAAGCAAACCGAAAGGACAGGTAGAAGATGAGAGACGAAGACAGGCTGACGCTTGCGGCCATCGATGATGCGGTGGCGCGGGCACGGGAGCAGTCGGAGACGCTGATCGAGAAGCTGCTGCGGGAGGCCATCGCCGACTTCGAGGCGGCGGACAGCGACGGATTCAAGCTGGCGCTGACGATCGAAGGGGCGCGGGCGGGACGGCATGCCACGCTGACGCTCCAGACGAAGGGGCAGACGTGCGTGGAGCTGAAACGGAAGTACTCGACGGAGGCCAACGTGATCGACTGGGGGCCGAGGCTGTTCGATCCGGACGGGGACTTCACGGAGGCGGAGGAGGTAGAGGTCGTCGAGGAACGCAAGCTGCTGCCTCCCGCGCCGAAGCTGCTGCCGGCGCCGGAGGAGGAGGACGCGCAGGACGGGAAGGACGCGAAGGACGGGAAGGCCGGCGTGGGGAAGGTCAGGAAGATCACCATTTCCAACACGGGGATCTCCGACTTGGCGCTCAAGGACAATCCAGAATGGTACCGGAAACTGACGACCATGCGGAAGACGGGGGCCGCCGAGGTAGGAGAGGTCGTCAGAATCATCATCCGGAACCCCGACGACGGGCACAAGTTCGACATGGGGCTCTACAAGTGCACTGACGCCGCCCCCGCCTACGACGACCCGGCGGACTGGCGTTCGGTCTACACCTTCATCAGGCTCGAGGACGAGGACGGGCCCGTGAACGGGGGCGGGGACATTCCCGGGGACGAATAGATCTAAAACAACAACCAACAGAAAGAGGTATCAGACATGGCAATCTTGCAGAAGCCGAAAGAGAATGCCCAGTACGGGCTTTTCGACCTGGACAACGATGCGCTGGCGCCGGCGGGGACGTTCCCCGCGGTCATCATCGACATCCGGGACAAGATGGGGGTGGAACGGAAGAAGTTCAAGGGGGACGGGACGGAGGTGGTGGACCTGACCGCCTTCCTTTTCGGGTATCAGACGCCCGACGGGAAGAAGTGGAAGCTGGACACGCGTCCGATGAAGATCTCCGGGCACCCGAAGGCGGCGCTGTACAAGTTCCTGACCATGCTCCTGGGCAAGGCCCCGGAATATGGCTGGGACTACATGAGCCTCAAAGGTTCGAGGTGCCTGCTGACCGTCGCCCACGCCACGCCGGAGGGCGGCGGGAACGTGTACGCGAAGATCACGGCGGCGGTGCCGCTCCCGGACTTCGGGGCGTGGGGACAGCCGGCGGCGGCCGCGCAGGTCGCACAGCCGGCGGGCGCGAAGGCCGCGCCGGTCATCCCGATCGCGGACGACGAGGAGGACGGGGAGATTCCGTTCTAGAAGCACAACTCTTAGAAAACAGAAAGGATTGAAAGATGGAAAAGCAATTCACCGAAAAAGAAAAAGCGGAATTGGCCTTTGTCGGCGGGCTTGCCACAGTTCCCTTGAAAATGGCGAATCGACCGGGGGTGATCGTGATTGGACTTCCCCAGGGGATGCATGTGACGGTCGCCTGTGACAAAAAAGACATTACCGACGAAAACATCAGTTTCGGGTTCAAGGTGGCCGTGGGGTTGTTGTCCTCGTTCGACGCGTTGACGCCGGAAGAGCATGAGCAGCTTACCACGATTACCGCAGCGGCGATGAAACGCAAGAACGCGAAGCGGGAAGCGGAGGCGTCGGCGGAGAAAGCGCAAGAGGCGGAGACGTCCGCTTCGACGTCGGTCGAAACAACGGCGGTGGGAGAGGAGGCGAGTCATGGCTGAATTGAAGGCGCCGGCGGTTTCGGAAGGGACGGGGGGGCATTGGTACACGCGGGAGGGGGCGCCCGCGTATGCGGTGGCGAAGAAGGACGGAAGCGGGGAGCGTCCGACGACGCTCCGGGATGCGAAGAAGCTGGGACTGCTGCCGAGCGTGACGACGGTGCTGGGAATCCTCGACAAGCCCCAGCTGACGACCTGGAAGGTCAAGACGGCCATCCGGGCGGCGCTGGACGTGGCGCGGGCCGACGGGGAGGAGCTCGAGGCCTGGGTGGACCGCGTGGTGGAGCGCGCCGGGGAGCCGGTCGCGGAGGCGGCCGACCTGGGGGCGAAGATCCACGACGCCATCGAGGTGGCTTGCCGGGGCGAAGCCTGGGACAGCGTGGCGCTGGGGGCATACGTGGCGCCGGTGCTGGGCTGGATCCTGGGCAAGCTGGGGCAGGGCGGGCGGATCGTGGCGCAGGAAAGCGTCATCGCGAACGCGGCGTACGGGTTCGCGGGGCGGGTGGATTGCGTCATCGAGATGCCGGACGGGACGGTGTGGATCGTGGACTGGAAGAGCCGGAAGACGCGCGCCGGCGAGACGGACGCGCAGGCCTTCGCGCCCTACGCGACGCACCGCCTGCAGGCGGCCGCCTATGGCGCGGAATGGGCGCTCAGCCAGGGGCCCGGAAAGCCGGGGCGCGGTTGGGCGAAGGTGCGGTGCGCGAACGTCTTCACCAGCTCGACGGAGCCGGGACGGTTCGGGGTCGTCGTCCATGACGACCCGGAAGCCGCCTGGGAGGCGTTCAAGGCCACTCTCGAGGTCTGGCGCTGGACGAAGGGGTACGATCCGAGGCAGGCCCCCGCAAAGGAGGCCGAGGCGTAGGAAACATGGCGCGGGGCCGTCCGCGGGCCTTCATCCCAGATTCCCGCCCCGCAAAAACCACACGCCGCCGCCCAACGGGACGGTAGGGCGGCGGCAACCTTGCGACGACGAAACGACGACGACGAACCGACGAGACGACGAACCGAACGACGAACGAACGACCATGGCCAGAACGAACAAACCCGAATCAAGCTTTTTCGCCTTTCCCGAAGTGCAGCTTGCCTATGCCTTCCCTCCCATGGTCACCGACGAGGAGGCAGGCAGGCGGATCAAGGCGATTGTCCGCGCCCTTGTGAACCGAGAGCGGGGCGTGGACGAGCTTGCAGACGCGGCGATGGACATCCGGGACGCCTACTACCAGCAGCGGCGCGACGCAATCGCCGCGCGCTGGGGCAGGCGCGACGCGACTCCTCCGTTGCCTGGTACGGAGGGATACGGCGTATCCAAAAACGATACGCCGTATCCAAAACGGGACAAAACGGATACGTATATACCGACCGATAAGACTGATAAGACAGATAAGACTTCTACTCCGACCCCCGTACCCCCTCCCTCTCCTCCGCAGGTCGGGCGGACGGAGACGGGCGGACGGACGGACGGGTCGGGTAAAAAACCGGGAGGGGGGAAGAGCCGGGGAAAGCACCCGGTCTTCGACGGGGACGAGTGGCAGCGGTCGTTCGCGGACGGCAAGTATGACGCCATCGGGAGCCTGGAAGGGCCGCTGCTGGTCGAATTCGTGCTGCATTATTGCGGGGAGTGGTGCCCGAGGAACGAGCGGGCCTTGCGGGCCTATTCGCGGATTCGCCGCGAACACCCGAAGGAGTTCAGGCAGCTGGTCATGGATTTCGTCGGGGAGATCGAAAGCGGCGAGGAGGTGGACAGCCGGGGGCGGGCGTTCATGGCCAGGGCGAAAGAGCTGGAAAGGCGGCGGCCATGAGCGCGCACCGCGACGGGGAGCTGACGAAGTGCCGGCTGTGCGGGAAGCCGATCACGTGGAAGGTGGACCCGTACGGGCGGCCGAAGCCGTTCGACGCGGACTGGCGGGGAAGGTCGCACTTCCTGACGTGCACGGAGTGGCGGGAGAGATGCCGGCGGAGGGACGAGAAGAAGCGGCGGGAGAGGGACGCGAGGCAGGGGAAGCTGTTTTGAGGATTTGGAAAGGGAAGCGAAAGGGCGGCACGGAGACCGCCCGGCAGGACGGAGACGGAGGCGAGTGATGCGCAGGCTGGGTTTTGAGTGCGAGCACAACGGCAAGTGCGAGGGGTTGCCGTATTGCGGCGGGCTGTATTTTGAGCCGGAAAAGACGGACGAGGACGAAGAGGAAGAGGATTGCGAAGACGGAGGGGAGGAGACGTGAAGAGGAGCCTGGTGTGGCTGGCGCTGGGGATCGGGGTCTTGCTCTGGTGGGCGGCGGTGGGGTCCGCGATCGCGTGGCTCTGGCCGGGAGGAGTGCCGTGATCGGAGGGTTCGTGTTCCGGCGGGATCCGGATCTGGCGTTCCGGGTGGCGGGGATGCCGCCGCGGAAGACGGCCCAGGAGAAGGGGATGGTGGCGGACGCGTTCGCGCCCGGGGGCGTCAGGGTCTTCACGAAGGGGCCGCAGCGGATGGAGGCGTGGTGGATGCGGGCGGAGTTCGCGCGGAGGTTGCCGCCGGGCTGGCGGGCGCGGAAGGAGGGGGCGCGGGTGCGGGTGGAGCTGGTGTATCCGTTGCGGAAGAGCGACAAGTGCGCGCCGGGGGGGCTGATTCCGCACACGGTGCGTCCGGACGCGGACAACCTGGTGAAGGCGCTGCTGGACGCGCTGACGCGGGCGCGGGTGTGGGAGGACGACGCGCAGGTCTGGGACTTGCGCGTGAGGAAGTGGCGTGGGGAGGTGCCGCGGTGGGCGGTTTTCGTATGGTTCGAGGAGCCGCCGGCGGGGAGGCGGCGGAAACCGGTGCAACCGGGGCTTTTCGGAGGTGCGTCGGATTCGATTTGACGTGCGGCGCGGAGCGGAGCTAGGGTGCGAACGCGGTGACGATGAAAGCAAGAGGGTGGACAATCCGGCAGATGCGGTCCGGGTCATGGGCGGCCGACAACAACGTGCACGAAGGGGCGCGGCGGTTGCGGCGTCGGTTCGACACGAAGGAAAAGGCCCAGGCATGGGCGGAGACGATGCAGAAGCGCCTGGACGAGGAGGGGCGGGCGGGGCTGGAATTGCCGGCGCGCCAGCGGGAGGACGCGGCGCGGGCGTTGAGAATCCTGGACGGGCGCGCGACGCTCGAAGAGGCGGCGACGTGCGTGGCGAGCGCCCTGGACGAGCTGAAAGGGCGGGCGCGGATCGCGGACGCGGTGAAGTTCTGGGTGCAGCACCACCCCGACCACGGGACGGAGGGGCTGAAAGAGGCGGCGGCCGCGTTCCTGGCGGACCGGCGGGCGCGCGGATGCCGGGGGAGCACGCTGAGGCTGCTACGGCAGCGGCTGGCGCGGATCGTTGGGTTCTTCGGGGCGGAGACGTCGGCGGGGATGGTTTTCGAGGAGGACGTGGCGAAGTTCATGGAGTCGCTGAAGGCGGGGACGCCGGACACGTGGAACGGGTGGCGGATGGTGACGAGGGCGTTCTTCAAGTTCGCGGCGGGGCGGGCGGGGCTGGACAAGAATCCGGCGGAAGGGGTGCAGCGTCGTCGGAAGGCGGAGACGAGCCCGGAGTTCCTACGGGCGGAGGACGTGGAGAAGCTGCTACGGGCGGCGGAGGCGCTGGAAGCGAAGGAGAGCTGGGCGCGGGGGTGCGCGGTGGCGGCCGCGTTCCTGTTTTTCGCGGGGCTGCGCCCGGTTGAGCTTGCGGGAATGTACTGGGGGGACGGGGACCTGCCACCGCTGCGTGACCGGGTGGTGGGGGGCTTGCGGTGGGAGGACGTGGACCTCGAGGAGCGGGTTATCCGAATCCGGGGGGAGGTTTCCAAGGTGACCCAGGCGCGGCTTGTGCCCATCGAACCGGCGCTGGCGGCGTGGATCGAGGCGCACGGGGGGCCGGGGGAGGGGCGGGTGGCGAGGAATCCGACGTGGTGGAAGAGGGCGCGGGCGCGGATCGCGGCGGACGCGGGCGTGGACTGGGGGAAGGACGAGGCGCGGCACACCTACGCGACGTTCCACTTCGCCAAGTTCAAGAACCGTTTCGCGCTCGAGGCCGCGATGGGGCACGGGCGGGACAGCACGGTGCTGGAGATTCACTACCGGGGACTGGCGGGGACGGCGGAGGCGGAGCGGTTCTGGGGACTTCGGCCGAAGGCGGGGCGGGCCATCATTGATGGACCCGAAACTTCCCAAACTTGACAAAAAACGCGAACCGCGCCGCCGGATATTGGAGGGCGGGAACGGCTTGAACCCGTTCGAGGGGCTGGACCCCTGGGGAGCGGAGACCGACGTCGAAAGGCGCGACGCGGAGGGGCGGACGGTCGAGGCCGACGACGACGGCGAGGGCGAAGCCGGCGACGAGGGCGCGACGGGGGCGCGGCCGCCGGCGGTGACTTCGACGCGGGCGCGGAACCGCGTCATGCGGCGGGTGATGGGGGAGCGGACGCTCGAGGACGCGTTTCCGGGCGACGCGCCGGCGGAGGGGGAGAGCTGGCACGTGCTGACCTACGGCGGGCTGGCGTCGTCGAGTTTCCTCCTTTGGCTGGCGCACCGGCAGCGGCTACGGCGGCTGATGCTTTCGACGTGGAGCCTGAACGAGACCGACGTGGACGAGTTGCGGCGGCTTGTGCGGCTGGGGATGGTGGGGAGGCTGGACGTTTATTGCGGGGCGCTGGCGGAGCGGCGGACGCCGAAGGCGTGGCTGGCGCTGCGGGAGGTGTGCGCGGGGACCGGCGGGCGGTGCGTGACGTTCCGCAACCACAGCAAGGTCGTGGCGTGGCAGGGCGAGGCCTGGGACGGAGTGCTGGAAGGCAGCGCGAACCTGGCGAACAATGGGAGCATGGAGCAGGTCGTCTTGACGCGGGACGCGGGGCTGGCGGCGTGGTACTTCGGGGCGTTCGACGAAATCCGGGGGATTGCGGAAGGAGAAAGCGATGGGCAAGGGCGTTGACAAGGCGAAGCTGGCGGAGCTGCTGGCGGAGGCGTTCGGGAACGTGAGCGCGGTGGCGCGGGCGCTGGGCGTGAGCCGTCAGACGGTGGCGGAGCGGGTGAGGCGGAGTCCCGACCTGCAGCGGGTTGTCGAAGACGCGAAGGAGACGCTGATTGACATGGCCGAGAGCAAGCTGGCACGCGGAGTGGCGGCCGGGATGGAATGGGCCGTCAAGCGGGTTCTCGACAGCAAGCGGGCGGCGGCGCGGGGCTGGGGGAACGCGGTGCGCGTCGAGGTCGAGGGGGGCGGCGAGCTGAAAGTCGTCGAGCGGATCGTGGCGGCCGCGACGGGCGCGGGCGCGCCGCTTGGCGGCGACGGGGCCGGAAAGGGCGGGGGCGGTGCGTGACGCGCTCGAAGTCTCCATGCACCCCGTCCAGGCGGCGTTCCGCCGAAGCCGGGCCCTCTACCGGGGGTTCACGGGCGGCCGCGGGGCGGGGAAGAGCTGGATCGGGGCGCACGACCTGCTGATGCGGTCGAAGCCGGGGCGGCTCTACCTTGTCGCGGCCCCGACCTACAAGATGCTGGCGGACGCGTCCATCCGGGCGTTCACGCAGCGGGCGGCGGAGCTGCGTTTCTTGCGGGAGATGAACAAGAGCGCGATGGTGGCGACGCTGGGCAACGGGGCCCAGGTGCTTTTCCGCAGCACCGAGCACGCGGACGCCTTGCGCGGTCCGAACCTCTCCGGAGCCTGGTTCGACGAGGCGGGCGAGATGGACGAGGACGCATTCCTGGTGGCCATCGCCTGTTTGCGGGAGGGCGGGGAGCAGGGGTGGCTTTCGGCGACGTTCACGCCGCGCGGTCGCGGCCACTGGACCTACCGCGTCTTTGCGGAGGGCGGGCCGGAGGCGGAATTGTTTTGCGCGCCGACGGCGGCCAACCCGTTTCTCCCGGCGGGGTTCGCGGACACGTTGCGGGGGCAGTACACGTCGGCGTTCGCGGAACAGGAACTCGAGGGGCGGTTCATCGAAGCGGCGGGGACGGTGGCGAGGCGGGAATGGTTCGGCGTCATGGACGCGGCGCCGCCGACGCGGCGGAAGGTGCGGGCATGGGACTTTGCGGCGACGCCGGAAGGGGCGAACGGTCGCGGGGACTGGACGGCGGGGGCCTTGATGGGCGAGCGGGCCGACGGCGCTGGGTGGGTGCTACTGGACATGGTGCGGGCCAAGGTGGCGGGCGGCGGGATTGCGCGGCTTGTCCGGGCGACGGCGGAGGCCGACGGGCGGGGCGTCGAAATCGGGCTGGAACAGGAACCTGGCAGCGGGGGCAAGGTGGCGGTGGCGTATCTGACGCGGGAGCTGGCCGGGTTCACGGTGCGGGCCGTGTCCCCGGCGGGACGGGACAAGCTGACGCGGGCGATGCCGTTCCTCGCCCAGGCGGAGGCCGGCAACGTGCGCCTGCTGCGTGGCGAGTGGAACCGCGCCTGGCTGGACGAGGCCGCGAGCTTCCCCGGCGGCGAGCACGATGACCAGATGGACGCCACGGCCCACGCGTTCAACATGCTGGCGCGGCCGCGATACGCAGGATTCTCGCTGGGATAGGGCTTGCGACGGAAAGACGGTTTTATTTACGGGCGTCATAGGGGCGGGCAATGCAAGACTCCTTTACTTGCGGCGGAGGGCTTGACAGCCTGGCCACTTGCGTAAGGTCGCGCGCTCACTCCGCGCGTGAATTGAAACCGAAAGGAGACTCGATATGGCTACGAAATCCTCGACCCCCCGAAAGAAAGCACTGCGAAACGGTCCCTCCATCCCCCCGGAGAAGCCGAAGATCGAACCCCGCCGGGGGCGGCTGCCCTACTACGAACCGATCCGGACGCTGACCGCGCGGCAGATCGAGGACACGTTGCGCGTCGAGGCGAACAAGGGGCTTTTCGCGCGCCCGGCGTGGACGTTCCACGAAATCGCCAAGGTATGCAGCCTCGTCGGGGACAAGGTACGATTCTGGAAGGCCCAGGTGGCGGCGCTGGACTGGAGGATTGCCGTGGCGGAAGAAGCCCAGGGCGACGCCGCCGACCCGGCGACGGCCGCGAAGGCGGAGGCGCAGCGCGCGGCGCTGGTTGGGCGCTATGAGCGGATTCGGAACTTGAAGATCGCGTTGAAGCACCTGGCCCTGGCGCGGTTCTACGGGTTCGCGGTGCTGCGGGTGCGGGAGACCGGCCTGGACCCCGTGGACCCGTGGAACGTCATCCACGACGTCGAGTGGCTGACCGAACGGGAGCCGACGTTCGGGTGGTACTTCAACAAGCGGGCGGAGGCGATGCTTTGGAAGGACCGGATGCCGCGCATGGAGGGGTGCGGGTGCGGCTACGTCATCCGGGAGGGCGACGATAGCAGCATGGTGGAGCTGATGCGGCTGGGGTTGCGGGCAATGCGCGTCATGGACTTCCGCGAAAAGGACCTCGAGGCCGCCGCCAAGCGCCAGGTGGTGGCGCTGACGGGCGGGAACCTCCCCAGGGCCGATTCCGCCGACGCGGAGGAGCGGGCGGAGAACGAGCGCCTGATTGCCAGCTTGAAGGCGGTGCGCGACGGCGACAGCGCCGTGGTGGCGAAGGGCGACCCCGCGTGCCCGACGGAGGTGGTGTTCGCGCCGGCGAGCCGTGGGCTCATGTACTACAACGAATCCCTCTCCCAGCTGGACGAGTGGATGACCAAGGCCGTGACGGGCGGGATGCTGACCATGCTGGCCATGCCGACGGGTATCGGCAGCGGGGCCAGCGAGGAGCACGCGGCGACGCTGGCGACGCTCGTCGCCGACGAGGCCGCCGGGATCATGGAGGCGTTGTGGCGCGACGTGGACGAGCCGACGTTGCGCGAAGCCGGGCTCTTGGAGACGGGCGAACGCCCGCTGGCCTGGTTCGAGCTGGGCGGCGAGGAGAAGAAGGACCCCGCCGCGGCCGCCGCGGTGCTTGTGCAGCTGAAACAGGCCGGGAAGAAGGTGGACGACGCCCTCGCCAGCGAGATGCTGGGGTTCGAGGTCGAGGACGCCCCCGACCCCGCACCCGCCCCCGGCGGCGCGGGCGCCGGACTTTTCGGCGGGTTCGGCAACCGGGCGCGCGAGTTCGCGGACGCGTTGCGGAACCGCGCGACGGACTACGTGGAGGGCAAGAAGGCCGTGCGGCTGGACGGGAAGTTCTTCGACTTCCTGGAACACCTGGCGAACAAATACGGCGGCAAGGCCGAGGCCGACGAGGAATGGCTGGACCAGATCGCCGGCATGATCGAGGACGCGCCCCCGGACGCGTTCATGGACTCCGCCGCCCTGGAATCCTGGATCGAGGCGAAGATGCGGAGGGGGGAGAAGGAGGGGGTGAAGAACGGGAAGGGGAAAGACGACTACAAACCGTTGACCGGCGACGAGGCGCAGGCGCTTTTCGACGAAATCATGGGGGACAAATGAGCGGCGAGGTCAATAAGTGTCCCCAGGACGGCGGGTTCATCGGGGACTCCGGGTGCACCCATCCCAACCACGAACACAGCGCGCTCGTCAAGGGGTTGCTAGAAAAGGCCAGATTGCGAGAGCCCGGCATGATTGACGCCCACGACGCGGAGCAGGCCTTGCGTGAAGGATTTTACGTCAACACTGCGACTGCTGGCATACGCGTTGGATTCGGGAAAAGGCTGCTAGAACACACCAATTCACATCGGGAGGGAAAGGCCATGGCACGAAAGGAATTACTCCTTTACGCAGTCAAGACCGTTCGCGGCGGCAAAAGACGACCAAATCCAAAAGGTGGTCCAAATTCATTTGGATATGCCATGCGTTTCGAAAAATTTGGGATGCTGGTTTGCACGGACAAAGAGGGCCAAGTAGAGGAAGCGTTCACATTCTTCTATGACGAGAAAAAAGCGAGGGGGCGTCGGAAATGATCCAGAACGCTCCCTCTGATCTAACGCAATTGGCCGGCCTTGCGTCGCCTCCATGTGGCACTGCGCCGTCCCGCTTCCACATGGCGCACACCCCGAGACTTTCGGCTCGCACACGCTATATCGGGATACTCACGGGATCAATCGGTTGTGCGCCCTTCCCCGTTTCGTTGATTTGAGCGTAACACAAACAAGAACAGAACGGAAGACAAAAAAATGGCACAACGGAACCAGGCGGCGTTCACGGACTACGAGGGGTTCGTGGCGAAGTTCGAGCCGAAGAAGACGACGGACGACTGCTACACTCCGGAGGGGCTGTATGCGGCGGTGCGGGACTGGGCGGTGGAGGAATACGGGCTGCAGGGGCGGCCGCTGGTGCGCCCGTTCTGGCCGGGTGGCGACTTCGAGGCGTTCGAGTATCCGGCCGGGTGCGTGGTGCTGGACAATCCGCCGTTCTCCATCATTTCGCGGATTGTGAGATGGTACGGGGAGCGGGGAATCGACTTCTTCCTTTTCGCGCCGAACAAGACGGCGTGCGGAATCCGCGGGTGCCACAAGATTTTCGTGGGGGCGGACACGGTGTACGCGAACGGGGCGCGGGTCAACACGGCTTTCGTGACGAATCTGGGAGATGCGGAATTGCGGTCGAGCGCAAGCCTGACGCGAGCGATCGCGGCCGCGCAGACGTCGGTGGCGAAGCCGAAGGCCCGTTTGCGCTGGCCGCGCCGGTTCACGCACTTCTCCCGGCTGGAACGGCTTGCGGCCGCCGGGATTGACTACGCGGCCGCGCCGGGCGAGGTGGCGGCGGTGCGGAAATGCGGGGGGAAGGAGGCCTATGGCGGCGGGTATCTTCTGGGGCGCGAAGCGGCGGAGCGGCTGGCGGCGGCGGAGCGGCTGGCGGCGGCGGAGCGGCTGGCGGCGGCGGAGCGGCTGG
>JAFTAH010000107.1 GCA_017458625.1 Kiritimatiellia bacterium | reverse complement strand
TCCTCCCCGCCCCGCCCCCCCTCCTCCAGTTAGACATCGCCGACCGCGACGCCGCCCGCGCCGCCCTCGAGGCCGACCTCGCCGCCCACGGCCCCTACTACGCCATCGTCCTCAACGCCGGCGTCTCCGACGACTTCCCCTTCCCCGGCATGGAGCCCGCCCAATGGGACCGCGTCCTCCACACCGACCTCGACTCCTTCTACAACGTCCTCTCCCCCTGCCTCCAGCCCATGCTCGAGCACCGCATCCACGGCCGCATTGTCACCATCGCCTCCGTCTCCGGACTCGTCGGCAACCGCGGCCAGGTCAACTACTCCGCCGCCAAGGCCGGCCTCATCGGTGCCACCAAGGCCCTCGCCCTTGAGCTCGCCAAGCGCCAGATCACCGTCAACTGCGTCGCCCCGGGCATCATCGACACCGACATGACCGCCGACCTCCCCCGCACCGACCTCGAACGCCTCATCCCCCTCCGCCGCCTCGGCACCCCCGCCGACGTCGCCGCCCTCGTCCTCTTCCTCCTCTCCCCGGCCGCCGCCTACATCACCCGCCAGGTCATCTCCGTCAACGGCGGCCTCGTCTAGCCTTTTTCTCGCCCCTCCCCCGCCTTTTTTCTCCCCTTTCCCCTGCTTTCCGCATATCCTTCCCCCTCACACCACTGCAACCACCCCACTTTCCCATGACCGCCCCTCTTTCCACCCCCCGCTCCGTCGTCGTCACCGGCATGGGCCTCGTCTCGGCCCTCGGCCCCGACGTTCCCTCCGCCTTCTCCCGCCTCCGCGAGCCCCGCAACTGCGTCCTCGCCTCCGACGACCTCGCCACCTACAAGGGCCTCCAGACCCGCCTCTGCGCGCCCATCCCCGACTTCGACCCCGCCGCCCGCTACTCCCGCAAGATCCTCCGCAGCATGGGCCGCGTCGCCGCCCTCGCCCTGGCCGCCACCGACGAAGCCCTGGCCCAGGCTGGCCTCCTCGACGACCCCGGCACCCTCTCCTCCGGTCGCCTCGGCGTGGCCTACGGCTCCTCCTCCGGCAGCATCGACGCCATCGCCGACTTCTACACCATCCTCCGCGACCGCGAAGTCCGCAACGTCACCTCCTCCACCTACCTCAAGATGATGCCCCAGACGACCGCCGTGAACCTCTCCGTCCACTACCGGACCACCGGCCGCCTCCTCCCCACCGGCACCGCCTGCACCAGCGGCTCCCTCGCCATCGGCCTCGCCTACGAAGCCATCCGCGACGGCCTCCAGGACGTCATGATCGCCGGCGGCGCAGAGGAGTTCTCCGTCACGCAGATCACCGTCTTCGACACCCTCTACGCCACCAGCCGCCGCAACGACGCACCGGCCGCCACCCCCCGCGCCTTCGACGCCGACCGCGACGGCCTCGTCATCGGCGAAGGCGCCGGCACCCTCCTCCTCGAGGCCGAGGACCACGCCCGCGCCCGCGGCGCCCCCATCCTCGCCCGCGTCGCCGGCTTCGGCACCAACACCGACGGCACCCACGTCACCCAGCCCAACGCCGCCACCATGGCCCGCTGCCTGCAGCTCGCCCTCGACGACGCGGCCATCCCCGCCTCCGAACTCGCCTACGTCAACGCCCACGGCACCGCCACCGACCTCGGCGACATCGCCGAAGGCACCGCCTCCGCCGCCGTCTACCCCGCCTCCGTCCCCTTCTCCACCCTCAAGAACTACATCGGCCACACCCTCGGCGCCTGCGGAGCCATCGAGGCCGCCCTCACCATCGAGATGCTCCGCCACGCCTGGGCCGCCCCCAACCTCAACCTCGAACATCCCGATCCCCGTTGCGGCGAACACAACTACGTCCTCGGCGACGGCCTCCCCCTGGCCGCCCCCCGCTACGCCGCCTCCAACAACTTCGCCTTCGGCGGCGTCAACACCTCCCTCGTCCTCGCCCTCCCCTGACCCCCCGGAAAACATGCTTCCATTCAATGGAAAAAGGGCGGAAATAGACTTCCATTCCATGGAAAAACCCCCGAAACAGACTTCCATTGACTGGAAAATCTCCCCCTCCCTTCTTCTCCGCCGCCACCTTCTCGCCCCCGGCGCCCCCCTGGACCTCGCCTTCGTCCCGCCCCTCGCCCGCCGCCGCCTCTCCCCCCTCCAGCGCGCCGCCTTCTCGGCCCTGCACGCCATTGCCGCCGACCTCCCCCCGGCCTACGCCATCCACTTCGCCTCCGCCGGCGGCGAGCTCCACCTCACCGACCGCCTGCTCTCCGACTGGCAAACCGCGCGCCTCGTCTCCCCGGCCCGCTTCTCCGCCTCCGTCCACAACGCCGCGCCCGGCGCCTGGACCGTCCTGGCCCACAACCACCACCCCTACACCGCCCAGGCCGCCGGACCCGACACCCCCGAGCTCTCCCTCCTCGACGCCCTGCTCGCCCCCGGCCTCCGCCTCTGGCTCTACGCCGAAGAACAGCCTGCCCCCCACGCCCTCGCCCTCCTCCTCGCCGACCCCGCCGTCCCCCTTCCCCCCGACGCCCCCGAACTCCCTCCCCTCGCCCAGCTCGCCTTTCTCCCCCCCGACCCGTCGGCAACGCCTCCGCCCCCGCCCTTCGCCACCTTTGCCGACTTCTTCGCCACCCTGCCGCCCCCGGCCCCCGCCGCCCTCCCCTGCCCCCACTGCACCCTCCAGCTCGCCCCCTGCCCTTGTCCCTAGTCCCCTCCGTGGCCCCCATGCCTCCCCGCCTCCTCGCCCTCCCCCTCTGCCTCCTCCGCGCCCTCCTGGCCGCCAGCGCCTTCGCGCTCTTCGGACTCGGCGGCCTCCTCGTCTCCCTCCTGCTCCTCCTCATCCCCTCCCGCCGCGCCGCCCTGGCCACCGTCCGCTTCACTTGGCGCCTCTTCGCCGGCTACATGCGGCTGACCGGCCTCATCCGCGTCCATGCCGATGCCCTCCCGCAGCCCTCCGGCGCCATCATCGTGGCCAACCACCCCAGCCTCATCGACGTCGTCCTGCTCATCGCGCTCCTGCCCCGCACCACTTGCCTCGTCAAGGACGCCCTTCGCCACAACCCCTTCGTCGGCATCATCGTCCGCCGTGTCTTCCTCTCCCAGGATGCCAGCCTGCTCGACCATGCCCCCGCCTGGCTGGCCGCTGGCAACAACCTCCTCATCTTCCCCGAAGGCACCCGCACCCCCGTGGACGCACCACCGCCCCCCGGCCGCCCTGCCGCCGCCCCCTACCTCCCCCTGCCGCTCCTCCCCTTCCACCGCGGCCCGGCCCAGCTCGCCATCCGCACCGGCGCGCCCATCCAACCCATCCAGATTCGCGTCACCAGCCACATCCTGGGCAAGAAACAATTCCCTCTCGCCGTCGGCGCCATCCCCTGCCACTACCACTTCACCGCCCTCCCCGTCGTCTCTCCCCCCGCGCCCGCCCCGGCCGCCCTCCCCCCCCACGCCCTCGCCCGTTCCCTCACCGACCGCCTTCGCGCCCTCCTCTCCTCCCAGACATGAACCAACCCGTGCCCGCCATCCCCGACCCCGACTACGCCTCCTCCCCCGTCCCGCTCTCTGCGCGCCGCGGCATGCTGACCATGTTCATGATCATGCTCGGCTTCACCTTCTTCTCGGCTTCCATGTGGGTCGGACAGCAGCTCGCCGACAGCCTCGACCTGCCCCAGTTCGTCGCCTCCCTGCTGCTGGGCGGAACCATCCTGGCCCTCTACACCGGCCTGCTCGCCTACGTCGGCGCCAAGACCGGCATGAGCCTCGACCTCCTCTCCCGCAAGGCCTTCGGCGACAAGGGCTCCTGCCTCCCCTCCGCCATGATCGCCTGCACGCAAATCGGCTGGTTTGGCGTCGGCGTCGCCATGTTCGCCATCCCCGTCGCCAGGCAGCTCTTCGGCGGCGCCCCGCTGGCCATCTGGGGGCTTGTCCTCCTGGCCGGCATCTGCATGACCGCATCGGCCTACTACGGCATCGACTCCCTCACCATCGTCAGCTACCTCGCCGTCCCCTGCGTGGCCATCCTCGGCACCATCGCCATGGTGTTGGCGGTCATGCGCGGCGATGCCACCCTGGTCGACCAGTTCGCCGTCTCCTCCGGCAAGATCTCCATCATCGCGGGGGCGGGGCTCGTCATCGGCTCCTTTGTCTCCGGCGGCACCACCACGCCGAATTTCGCCCGTTTCGCCCGCACCGCCCCCTCCGCCGTCCTCACCACCGTCGTCGCCTTCTTCATCGGCAACTCCCTGATGTTCTTCATGGGCGGCATCTCCTCCATCTACGTCGGCGGCAACGACATCTTCGAGGTCATGGTCAACCTCAACCTCTTCTACCTCGCCATCCTCGTCCTCGGCCTCAACATCTGGACCACCAACGACAACGCCCTCTACTCCGCCGGTCTCGGCCTCGCCAACATCTGCTCCTGCCGCAAGAAGCCGATGGTGCTCCTCTCCGGCATCGTCGGCACGCTCGCCTCCATCTGGCTCTACGACCACTTCGTCTTCTGGCTCAACATCCTCAACGCGACCCTGCCCCCCTGCGGCGCCATCATCATCCTGGCCTACTTCCTCCGCCCCGCCGACTACGCCACCACCGCCGTCACCCGCGCCGCCAACCCCTACGCCATTGCCGGCGTCCTCCTCGGCGCCCTGGTCGCCAACCTCTTCCCCGGCTTTGGCATCCCCTCCCTCAACGGCATGCTCGTCGCCACCCTCGTCTATCTCCTCGGCCACGCCTTGAGCAAGCCATGAAAGAATCCATCTTGCCCTTGCTGGCGCAGGCCGACCGCCGGACGGCCATTGGTACGGACCGCACTCCGTGCGGCCCTTGGGGCCGACCGCCGGGCGTCCCGCTGGCCTAGAGCGGTTTTCAAATGACTGTAGCCATTTGGCGGGCGGCTTCCGGAGGTGCGGCTTCCAGCCGCGCAATGAATTTGGGCGCGACAGGATGTTGCTCCTCCGAACCTTGTGGCCACACATGTTCGCAAAATGCTCTATGCAGCTCATCATCCCGCGCCAGCATCGTTTTCTGATGCCAAATGAAAAGACCGTGCCTGGCGGTGGGGGTGTGAGCAAAAAGTGTGAGGTACGGGCGATTGCCCTGGGGGCGCGGGCGGCCCGCCCGCGATGTTCCCTGGGAAGCCCCCTTGGTA
>JAFTAH010000106.1 GCA_017458625.1 Kiritimatiellia bacterium | reverse complement strand
CCCCCCCCCTCTCCCCGGTGTCCAGCATTTGACGCAACCATCTTTCCCCTTAACCCAAATAATTCCACTCCGGTGTCCTTTTTAATTGACGCAACGCGCGTGCCGCCTGGCTCGCCTCCACCCGTGCCTGATTCGACGCCGCCCTCGTTCAAAACTAGCGGCCTGCAAGCATGGACAAAACCCTCGAGAATCCTATGTTTTCTAGCAATTCTCGACTCTCTCGTTTTCCAGATTTGACATCCCGGCCGCTCAGTTATAACATTGAAACAACGCATGACGCGAATTTTCACCACAGAAACAAACCCAACCCCAGCATGCAAAGAATGACCACAAATTACACCACCAAGTCCTTCCGTCTTCTCCGTCTTGCCGCCGCAGCGTCCGTCCTGCTCTTCGCGTTCGCGATGGGCTGCGAGAACAACACCCGCGACGACGAGGAAAAGACCCCGTCGGACAACTCTGCGGCCATCGTCGGCACCTGGCGGCTCGTCTCCGACACCGGCTCCGCGTGGTACGCACATTTCAGCAAGGACGGCACCTGGAAGATCACCGACGACGCCGAAGGCAACGCCCGTCGTGTCTACGGAACCTACAGCTGCAAGGACTACAGCTTCTCGGGCCCGATGATCAACCCCCGCGTCGGCACCGGCAGGATCGAAGGCACCTTCGAGGACAACTCGATGACGATGGATTTCATCGAATACTGGCACACCCCCGCCAAGCACGTCCCCTACACGGGCTCGAAGCTCTAGTCCGCCCGGCAGCCCTCCGCCCACCTTGCGGGGATGCGCGCTGGCGCATCCCTGCCAGTTTTTTCTAGATAACTAGAAACCTAGATACCTAGAATTCTAGTGGGGCGGCACTCCGCCCGCATCTTGAAAAACCAAACAGGGTAAAACGTTTCGCCTTGACCTCTCCCCCCCCCCGGCGGATGATTCCCGACACGCGCAATCCAGCGCGAGGAGGACATCATGACACCACGCATCACGGTCGGCATCGACGCGCTTGAGACCCTTTCCGCGAAGCTCCACGAGCTCATGGCCCGAGAAACGCCCGCCGATCCGCCCTATGCGATTCCCGGCCGCTGGCTCGACGGCGTCCCCGGCCCCCGCAACGTCGCGCCTGCCGCATTCTACGCCTCCGTCGTCGACCGTTTCCTTGCCTCCGCCCCCCGCCCCTTCACCCCGACGCCACCCGGTGCCATCCCCGGCGACTGGTCCCAGGACGCCATCGTCTACAATCTCCTCGTCCGCTACGGCGCCGCCTACGACCACGACCGCGACGGCCACGTCCTCCCCTCCCCGCGCGCCGATGGCTGGCGCGAGACCGGCACCTTCCTCAAGGCCATCGCCCTCCTCCCCCACATCGCCGCCCTCGGTTGCAACGCCATCCATCTCCTCCCCATCACCTCCATCGGCATCGACGGCAACAAGGGCGACATGGGCTCCGCCTACGCCATCCGAGACCCCTTCGCCCTCGACGACCACCTCGCCGAGCCCGCCCTCGGCCTCGGCCCCGACGCCGAATTCGCCGCCTTCGTCGCCGCCGCCCACCGCCTCGGCATCCGCGTCGTCGTCGAATTTGTCTTCCGCACCGCCGCCAAGGACTCCGCCTGGGCCGCCGAGCACCCGGAGTGGTTCTACTGGATCCGCGCCGACGTCCCCGACCGCGCCAACCCCGCCGACCGCTCCGAGTCCACCTACGGCGCGCCGCCCTTCACCCCCGAAGAGCTCAAGGCCATCTACGACGCCGTCGGCCAGGGCCGCTTCGGCGACCTCATCCCTCCGCACCAGACCTACCGCGACTTCTTCACCGCGCCCCCTGCCCCCGAAACCGTCCACAAGGTCGGCCCCGCCTGGCGCGCCACCTCCCGCGACCCGCGCACCGGCGACCCCGTCGAGGTCCGCATCCCCGGCGCCTTCTGCGACTGGGGCCCCGACAGCGACCAGCCCCCGTGGACCGACGTCACCTACCTCCGCCTCTACGACCATCCCGACTTCAACTACATGGCCTACAACACCGTCCGCATGTACGCCGAGCAGCTCGCACGCCCCGAAAACGTCGTCGAGCCGCTCTGGGACCGCCTCGCCGACGTCATCCCCCACTACCAGCAGGCCTTCGGCGTCGACGGCATCATGATCGACATGGGCCACGCCCTCCCCGCCGAGCTCAAGCGGCGCCTCCTCGACCGCGCCCGCCACAACGACCCCGACTTCTCCCTCTGGACCGAGGAGTTCAACCTCTCCCCCGCCGCGCGCGCCGAGTCCATCAACCTCTGCGTCGGCCCCTTCATGCAGACCGTCCGCAACCCGCAATACTTCCGCGACTGGCTGCGCTGGCTGGAGAAGGCGGGCGTGGACCTCCCCTTCATGGCGATGGCCGAAAACCACGACACCCCGCGCGCCGCCCACTTCCCCGGCGGCCCCGCCTACGCCCTCATGGCCCAGACCCTGGGCGCCTTCCTCCCCGGTGCCCCCTACCTTCACAACGGCATCGAGCTCAACGACCCCGGCACCGTCAACACCGGCTACGACTTCACCCCCGAGGAGGTCGCCCAGCTCCCCGCCAGCAAGCTCGCCCTCTTTTCCGCCGCCGCCCTCGCCTGGGATGCCCCCGACGCCGACACCCTCATTCCCGCCCTCTCCCGCCTCCACGCCCTCCGCCGCGACCACGCCGCCCTCCTCCGCGACGCCCGCCCCGGCACCGTCATCCCCTTCGACACCTCCGATCCCGCCCTCTTCGCCTTCGCCCGCGTCAACCCCGACGCCCCCACCGCCGGCCTCCTCGTCCTCGCCAACTACGACACCACTTCCCCCCATCCCTTCCCATCCGACCTCCCTCTCCACCCCTCCGCCCCCGACCTCCTCCATCCCGACCTCTCCCCCACCGCCCCCCTCGCCCCCAACCAGGTCCGCGCCTTCCTCTTCGCCCCCTCCATCTGATTTTGCCTTTTCGATCCGCAGGACCATTGCCCCCGCTGCGGCTCTCTTCCCATCTTCTTCCCCTTCGGTTCCGGGCCGCTGCGACCCGGCCCCTCGCCGACCCTCCCACTCAAAAGGCGCAAATTCCCCACTGTTTCACGTAAACTCTCACCTTTTCTCCGCTCCGCCTCCGCGCCCCGCAGAACCTACATTCTGTCAATTCTGTCATTCTGTTTTCTCCCCTCCCCCTCGCCCCCTCTCTCGAATCGCAGGGGCGTCGTCCCCACCCTCTGCCCCCCGCGCTGTCCTCCAAATCGGCGCGAGTTCACGTCAAAATCAGCCTTTTCGTGCCAATTACTCTCTCCCCTTTCCCCGCCCGGTCCCGCGCCGCTCGCGGCCCGGCCCCTACCCCTTCGCCGTCCCCGTCCCCCGCTCCATCCGCACATGCGTCTGCATCAGCTCGCCCGGATTCGCCTCGGCGGCCAGCAGCGACAGCTCCCCGCAGAGCACCGTGGCCGCGCAGATACACGCCAATTTCCGCGCGTTCTCGCCCGGTTCGCGTCCCGCCTCCGCGCACCCCAGCCGCGCCAGATTTTCCTGCACAAACGGCAAATCCTTGCCATTGCCCGTCGTCCCCACGATCAGATTCGGCAACGTGCACGAGAACCGCAAATCCCCAGCCGCCGTCGTCTCCGCCAGCGTAAAGCACTGAGATCCCTCCACGATGTTCGCCGCATCCTGGCCCGTCGCCAGATAGAACGCCAGCAGCATGTTCGCCGCATGGGCGTTGGCGCTCCGCAGACTCCCCGCCAGCGTGCTCCCCACCCAGTTCTTCTCCCAGCACAGCCGCTCCAGCCGCTCCGGCGTCGTCTTCAGGAACCGCGCCACGAGCTCCCGTCCCAGCACCGCCTCCGCGACCACCCGCTTGCCGCGCCCCAGCAGCCCGTTCACCGCCGACACCTTCTTGTCGCAGCACAGATTCCCCGAAATCGACCCGTAGGCCGCATCCCTCCGCCGCTCCAGAATCCAGTTCAGCATCGCCTCCGCCGCCTTCGTCGCCATGTTATGCCCGCTCGCGTCACCCGTCTCCAGCGAAAACCGCGCAAACACCAGCCGTCCGACCGTCTCGCACCGCACCTCCCGCAGCCGCGCGAACCGGCTCGTCCCTGCCGTCACCGCCGCCAGCTGCTCCTGCGCCCCCTCCACGAACCGCGCCAACGCCGCCGCTCCCGCCGCATCCGTCGCCTCCAGGATCACCGACCGCGTCATGCACGCCCCCTCGCACACCGCCACGATGCCCCCTGCTCGTCCCGTCGCCCGTGCCCCGCGCTCCACCGACGGCCACAACGGCGACTCGTACGTCGCCAGCGGCACCTTCCCCTCGAACAACACCGCGCCCTCCGCGCCCCCTGCCATCACCTTCATCGGCCCCACCCATGCCAGCGGCACCCCTGCCACGCCCAGTTCATAGCTCTTTGCTGTCATCTCTTACTCCTCATCTCTCTTCTGCCCGACCTGACCATCCTGCTCCCCGGCACCGGGTAGTAAATGGTCGGGATGTCGTTTGTTCGTTCGGTGCCGCTCGAAAAGCCGCGCCACCACCCAATAGCCCAGACCAAACAGGATCAAGGTCAAAAGCACTTCGCTGTTCGTCATGGTCCTCTCCTTGCGCGACGGCGCCCCCCATGCGGCTTCCCTCCCCCCTGCGGGACGCTTTTGTCTTGCTCGCGCCACTGTTCCAGTCGAACCCCGGGACAATCGGGGCACGTCTCCGCCTCGGTCGCATATTGCCCCCCACAACGCGGGCAATAGGCATTCATGGCTGGATCCAGCCTCAGGGGAACGCGTTCGGACAACTCCTCGCCCAGCTCGGGAAAGGCGTGCAAGGCCTCATCCAAGGCTAGCCTGCTCTGCCATGCCAAGGTAGCCCGCTCGGCCTCTCCCCATGTCCCTTCCACGGTCAGTGGATGGTGCCAATCCGCGGCAACCCGAGCAAAGAAAGCCGACTTCCCGGACGGCCGCCGCCCCTCCTCCGGCAACAGCTCCGCCGCTAGCGTCAACGGGTCGAAAAGCGGTGCCGCCGCGCGCGTCAGACCATCCGCCGCGCGAATGGCCACGGGCGGGCACAACACCCCCTTGACCCACTCCCCGCACGCCTCCGCCAACGTGCCGACACCCAACCGACGACGAGCGCGGAAGGCCCCCCATTCGATGGCAAAGGCCGCCAGCACCCCCAGCGGGCCACAGCCCAGGACTGCCCAGCCTGTCCCCAGCCGCAAGGCCAGAACCGGTGCCACCACATACAATAGCAAGAAAAGCCCCATGCAGCCCCATTGCAACCGCCTGGCCGCCACCGTGCACGACGCCCACAGGTCTCGGAACGCCTGCCGGTCGAACCGCTCGCGCCAATACGCCCGGATGAGCTCCTCCCGCCGTTCCTGCGGGCTTCCCTGGAGCGTCCTCAGCAACGCCAGCACCCGCCGCGCCAAGCCCGCCGACGGAAATCGACAAAACCGCGTCCCGTTGAGCCAGAGCTCCTCCTCGCGAACCGCCATGCCCGTCAGCTCCTCCAGTGAAAACGAGCGATTCCCCTGGGGCGGCCGCCCCGTCGCATAGATCGTCTGCAAGTTGCCAGCAACCACCCGGTTCGGCGAAATGGCAACAGGCAGGACATGCCCCACGACGGCTTGGGCCCCACATTCCAGCGGATTGACACAGGCCATCCCATGCCCGGCGACTTCCCAGTTCGACTTCCCCATTCCGCCAGCCCCGACCTCCAAACCGGCCACATGCCAGCGCACACCCCACCACGAGCGAAAGACAACGCCATAGCGGTCATGCCAGACCAGGCAATCGCAGAGGTAGATGCCCCACAGCAGCAGCAACAGTAGCTGGCCGTCGGTAAACATGCGCTCACCTCCGCCTCACCAACTGGACCATCCGTCGACCACGTCAGCCGCCGACCACTCCGCCGCCATCCCCGTTCATATCGCCGCTGTTGACGCCGCCATGTCCGTCATTTCCGCCACCGTACCCGTCCTGCTTACGCCCGCCAAACAGCCTGCGGAAGAACCCCACGATGGCCAGCACGACAAAAACCAATCCCTTCCAAATCCACTTGAAAAGTCCAGACTTCACGGCCGCCGCCGTGGCCCCGCCCACCACCAGCGCCGTCAACCCGACCTTGGCCACCTTGTCCCCGTCGCGGAATTCGCTGTAGCGCTGCCCCTGGACATAGCTGAAGCCTTCCTGCAACGCCCGGAACCACGGCAACGCCTCTTCGTACTCCTCCGGCTCCACGGCGAGCGTGACCACCATCATGCCTCGCCGTCCTAGAATCCGCGTGTTGTGGTTGATGGACTCGCCCAGGCTATTCGTGAACTTCAGGGCCCATTCCAGATTGTGCGTCTGCTCGTCGTAATGGGGGGGCCGCGCCCAGCCGACCACCTCCATTTCCTCCCAGCCGCGCTTTCGCCGCTCCTGGTTCCCCTCCTTGACCCCTTCGCGAATCGACTTGAGCATGGCATCTGCGTCCAGACTGTCCTTTTCGTCATCCCGAACATACCCCACATCGTCGAACGAATAATGGGCCAGCCACATGCGGTCACTGATGACCAAGCCGACTTCCGAACCATTGGTCAGGTTTTTCCCGATGGTCATGAATGTGCGCGTGTCATCCCCATTCAGGAAAAGACACCCTTCCGGCACCATGATCCTCGCCGTCTGCCCCAGGTTCTGCTGGCTGGGGCCTTCCTGCCAGTCCAGCTGGGCCATGATGCGCTCGATCTCGTCCGGCGCCGGCTCCGCCCATGCGGCGGCAGCCAGGCAGGCCACTATCGCCGCCATTCCCATGCAGCACTTGAAAATCGCCCACTTGCTCCGACTCATGCCCAACTCCTTTCTGGTTCTCCGCTTTCAAGTCCCGGCCCGGCTCAATCATGCCCCCGGGAGCCACACCTGGCGCTACTCGGCCTCCAGCGGCGGCAGTTCCGCCTCCGCCGCCTCCAGTGACCGGATTTTCTCCTCCACCTCCTGGGCCCGCGGATCGGTCGAGCACTCCCGTTCGAACTCCCGGTACGTCGCCATCCCCTTCCCCGTCATCCCCAGCTTGTCCCCGTACAAGTCCGCCAGCGCCCACAGCGCATTCGCGTTCTTCGGCTCCGCCGCCAACAGCTGCCGCAACGCCATCACCGCCGTATCATACTCCTCGCGCGCCGTCGCCACCCGGGCCAGCGACTCCAGTGCCGTCGAGTTCTGCGGTTCCAGCTTCTGCGCCTTCCGATACGCCTCCTGCGCTCCCGCCAGATTCCCCTTCTTCTCCCAGAACATCCCCGCCGCCACCTGCACCCCGGCCGCCGCCGGATACTCCGCCAGCGCCCGCCGCACCACCTCCATCGACACCTCGCTCCCCGCGTCCTCCCCCGCCAGCTCCACCGCCCGCGCCGCCAGCTCCGCCGCCCCGGCCGTATCCCCCTCCGCCTTGCGCTCCTTCGCGCGCTTCCAAAGGTCGACCATGCTCTCCTTCCGCGCCCCGCCTGCCGCCCCCGACACGTTCACGCCGCCGCCCCCTTCGCCGCCCCCTGCCGTCCTGAACGACACCTGCTCCACCACCTTCCCCCCCAGCCGTTCCGCCGCCACCTCCGCCCGCACGCCGCCCGGCTCCGCCTCCAGATACCGCCGGAAATACTCCGCGGCCTCCTCCCCGCTCCCCTCCTCCAGCGAGTGCAGCACCCCCAGGTCGTACAGCGCCGGCCCATACCCCTTGTCCATCTCCAGCGCCTCCATGAAGTACGTCTCCGCCTGCGCCTTCTCGCCCCCCAGCAACGCCACCCGCCCCAGCCCCGTCAGCACCGCCGGATTCCGCGCATCGCGCTTCTTGGCCGCCTCGTACATCCGCTTGGCCAGGTCCAGCCGCCCCTGCCGCGTCGTGTAGTCCCCGATCGCCAGCAGCGACAGCACATCCGACGGATCCAGGTCCTTCGCCGTCTTCAGCAGCGGAATCCCCTCCTCCATCCGCCCCTCCTCCAGCCACAGCATCCCCAGGTTGTAGTTTGCCGCAAAGCCGCCCGGCACCGCCTCGATCGACGTCTGGAAGGCCGCCTTCGCCCCCTCCCGGTCCCCCAGCGCCCAGCGCGCCAGTCCAATCCAGTTCCACACCTCCGCCCCCTGCGTCCCCTCCACCGCGGGACCGCCCAGCGACACCGCCTTTTCCAGCGACTCCACCCCCGTCGACACCGCCCCCCGCCGCAAGTCCTCGACCCCTTGCTTCACCAGCTCTTCTGCCGTCGGCTCCCCACACCCGCACAACCCCGCCGACGCCACCACCGCCGCGACGGCCATCGCCGCCGCGCCGCTCAACCACCTTGGACACAACTTCTTCATGCGCCCGTCATCCTACCCCCTCCCCCCCCTCAAACGCAACCGCGAAACCACCCCTCGCCACTCGTGGGAACGTGGAGCGCCCCCCCGCCCTTCTGCCCCCCCCTTCCCCTCCCTCTCTCCTCCCCTCTCCTCCCCCCCGTCCCAGCGCCCCGAACCCGCGTGAGTTTACGTCAAACATTGGCCTTTTTGCCCATTTCCCTTCTCGTGGCACGAGGCCGCCGCGCGCCTGCCTGCCCCCCCATT
>JAFTAH010000105.1 GCA_017458625.1 Kiritimatiellia bacterium | reverse complement strand
TCGCCAGGTCGCCGCCGAGGCCGAAGTGGAAGGTCTTGCAGACGTATTCGGCCTCGGCGCGGGCTTGGGCGCGGCGGCGGCGGTAGTATTCGGGGGTATGGCGGTAGGGGGCGCGGATCTGGGGCATGGGGGATGTCCTTTCGTGAAATATGAACAAATGATTACATATCTGGGGCGGGGAGTCAAGGGGAATTGCGGAAAGGCCAGCAGTTTTCACGTAAACTCACAACAAGGGGGGGGGGCGGGGCGAGGCGGGGGGCGAAATGAGCTGGGGGGGAACTGGGGGCGCGTTGCGTCAAGCAAAAATGATGCCGAAGGAAGATGAGGATGCAGGGGAAGCGGGTGCGCATCTGAGTTGTTTGCAAAAGAGGAAACACCTAGTGTCCTGAATTCAAAATTCCTTGTCCAAACTTGCCCTGATGTTCCCCCACGTCGTTGCCGGATTTCGACGCAGGAAACTGCGCCTTCAATCCGGCGCCTCGTCGGGAAACACCATGCCGTCGTTTGAACAGGTTTTTATCATCCAGGACACTAGGTTGCGTGGAGTCGCTTTTGTTCCGTCGACCCTTCCGTTTCCGGCTCCTCGCCAGGAAGGCGTTCCCGGCGGTCGGCCCCTGCCGGGCGTTTGCATCTATTCCGGAATTGCTCTCGAACGGGGGGTGCAAATAACGCAGGTGCGCCCGGGGAGCGAGCGGGTGCCGGATGGAGTGTTGACGGGCGGAGGGGGATGTGGCTAAACTCAAAGGGTCATGAGCCAAGATGGGCAAGGAGTTTGGTCGAAGGGGTGGCGTCAGGGAAGGGGATTGGTACTGGTCTGGCTGGTGTTGGCGGGGGCGGGCTGTGCGACGTCGGGGACGTACGAGGCCTATCATCAGCGGTTCGTTGCCGGGGACTACGCGGCGGCCAAGGAGCTGGTGGCGGTGGAGGAGAAGGGGGAGGCACAGAAGGGGAAGCTGCTGGAGTACATGCTGGAGGGGAGCGCGGACCAGATGCTGGGGGAGGTCCAGGCTGCGCGGGAGTGTTTCACGGCGGCGGACCGGGTGTACGAGGATGTGCTGAAGCAGGAGGGCGCGCTGGGGGCGTCGGCGTCGCAGGTGGGCCGGACGCTGGCGGGAGATGCGTCGGGGGTCTACCGGGGGCGGTTCTTCGAGGGGACGATGGCGGGGACGTACAAGGCGCTTGCGGCGTGGGCGTCCGGGGCGGGGGACCATGAGGTGAAGACCTGCCTGATGCAGCTGTCCGAGCGCCAGGAGGCGGCGAAGGTGCATTTTGCCAAGCAGATCGCGGCCGCAGAGGCGGAGGCGGCGCAGGAGGAGCGCCGGAGCGGGGAGAACGTGGGGGCGGCGATGGGGTCGCCGGAAATGCGGAAGGCGGAAGCGGCCCTGATGGATAGCGCGGCGCGGTTTGGGAAGTATGCGAACTATGACAATCCGTATGCGTATTACGTGAGCGGCCTGTTCCGGCTGGTGCGGGCGCGCGGGGATCTGTCGGAGCTGGCCCTGGCGGACCAGAGCTTCGCCCGAGCCTATGGAACGGGCGGGGACAAGGGAATCCTGTGGGACAAGGCGCTGGTCAATGGGCTGGCGCAGCGGAAGGTGAAGGGGGACATCTTGAAGAACCGGATGTGGGTGCTGGTGGAGAACGGGCTGTGTCCGGTGCGGCAGGAGCAGCGGAAGACGTTGCCGCTGATGCTGGGCGGGAAGTTGTTCACGGCGACGCTGGCCTGGCCGGAGCTGACGCGGGTGCCCGGCGGGGACGGCTATGGCGGGTTCACGCTGACGGGGGCCGGGGTGAAGGAGGGACGGGCGGAGCGGGTGTGCTCGGTGGAGACGCTGGCGGCGACCGAGTACCGGACGGAGCTGCGCGGCATCTGGACGCGGCAGGCGGTCTCGGCGACGGCGAAGATCCTGGCGCAGTACGCGGCGCAGGAGGCGGTGCGGCGGGAGATGCGGGAGCGGGGGCAGGATCCGGACGGGATGGTGATGCTGACGGGGTTGCTGATGGGAGCGGTGAGCGTGGCCATCACGCACGCGGATACGCGGTGCTGGAACAGTCTGCCGCACGAGGTGCTGGTGGCACGGATGGAAATCCCGCAGGACGGGAAGGTGGAGCTGCGGACGGACGAGGGCGAGGTGCTGTGGCGATTTCGGGTTGAACGGGACAGCGGACCGGTGGTAGTATGGGGACGTAGTGCGGCGGCCGGCCGGCCGACGTGCGTGATGGTGTTGGACGGAAAGGTCGAAGTGGTGGGCGAATAGCCGCAGGAACATGGACGAGGAGAGGCATGAAGAGACAGATGGCAAGGACGTTGGCGTGGCTGGTGTGCGGGGTCGGACTGGTCTGGGGGCTGACGGGGTGCGCGAGTCCGGGGGTGGTGGACGCCCGGCTGCACTTTGGACGGTCGCTGCTGGGGAAGGTCGAGGTGCTGGAGGTGGGGCAGCTGGCGCAGCGGTCGGGGGCGCCGGTGGCGCAGGTCACGGTGAGGAATCTGCGGAATGGGCTGACGAGCCTCACGTACCACACGGTGTGGTATCGGGACGGCGTGGCGTACCCGGATGCGCTGGAGTATTGGCCGGAAGTGACGCTGCGGCCGCGGGAGACGTACGTGATCACAGAGACGGCGCCGCACCGGGATGCGGAGGATTTTGACATGGAAATCAAAGCGAAATGAGGAACACGATGAAGCAGGCAATGATGACGATGGTGCTGGCGGCGGTCTTGGCGACGTTGGGGGCGGGCTGCGCGGCACCGGTGAGGAAGGTGGACATGCGGAACGACGACACGGCGATGGGGATGGCACTGGACTACCGGGATATCCGCGAGGCGGCGGGCAAGGTGCTGGCGAAGATCAGCGCGCAGGGGGTGCTGGATCATCCGGGTGGCGGGCGGTACGTGATGGCAATCGGCTACATCTCGTGCAATACGTATCAGCAGATGGACCCGAGCATGTACACGCAGGCCATCAAGGAGGCGCTGATGGACGCGGGGAAGGTGGTGATTTCGGCGCGGAAGCATGCGGACGGGACGCCGGACGCGGACTTCGAGCTGACGGGCAAGATCTTCGACAGCGCGATCACGCTGGGGAACGGCGAGCGGCGGAACGAGCACTATCTGCAGCTGACGCTGACGGACCTGCGGACGGGGTATGAGGTGTTCGCGAGCGGTGCGGAGCCGATCACGAAGGTGGGCAGCCGGAAGGCGAGCCTGTACTAGAAAACATGACCATTTGAAAATCCTCCGAGAAGAATCGAGACCATGAAAAAGACGAGCATGATGGGTGTGTTGCTGGCGTCGCTGGTGGCGTGGGCAGGGGCCGCGTGGAGCCAGGAAGAAGCGGCTTCGGCGTTGACGGAAGCGGATCTGGCAGATCAGAACCGGATGTCGGACCCGAACGTGGTGAAGGACGCGTCGGACGCGGTGGATGACTGGGCAGAGGCGGTGCGGCAGACGTTCGGGGCGAAGTCGTTTGGGGAGAACGATGGCAAGATCCTGTTGTTCGCGGCGAAGACGGTGGCGGTGCCGGACACGGACCCGCAGTTCGGCGACTTCCTCGTGGCGGCCTACGACGAGGCGATGGCGGACGTGCAGGAGCAGTACGTGATGCTGCGGTTCGGGCGGCTGGTGGTGGACAAGGCGCGCGAGTTCTACCACGATGGCTCGACCGGAGCGAGGGAGATTCCTCTGGAACTGACGCAGGCGGCCCGGCTGGACGAGAAGATTCTCAAGCTGTTCGAGAAGAGCCTCGACGTGGCCGGGAAGAAGCTCGACCAGGAACTGATTGCCCTGGGCGTGGATCCGTCGGAACTGGCGAGCATGACGGAAGTGAAGAAGAAGACGCTGATGATGGACAAGTTCACGAAGAGCGTGATGAAGAAAGCGAGCGGGGAGATCGCCGGGCTGTTCACGGTGCAGACGACGGTGAAGCGGGACGGGAAGGGGACGGTCAAGGTGGGGGTGGTCGCGGTGGCCTCGCCGAAGACGCGGCAGGTGGCTCGGGACATCCATCTCCAGCGGAAGAGCCTCATCACGGGCAAGGGGCGGTCGGTGACAGAATGCCTGCCGAAGGACGAGAACGACTGGATCTCGACGCTGGGGGCGCGGCTGGTGTATGACGAGAACGGGGCCCCGACGGTGCTGTCGTTCGGCGTGGCTTCGTATATGCCGGACATGGGCGACGACTTCCTGAACGACGAGCTGAAGGAGGACGCCAAGACGACGGCCCGGGCGAACGCGGAGGCGCAGATCGCCGAAGTGGTGAACGGGTACATGAGCGCGGAGAGCGAAAAGGTCTCGGGGCAGGAGATCGAGCGGTTCGTCGAACGCGAAATGAAGCCGGACTCGATGAGCGTGGAGCGGACGGTGAAGGAGGCGGTGAAGGTGAGCCGCCGGGCCAGCAAGGCGCGGGCGCAGATGGAGCTGAAGGGAACGTCCCCGGTGCGGCAGTGGCGGTGGACGGCGCCTTGGGGGCAGCGGTTCGTGGGCGAGGTGGTGGCGTGGAAGTATAGCACGCTGCAGGCGGTGGAGCAGTTCAACCGCCCCCTGGAACGGCAGCTGGAGGAGGCTCCGGCGGCGGGGACGCCGGCCAGGCCGACTGGAAGCCATTACGGGGAAGGCATCCGCATCAACACAATAGATGATTTCTAAGCGAGGAGGCCCAGGATGAGGCAACGTCTGGCGATCTGGATTCTGGCGGTGGCGGGGGTGCTGTGGGGGGCGGTGGGGTGGGCCGAAACCGTGGAGCGGGTGGTGGAGGCCCAGGGGACGGGGGCCACCCGCGAGGCGGCGGTGGAGTCTGCCCTGGTGGAGGCCCTGAAGCAGGTGAAGGGGGTCAGTCTGGAGGCCCAGCAGGAGTGCGAGCGGGCCATCCGGACCACGGTGCGCAGGTCGGACGGGGTGCGGGACGTGGATCAGACGAACCTGGAGCAGGAGAGCTCGCGGCGCGTGTCGGCGGCCACGAAGGGGTTTGTTCGTGGCTACCGGGTGCTGTCGGCGGAGGAACGGCTGGAAGGAGAGTGGACGGCGGAGGTCGAGGTGCGGCTGGGCGAGTACAAGGATCCGGGGTTTGACCCGGATTCTCGCCGGAAAGTGGCGGTGTACCCGTTCCGGCGGCTGCAATCGGAGTACCAGGTCGGCCTGGAACAGATGGGCGGGGAGGTCGTGGCGGCGGACCTGAAGGCGAAGCTGGAGGAGCACCTGACGCAGAGCCGGCGCTTCGCGGTGCTTTCGCGCGGGCATGACGAGGCCTTGCAGGAGGAGCTGGCGCTGCTGGGCGGGACGGAAATGCGGCCGGAGGAGCAGGCGAAGTGGGGCGCCGCGCTCGGGGCGGACTATCTGGTGACGGGGGATCTGTCGGTGCTGGAGGTGGTGGACGACGGGGGGAGCGCGGGAGGGCGGTGGTTTCCGCGACTGGTCGGGGCGGGATGCTCGCTGAACTACGAGGTGACGCTGCTGGCGACGCGGCAGGTGAAGTGGAAGGGGAGCCGGCGCGTGAAATGGGGGCCGGCAGACATGGCGTATTTCGGGGGAGATGCCCGCGTGGTGTACGAGGAGCTGCTGGAGGCCGTGACGAAGAGCGTGGCCGCGGAGATTCTGGCGAACATTTATCCGCTGAGCATCGTGGGGGTGAACGGGGACGAGGTGGTGCTGGGGCAGGGGGGCGTGGGCATCGAGACGGGGACGGTATATGGGGTGTATCGCCAGGGCGAGATGATGGTGGATCCATATACGGGCGAACAGCTCGGAGCCATGGAGACGCTGGTGGCCAAGGTGCGGGTGACGCGCGTCGAGGCGAAGGTCTCGTATGCCCGGGTGGAGGAGGGGCACGTCGAGCCCGAGGACATCGGCCGCGGGGCGGTCTGCCGGCCGCTCTACATGGAAGTCCTCCCCGTCAACGTGGTTCCTGCAGGCGCGGCTGCGGGCGGGGTGCGGCTGCCCTGGGATTGAGCGGATGAGAAAAGAGCGGGGGGAGATGGCGGGAGGGCTAGATTTCTAGTCTACTGAATTGCAAATAACTTTACCGTTCTGGTCCCCTTCGGTGGCGCAAGGGGGAACCAAGGGGTGCGGCGGAAGGCCCAATGCGCGTCTTGCCGGGTTGATTTTGCGCAGGATGTCCAGCCCTTCGGCGTGC
>JAFTAH010000016.1 GCA_017458625.1 Kiritimatiellia bacterium | reverse complement strand
GAGATGCGGGTGTATGCGGGCGGCGATGGGCCGCTGGCTCCCGGTGCCGCGGTGACGTTGGTGTGGCGGTTGGAGAGTATCGGGTCAGGGGCGTTCGGTGGAGTTTGGACAGACCGGGTGACGCTGACGGATGGAGCCGGGCGTCGCGTGGTGCTGGGCGAGCAGATGGAAAGCGGTCGCATTGAGCCAGGGACGAGCAAGCTGTATTTCGGGACGTTCACGATTCCGATGCTGATGGACGGGGAATGGGCGCTGGGGGTGGAGGCGAACGTGGACCGCGGGGTGCTGGAGGGGGCGAACACGGGGAACAACACGCATGTTTCGACGAACACGGTGACGGTGGCGAATCCTGCGGTGGACGCGGCCGGCGGGGCGGTGTCGCTGGGAGCCGGGGCGACGAAGCTGGTGCGGGTGACGGGCGAGCTGGAAGAAGGGGATGCGCTGTGGGTGGACGTGACGGAAGGGACGGGGCCGGTGGTCGCGTGGGGGGCGAACGGGGCGGTGCCGACGGAGGGGCGCCATTGGACGTGCGCGCCGGCGGCGCCGGGCGGGGCGGTGGTGTCGGTGGGCGGGGTGTATGACGCGGAGGCGACGTATCTGCTGCTGAAGAACGGGGGGAATGCGGCGGTGGAGGTGTCGCTCGAGCGCGAAGCGGGCGGGGCGGAGATGGTGGCAACGGGGCTGGAACGGAGCGAAGTGACGGCGGGACCGATGGTGGGCGTGTCAGTGGTGGGGGTGGGACTGAAAGGCGCGACGAAGCTGGAGCTGTGGCAGGGAGAGACGGTGGCCGCGGTGGGGGCGGGGCTGGTGGCGTCGTCGGGGAAGGTGTCGGCGGTGTTCGACTTGAGCGGGGCGGAAGCGGGCGAGTATACGGTCAAGGCGACGGACGGGGCAGGGCGAACGGCGATGTCCCCGGAGACTCTTCGCGTACTGGTGTTGCCGGCGGCGAGCGGCGAGCTGGAGTTCTACCTGTCGATGCCGGGGTCGGTGCGCGACGGACGGACGTACAAGGGGCAGGTATGCTTCCGGAACATCGGCAACGCCGACATGGAAGCACCGATTTTCAAGATTCACGACAAGCTGGGACAGACGAAGACGAGCGCGAGCCCGAACGGACCGTTCGGGATGAAGGGGAGCCTGCTGACGGGGCACGGTCCGGGGAGCCCGTGGAGCGTGCTGAAGGCCGGAGAGGAGGGGAAGGTCGACTTCTGGTTCACGGTGATGAACGGGTACAAGATGGAAGTACGCTGGATCAAGGGCGGCCACGCGGACACGGCCGGCTGGCTGGAGCGGATGGCGGCGGAAGAGGAACGGCAGCTGGCGGCGGAAGAGGCCGCAGCGGAAAAGGAAGCGGAATGGGAAGCGACGGGGGCGCAACAGGTGGCCGATTACGTGGCGGCGAACAAGGTTGAGACCATCGTTCCGGCGAAGGGGGGGGTGTCGGGGGTGCTGAAGGACGCGGCGACGGGCGAACCGGTGGCGGGGGCGGCGGTGCGGCTGGAAGCGGTGGGGGCGGTGTTCGCGGAAGCGGAGACGGATGAAAACGGGACGTTCGTTCTAGATGAAATCTGGCCGCTGGGGACGTACACACTGGCGGCGGAGGGGTGGGCCGTCGAGAGCGGGGCGACGATTGAGGTGACGGGGGGCGTGGAGGGGGTGGAGGCGACTGCGCGGAAGCTGACGCGGGTGACGGGGACGCTGACGGCGGGCGGCGAAGGGGTGGAAGACACGGGAATCCAGGCGACGTCGGAAGGCGGCGCTTGGGCGGAATGCACAAGCGGCGAAGGAGGGGCGTTCGACCTGGGGTGGCTGGCGGACGGGACATGGACCGTGCGGAGCGGCGGGACGGAGGGGTACGTCGGGGCGGTTTCGGAGGTGGAAATCGCGGGCGAGGGGGCGAAGGAAATCACGCTGGAAATGACGGCGGGCGTGCGTTGGGAGGGGCGCGTGGTGGACGAAGACGAAGAGGGCGTCGAGGGCGTGGAAATCGCGGTGTGCGACGCGGAGGGAGTGGTGCAGCAGAGCGTCACCAGCGGCGAGGACGGGGCGTTTGCGTTCGCGGCGGTGCCGGAAGGGGCGTTGCGGGTGGCGAGCATGAGCCCCGAGTGGAAGGTCGGGCAGGGGATTGAAGAGATTACGCCGGAGGCGGCGGGCGAGGGGATTGTGGCGGGAGACGTGGCGGTGGCGAAGTCGCCGCTGCTGCGGGCGTTCCCGGAACGGGGACCGGCACCACTGGCGGTGCAGTTCGATTTGACGGAGGCCGGGGAGGCGGTCGGGGCGGTCGCGTGGGCGTGGGACTTCGACGGGGACGGGGAGGTTGACAGCGAAGACGAGGCGCCGGTGTGGGAGTTCACGGCGGCGGGGACGTATTCGCCGAGCGTGACGCTGACGCGGGAGGACGGGACGAGCGAGGCGGCGACGCTGGCGGACGGGGTGGCGGTGCGCGAGCGGCTGGCGACGGTGTACCAGGATGACGTGATCGTGCTGCTGGAAGGGGACGCGGCGAAGAGCGGGGATTGGGAATTCGTCGCGTGGGACGGAGAGACGGGGACGCTGCAGGTGCGGCAGGTGGGTGAGACGCCGGAGATTGCGCTGGCGGCGGGGACGACGAAGTTCATCTTTGCCGTGGATGGCGAAGAACAGTACCGGATGAAGGTGGCGACGGAGGTGGAGGGGCCGGACGGGGATGTTTGGACGGTGAAGACGGCGGACGCGGCGGGGCTGACGGCAATCTACAAGACGCTGGATTGGAGCACAAGCACGGTGGAGGCCGGTGGCGGGGCTGGGACGACAGGAAGGCGTGACGGAAGGCGGTCCGGACTCCAATCGGGCAGTTTCGGGAATTCCTTCAACAAGACTTGGGGGTCGGGCGACAACCACGGAAGTTTTCAGGCAAGCTACAGCGGAAATGCCTTCGCGGAAGTCCAGGTGGACGGTGATGTCGTCAAGACGCGTTCGGGCGTGGACATCACCATGACCCAGACGGGGAGGGTCAGAGGCAGCGGCCAGGCGAGCGCCGGATTGGGCTACGAGCGCCAACTCATCCACGACACGTTCAACATCGGCGGATTCCCCCTCACCATATCGGGCGACGTGTTCTTGAACGCCAATGCGATGGTCGGGGTCAGCGGCGAACACGGCCATGCGATGACGTTCCACCAGCGGATTGAAAGCGACGAACGCGGGACGCGGGGGAGCACCGATTTCAAGAGCGACCCGAGCCTCAACCGGATGGAGATGACGGGGAACGCCTCAATGGAGTGCGGCTTCAAGCTTGGTGTCACAGGCAAGACGCCATACGGCCCCATCGGGCTTTCCGGCCAAGTCGGCTTCGAAGGCAATGCGAGAGGGAGCGTCGGTTCGTCCGGGGCCGATTTCCGCGCGACGGGGACGCCGAAATTCTCGGGAGGGATCAACGTGCCGCTCGACGGGCTGAAAAACGCCGCGCTTGCGTTCGTGGGCGCGAAAACGGCCGAGTGGACGGCACCGTTCCAGCAATTTGCGGGGAACGCGACGCGGGCGGGGAACGACTTGGTGGCAGACTTGGCATACGACCAGCAGCTGCTGAACGAAAGCATCCAAAAACTCGGTCCGGCGTTGAAGGGCGGGAACTTCGCCGCAGGGTTGGAAGGGGCCGTGAAACAGGAAATCGCGGACCAGGTGAACCTGGGCGATTTCGTCGGGATGACCACGGACATGATTTACGACTCGGACGTGTTCCAGCGGGTGGTCAACGGGTTGCCGTCAAGCGGTGATTTGAGCGCGTTGCGGCAGCGGCTGGCGTCCGATGGGGCGGCCATCCAGCAACAGGTGTTGAACGGGGACGTGGCCAAGGAGGCGGCCAACCGGGCGATGGGATTGTACGAGAGCAAACAGTACGTCGAGAAAGAGACGAAGAGCGCCATCCAACAGGCCGGGCAGACCGTCGAAGAGACGAAGTCCGACCTCGGCTCCTTCGACATCGGGTCGTCCGCCCGGCCGAGGGCGGCCAAGCGGTCTTCGGGCGGGGCCGGTGGCGTGACGCAGATGCCGAACGAAATCAGCAACGCGGTGGCGACCTTTGGGGACGGCGGCTCGCAGTCGTTGTACGAAGGGGCGAACACGCTGGACCACACCTACAGCAAGGCGGGGTACTACTTGACGGAAATCAAGGTGGAGCGGAAGGCGTTGAGCGTTGCCCCGCAGTATTTCATCACGCAGGTGCAGGACTGGGATTTGCAGGGCGAGGGATTCCCGGTGGCGGCCAAGGCGGCGCTGGTGGCTGCGGCGGATGCGGCGGGTGCAAGCGGAATCAGCATGGGGACGGACGTGTGGGGCGGGTACAACGGGGACGAGGTGCCGCTGGGACTGAAGGTGCTGGGAGGGTTGAATCCGGTGGACTGGGATTCGAGCGGGGAGGGGCTCATCGACGACGACTGGAAGCTGAAGATGGGATTGCATCCGGTCAATGCGGGCGCGGACGACAACCCCGACGGGGACGGGCTGAGCAACTGGCAGGAATACCAAGGCGAGTCGCCGGACGAAGAGGCGTCGACGCAGTCGCGCCGGGCGGCGCGTCGGGGGAGCGGTCCGAACCATGCGGCGGGGAACGCGACGCATCCGCTGAAGGACGACACGGACGGGGGCGGGGTGGCGGACGGCGACGAGCTGCTGTGGGGGACGGATCCGACGAATCCGGACGACGACAAGCAGCCTTGCACGGGGTGCCAGAAGGCGGAGTGCGAATGCGAGGAGGATTGCGAGTGCGAGGGGTGCGAGGAGTGCATGCCGGAGGACGAGGAAGACGACGAGTCGAAGAAATCGAACGATCCGAACGAGATCGTGGGGATGTTGGGGGCGGGGGATCCGGAGACGGAGCGGCTGGTGGCGCGGGGGCAGGAGCTGGAGTACACGATCTACTTCGAGAACAAGGAGGATGCGGAGGCGTCGGCGCAGGAGGTGTGGGTGGAGATGCAGCTGGACCCCGGGGTGGACTGGAGCACGTTCCGGGCGGGGTGGGTGGCGGTGGGGGAGACGTGGGACGAGGGGCTGGAGGGGAAGGCGAACTGGACGAGCGAGGTGGCGATGGCGGAGGGGCCGTACCGGGTGCGGAGCCAGGTGTCGTGCGACCCGGCGACGGGGAAGGTGGAGTGGTACCTGCGGGTGGTGGACCCCGAGGGAAGTTTCAACGAGTGGCCCGACGACCCGTACGCGGGGATGCTGCCGCCGAACGACCCGAAGACGCATTGCGGGGAAGGGGCGCTGACGTACAAGGTGAACGTGAGGGAGGACGCGGCGGTGGGGAGCGTGGTGGCGTCGTCGGCGACGATCACGTTCGACTACAACGAGCCGATCGTGACGGATCCGTCGTGGTGGAACAAGGTGGCATCGGCGTTGTACAAGGTGAAGTTCGTAAACGAGAACGGGCGTGTCCTGAAGAAGGCGACGCCGTATGCGGCGGGGACGCCGGCGGAGGAGATCGTGCAGCCGGCGGAGCCGACGAAGTCGGCGCGCGGGGCGTACCGGTACGAGTTCGCGGGATGGGAGCCGGAGCTGGCGGCGGTGACGGCGGATGCGACATACCGGGCGACGTACCGGACGGTGCTGAACGTCCAGACGGTGACGTTCGACGGAAACGGGGGGACGCCGGAGACGCAGGAACAGGAGTACGCGGCGGACGGGAAGTATAGTCCGCTGCCGAAGGCGTCGAGGGCGGGGTATGCCTTCGCGGGATGGTGGACGGCGGCGGTCGGCGGGACGCAGGTGACGGCGGCGGACGCGGTGACGGCGGAGGAGGCGCGGACGCTGTATGCGCACTGGCGGGGGAATCCGAGCGTCATCACGATCAACCCGAACGGGGGGAAGGCGGGGACGAAGAAGGTGAAGGCGTACTACGGGGAGAAGGTGCCGGCGGTGGCTAAGGCGCCGACACGGACGGGGTACATCCTGCTGGGGATCTATAGCGCGAAGAAGGGGGGCACGGCGTTCTGGAACGGGGACATGAAGCCACTGCGGAACTGGACGGGGACCAAGGCGGCGTACACGTTCTACGCGCGGTGGAAGAAGTCGACGACGACCGTGGTGCGGTTCGACGCGAACGGGGGACGGGTGGGGACGCGGTCGGTGACGGCGACGTACGGGGCGCCGATGCCGGCGGCGAAGGCACCGACGCGGACGGGCTTCGTGTTCCAGGGGTACTACACGAAGAAGTCGGGGGGAACGCAGTTCTACACGGCCAAGATGGCGAGCGCCCGGAAGTGGTCGGGGAAGAAGCGGAGCCAGACGCTGTATGCGCATTGGAAGCGGCGGACGAGCAAGGTGACGATCGACTGGCACGGGGGACTGCCGGCGAAGACCACGGTGACGGCCACGTATGGGAGCGCGCTGCCGAAGCTGAGCTTGTCGACGCGGAAGGGGTACGACCTGGTGGGGGTGTACACGAAGACCAGCGGCGGGACGAAGTACTGGAACGGGAACGGGACGGGGGCGCGGAAGTGGACGGCGACGGGGGCGGCGTACATGTTCCATGCGCGGTGGAAGCTGAAGCAGGCGGTCATCACGCTCGATCCGGCCGGAGGGACGGGCGGGACGGCATCGGTGACGGCGACGTATGGGCGGGCAATGCCGGCGGCGCAGGCGCCGACGCGGAAGGGGTACCGGTTCCTGGGGTACTTCACGTCGGCGACGGGGGGCACGCAGTACTACACGGCCAAGATGGCGAGCGCACGGAACTGGAACGGCACCGGGAAGAAATACACGTTCCACGCGCAGTGGGAGAAGGTGGCGACCCTCACGCTGAACGCGGCGGGCGGCTCCAACGGAACCGCCAAGGTGACGGCAACGGTCGGCAAGCCCATGCCGGCGGCGACCGCGCCGGAACGGGCTGGATATGCGTTCCTGGGATACTTCACGGCAGCCACGGGCGGGACGCAGTACTACACCGCCACGATGGGCAGCGCGCGGAACTGGAACGGAAGCGGCAACAGCTACACGTTCCATGCGCAGTGGGCACGGCAGACGGTCATCACGCTGGACGCGAACGGCGGATCGAACGGGACCGTCCAGGTGACGGCGGTGGCGGGGCGGGCGATGCCGGCGGCAGTCGCGCCAGTGCGCTCAGGGTACGAGTTCCTCGGCATCTTCGACCAGAAGGCGAGGGGGACGCAGTACTACACCGCCACGATGGACAGCGCACGGGACTGGAACGGGAGCGGGACGGCCTGCACGTTCCATGCGCAGTGGGTGCTGGCCGGGCTGGAGCCGGAGGCGGGCGTGGTGGCGTTCAATGGACCGGTGGTGGACGGGACGGGCGACCTAGACGTCGGCTGGGCGGCGGTCGATGGCGACGAGGAGACCGCCTGGCAGGGCGAAGGGGATGGCGGCGAATGGAATCTGGCGCTGACGTTCGAGGCGCCGCGCGAGGTCGGCGGCGTGGAGCTGGTGGAAGGTGACACGACGTCCGAGGACGTGGCACTCACCCTCAGCGAGGATGGCGAAACGTTCCAGGTCTGGGATGGGATCTCGGCGGCCACCATCCGGCAACTGCTCCTGACGTTCACCGACACGAACGGGGTGCCGCCCAGCCTCCAGGAGGTGCTGCTGCTGCCGCAGGACTAGCAGGCGGCAACGGGGCAGGGGACAACGCCCCTGCATCCCCGGGGCGGGGTGCAACCCGCCTTCAGGAGGGAGGGCATCAAGGGGAAAACGAGGGGGGGGCGGCTGAAGCCGCCTGGACCGAGAAAGGGGGCGGGCAGAGAGGGCACGCTACGACAGCAAATGCAGGCGGGACGCCTGCGCTCCCAGCAAACGCAGGCGGGCCGCCTGTGGCCCCAGGGGGAGGCGAATCTTGCCGCGTGGGGAAAAGGCGGTGCGCGCGGGGAGGGGAGGGGGTAGGATGAGGGGGCCGGGGTGATGAGCGTCCGGCGGGAAGGAAAATGGGTGTAAGCATGGGCTTTTGGGTGATGGCGGCGGCTGCGGCCGAGGAGACGAAGGTGGTGCAGGAAGTCGCCGAAACGGTCGCGGACACGGCGGAGGCGACGGCGGAAGCGGTGGTGTCGGCCATCGTGCCGGGGCAGAGCAACGTGGTGGAGGCGGTGGCGGCGGCCGTGGGGGCTCCCGTGGCGGAGACGGCGGGGACGGAGGTGGCGGCGGGGACGTCGTTCTTCCAGGGGCTGTGGAGCCGTCACGCGGCGTTGCTGACGCAGGGGGCGAAGGCGGTGCTACTGTCGGTGCTGGTGCTGGCGGTGGCGTGGGTGGTGGCGCGGGTGTTGAAGGCGGCGGTGCGAGGGCTCATGCGGCGGTTGGGGCCGGCGGCGGAGGGGGCGTCGGATTCCGCAGAGGTGGTGGTGGGGTGGGCGGTATGGGTGTTCGCCATCATCATGGTGCTGGACATCTTCGGGGTCAACACGACGTCGTTTCTGACGATTCTGGGGGCGGCGGGGCTGGCCATCGGACTGGCGTTGCGCGACACGCTGACGAACATCGCGGCGGGGCTGGCGCTGCTGGCGATGCGGCCGTTCAAGCCGGGGGACTACATCGATTGCGCGGGCGGGTCGGAGGGGACGGTGTCGCGGATGGGGCTTTTCACGACGGAACTGACGACGAAGGACGGGCTTTTCGTGAGCATTCCGAATGTGAAGGTGTTCGAGGGGCCGGTGAAGAACTACTCGCGGAACGGCATCCGGCGCATGGCGGTCGAGGGCGACATTTCGTATGGGGACGACCTGGCCAAGGGGGTGGCGGCGCTGGAGCGGCTGGCGGGGGACGATCCGGGGGTGCTGCGCGAGCCTGCGCCCAAGGTGGTGGTGACGGCCCTGCAGGACAGCTCGGTGCATCTGCGGTTGCTCGCGTGGGCGAAGGTCGGGGACTACTGGGACGTGTACTATCGGCTCAACGGCGGCGTGAAGGGGGCGCTGGAAGGGGCGGGGCTCAGCATTCCGTTCCCGCAGGTGGTCGTCACGTATGCCGGGGCGGGCGGCGGAGAGGCGAGGCCGGGAGATGGGGCCGACACTTGAAAACTTGGCCGAGGTGGCGGGAAGTGAGATGGCATGGCGGATGTTGGCAGGATCGTTGAGCGGGAGGGATAGAGATGGGTAGGACGCGGCAGCAGAGGGATGGACGAACGGGAGCGGAGGAACAGGAGCGGCAACGGGCGTGGCTGGTGTCGGCGGCGACAGGGGAGATGGCGCCGGGGCTGGCGGAGGAGTCGCTGCGGGAGCTGGAGGCGCTGGCGCAGACGGCCGGGGCGGAGTGTGCGGGGCGGACGGTGTGCCGGCTACGGACCATTCAGCCGGCGACGTACATCGGGAAGGGGAAGGCGGAAGAGATTGCGGAAAAGTGCCGGGAAAACGGGGCGGACATCGTGCTTTTCGACGACGACCTGTCGCCAGCGCAGGGGGTAAACCTCGCGGGGCTGGTCGGGGTGCCGGTGGTGGACCGGACGCAGCTGATCCTGGACATCTTTGCGCAGCGGGCGCGGACGGTGGAGGGGCGGCTGCAGGTGGAGCTGGCGCAGCTGCAATATGCGCTGCCACGGCTGCGGGGGCTGTGGACGCACCTGGAGCGGCAGAAGGGCGGCATTGGCCTGAAAGGGCCCGGCGAGAAGCAGATCGAGCTGGACCGGCGGCGCATCGGGCAGCGGATCCATCGGATCGGGGAGTTGCTGGAGGATGTGCGGCGGCACCGGGCGGAGCTGCGGCACGGGCGGCGTCGGCATGGCTGGGTGCAGGTGGCGCTGGTGGGGTATACGAACGCCGGGAAGTCGACGTTGCTGAACCGGCTGGGCGCGGCGGACGTGCTGGCGGACGACCTGCTGTTCGCGACGCTCGACCCGACGACGCGCGCCATCGAGCTACCGAACCATCAGCCGTGTCTGCTGACCGACACGGTGGGGTTCATCCGGAAGCTGCCGCACCACCTGGTGGAGGCGTTCAAGGCTACGCTGGAGGAGGTGCGCGAGGCGGATCTGCTGTTGCACGTGATCGATTGCTCGCATCCGTTCGCGGACGAGCAGATCGCCGCGGTGGAGCAGGTGTTGGCGGATCTGGGGGCGTCGGAGAAGCCGGTGTTGGCGGTATTGAACAAGACGGACGTGGAGCGGGGCTGGAACCAGGCGACGCGGCTGGCGGACCGGTTCGCGCGGTGGGTGCGGATCTCGGCGCGTACGGGGGAGGGGGTGCCCAGGCTGCTGGACGAGGTGGCGGATGCGCTGCGGGGCGGGATGGCGCGGGTGTCGCTGCGAATCCCGGCGGGAGACGGGAAGGGGCTGGCGCGGGTGTTCGCGGGGGGGCATGTGCTGGAGCAGAAGTTCCGGGCGGGCTATGCGTATCTGGAGGTGGCGATGCCGGCGGCGCTGGCGGCAGGGCTGCCGGCGGAATGGATCCGGAGGCCTCGGTAGATGCTGCTGAAGGATGTGGGCATCGGGCTGCGGTTCTATGCGGTCGGGAACACGTCGAGCGTGGGGGTGTGGCTGACGCGGGCGCATGGGAAGCTGGCAACCCGGATGAAAGGGCACCAGCGGGCGACGTCGCGGCTGCTGGGGCAGGCGGACGTGTTCTACACCTGCGAGCTACTGTTCTATGCGCGGGAGACGCGGAATGTGCACATCATGAAGGAGGTGACGCCGCTGGCGTGGCGGCAGCGGCTGCGGGAGGACTGGCGGGCGTGCGCGCTGGCATCGTACCTGGCGTGGCTGGCCGACCGGTCGATGCCGTTCGGTCCGGCGGGGGAGGGGTTCTTCGCGCTGCTGGAGGAGGGACTCGACCAGGTGGCGAATCGGAGCGCGGGGCCGGCGACGTTGTTGCGGTTCGAGGCGAGGTGGCTGGCGCTGCTGGGGGCGATGCCGGAGATGGGGCGGTGTTCGCGGTGCGGGCGGGCGCTGGCGGCGGGGGAGGACGGGGTGCCGGGGGCGGACGGGCATGGGCTGTATTGCCGGGATTGCGCGGGGGAGGTGGTGGGTGCGGGAGAGGGGGCGGGGAGTGGCTGGGCCGCGCTTTCGGGGGCGGGGCGGGCGGCGTTGGCGGAGCTGGCGGAGGCGGGGCTGCCTGAGCGGGCGGGGCTACCGGCGGGGGTGTACCGGGAGGTGGAGGCGGTGCTGGGGCGGATGGTGGCCGGGGCGTTGGAGCTGGGGGCGCCCTCGCGGGAACGGGCGGCGGCGTTGGAAATTGTCGAACGGAGAGAGGGGGAGGCGGGGAGGTGAGGGGATGAGCAGGCGCCCGAGAAAGGGGCGGGGGACAAAGGGACAGGGGAAACCAAGGGGCAAGGGGGACAAGAGAGGGGACGGAAGGCCCAAAAAGGCAAAAAAAGGCTGGTTTTGACGTAAAATCACGCGGGTTGGGGGCGGAAACTCGAGGGGGGCGACTTGCGGCTTGCGTCCGGCGGGACGGGCGACTTGCGACGGGCCGACTTGCGACGGCCGACTTGCGACGGGCGGGAAGGGCGGGAAATTAGGAGAGGTCGGGGGAGAGGAGGAGGGGGAGGGAGGGGTGCTTTTCGCGGAAGTAGTTCAGTTCCCAGTCGGCGGAGAAGGCGAGGGCGGGGCGGGAGCGTGAGTCGAGGAGGAGGCGGGCGCCGGAGGGGAGGGTGTCGGGGTCGGGCGGGGGGACGTCGGGGGGGAGCCAGCGGATGAGCTTCCAGGGGGCGGGCTCGAGGCGGGACTCGGCGCCGTATTCGGACTGGAGGCGGTATTGGAGGACCTCGAACTGGAGGGTGCCGACGGCTCCGAGGAGTGGGACGCGGCGGGTGTCGCCGGGGAGAGTATAGGACTGGACAGCCCCCTCCTGGAGGAGCTGGTCGAGGCCTTCGCGGAAGCGCTTGTACTGGGCGGGGGAGGTGTGGTGGAGCCAGGCGAAGCATTCGGCGGCAAAGGCGGGGAGGGGCGGGAAGCGGAGGGAGGGGCTGGTGGAGAGGGTGTCGCCGATGCCGAACTCGGGGTGGCCGACGATGCCGACGATGTCGCCGGGATAGGCGAGGTCGACGGTTTCGCGCTCGCGGGCGAAGAACTTGCGGGAGTGGGAGAGGCGGACTTCGTGGCCGCTCTGGACGTGGATGGCCTTCATGTCGCGCTGGAAGAGGCCGGAGCAAATGCGGAGGAAGGCGATCTGGTCGCGGTGGCGGGGATCCATGTTGGACTGGATCTTGAAGATGAAGGCGGTGAAGTCGGAGGCGTCGACGGGGAGGAGGGCTCCCGAGGCGGTCTTGCGTGGGGAGGGCGCGGGGGCGGCGGCGAGGAAGGCGTCGAGGAGGAGTTGGACGCCGAAGTTGTGGATGGCGGAGCCGAAGAAGCAGGGGGTCATGTCGCCGGCGGCGACGGCGGGCGGGTCGTAGGGTTCGCCAGCGGCGTCGAGCATTTCGAGTTCCTCGACGAGGGCGGCGTGGTCGGAGGGCTCGAGGCGTTCGCGGAGGAGCGGGGAGGCGAGGTCGGCGAGCTGCTCGGGGGCGCGGTAGGCGCCGCCGGCGGTGCGCTCGAAGAAGTGGGCGAGGCGGTGCGGGCGGTCGTAGACGCCGCGGAAGGTGGGGCCGTTGCCCATGGGCCAGTTGACGGGGCAGACGCGAAGCTGGAGGACGGATTCGACTTCGTCGAGGAGCTCGAGGGGGGGGCGGGCGGGGCGGTCCATCTTGTTGAAGAACGTGAAGATGGGGAGCGAGCGGAGGCGGCAGATCTCGAAGAGCTTGCGGGTCTGGGGCTCGATGCCCTTGGCGGCGTCGATGACCATGACGACGGCGTCGACGGCCATGAGGACGCGGTAGGTGTCCTCGGAGAAGTCGCGGTGGCCGGGGGTGTCGAGGAGGTTGACGGAGAAGCCGTCGTAGTCGAACTGGAGGACGGTGGAGGAGACGGAGATGCCGCGCTGACGCTCGAGCTCCATCCAGTCGGAGGTGGTGGCGCGCTGGTTCTTGCGGGCGGTGACGGAGCCGGCAAGCTGGAGGGCACCGCCGTAGAGGAGGAACTTCTCGGTGAGGGTGGTCTTGCCGGCGTCGGGGTGGGAGATGATGGCGAAGGTGCGGCGGCGGGCGATTTCCTGGGCAGGGGAGAGCGGTGACATGGCGGCAGGAGAGAGCGGGGTGGCAGATGGCGGGTGGCGGGGTGGAGCGGCTAGCGGTAGAGCCAGGCGGACTTGATGAGGTAGTGTAGGCGCTGGAAGAAGGAGCCGAGGATGCGGGTGATGTCGCGGAAAGGCGAAAGGAAGAGGGGCAGGGAGGAGCGGTGGTGGCGATGGCGATGGCGATCGTGGTGGTGATGGTGATGATGATGGTG
>JAFTAH010000104.1 GCA_017458625.1 Kiritimatiellia bacterium | reverse complement strand
CCCCAGGCGTCTCCCTCGACCGCGAAAGGCCAAATGATATGTCTATATTTTCATAGACATGCGATTTTCGACTGTTTTCAACAAACAAGGCCATTTTCTGCCCGTCCTCCATTGAAACCCTTACACTTTTTGCTCACACCCGATGCGGGGAAAAATGCAGGGGGCGGGGAGGGGTGTCAGGGGGCGAGCCAGGAGCGGAAGAGGGGGGCGAGGGAGGCGTAGAGGGCGGCTTCCCGTTCGGGGGGCCAGCCGTGGATGCCGTCGGCGGAGACGAAGAGGAAGGGGGAGGGGGCGGGGAGGGCGGATAGGGCGTCGGCCATGCGGACGGACTGGTCGAAGGGGATGACGCGGTCGGCGCGGTTGTGGAAGAGGAGGACGGGGGCGCGGATGGCGTCGGGGTGCAGGGCGGGGCTGAGGCCGGCGAGGGCGGCCATGTCGGCGGGGGAGTCGGGGTCGCCGAACTGCCGGAGGAGGGAGAGGCGGGCGCGGACGGCCTCGGCCGGAGGGAGTTCGGCGGCGACGCGGGCGAGTTCGTCCCGGAGGAGCGCCGGGAGGTCGAAGGCGCCGAAGAACGAGACGGCCCCGGACCAGTCGCCGGGGAAGAACGCGAGTTCGGCGAGGGCCAAATAGCCGCCCCACGAGCCGCCCAGGAGCACCGGCGGGGTGTGGAGGAGATTGGCGGCGGGGTCGGCGAGGAGGGCGGCGGCGCCTTCGCGGATGTCGAGGAGGGCGCGGCGGATGCCGGCGGGGCCCCAGCCGTCGAGGCGGAACGGCTTGCCGAGACCGGAGGAACCGCGGTAGTTGGGCTGGAAGACGGCGAACCCGGCGTCGGCGAGGGCCCAGACGCGCTCGTCGAAGTCGGTGGCGGAGAGCGCGCCGGGGCCGCCGTGGGGGAAGACGACGAGCGGGAAGGGGCCGGGGGCGTCGGAACGGGTGTACACGCCGCAGAGCGCCGCGCCGTCGGAGGCGGTCCAGCGGAAGAGGGTGCGGACGGTCGGCGAGACCGGCGCGGGACACTCCGCCAAAACCTGCCACGAGGGGGTGCCGGGGGCGACGCAGAGCCAGACGGGCGGTCGGTCTGGGCGGCGCGCGCGGACGATCCAGCGGGTGCCGGAAGGGTCGGGATGGAGCCAGTCGAAGCGGGCGGCGGGAAACGCCTCTCTGAGGCGCGCTTCGGCGGCGGAGAATGCCGGGTCGAGCCACTCGGTTCGCGCGCCTTCGGGGCCGTTCCAGACGAGTCCGGCAAGGCGGGATGATCCATCGGGGGCGGGGCGGAAGACGGGGGCGATGAGCTCGCGGGGGGCGTCGGGGGGCGTGAGAAATTCGGCGCGGCCGGACGCCATGTCCCTGCGCTTGAGGGCGCGGGCGGCGGCGCCGTGCTCGGAAAGGACGAAGACGCCGCCGGGGTCGGTGCCCGCGACGAGGATCGTTTCGCCGGGGACGGAATACTCCTCTTCCAGCCACGCGAGGAAAGCCGCGGCGCGCGTTTCGTCGCCGCCGGAGGCACGGCGGGCGGCGTCGGCGTCGGGGTCGAAGGGGGGCGGCGGGGGAGCGTCGGGCGGGAGGGGCGTCGGCGGCTCGGCGGGACGGCGCACCGCGACGGGGACGCCGTTTTCGTCGAACTCGGCCGACATCTCCTGGCAGTAGGCGAAGACTTCGCGCCAAGTCTCGGGCGCGGGGAGATCGGGCAAATCAATCCCCTCCGCCAACGCCCGGACGGACAGGGCGAGGAGCGGGAGGAGGATCAGAAAAAGCCGGCGGGGCCGATGCCCCGCCGGCGCTTGGCGAATGCCAATCAATAACCGCCAATGAAGCCGGTGCCTTTGCACTGCCAACACTTGTAGTTGCCAGTCCCTTTGCCACCCGAGCCATAGGAGCGACCGGTACCGTTGCAGGCGTTGCACACGTAATTCCCCTGCGTGTCTTCCTTGTGGGAGTGGAGGGCCGCGAACGTCGGGGCCGCGATGGCGACGACGGAGGCCGCGAGGGCCAGCGCGATGACGAGTTTCTTGATCATGGAATTTCTCCTGGTTGGTTTTTGAGTACTCACGAAGACCGGACACCCGGCCTTCATAAGGAGATACGCGGGGGACGGAGGAAATCTGACAAACGGAAAGAAAAGCCTCATGCGGAGGCGCGGAGCCGCGGAGAGGCGAGGGGAAAAGCACAAAAGAACAAAAAAGAAGGGAGTGGCAAAAGTGTCTTCGGGGCCCGTCCGACGCCGGACGCCGACATGGGAAAACGCGCCCGTTCAAAGGCCCAGAAGGCGGCGGGCGGGGAGGACGGCGTCGAAATAGCCGTCGGCTTCGACCGAAGGTGCCAGTTCACCATCGTAGACGAGGGCCGTTTTGAGCGAAATCCCGGCAGGTCGGGAGAAGCGTCCGCACTTTTCGCGCACTTCGTCGACGATTTCGGGACCGATGCGGCGGCGGCGCTTGATTTCCACGATGCAAACGGAGCGGCGGGTTTGCAACAGGAGGTCGATTTGGAGGCCCGGGCGGCCGGATTTCGGGGCGGCCGCGCGGCGGTACGGTGCGGCGGAAAGCAACAGCACCCGTCCCATGCCCAACGCCGGAAGCAGCGCGGGACAGTTGTTGACGACCAGGTTTTCGAACTGCAACCCCATGACCGCTTCCCAAGCGGGGAACTGTTCCAAGGAGGAAAACGCGAACGCCCCTTCGTCGATGGCGTCTTTCGCGGGTTCCACGAATTTCAGGTAGAAGCGCGAATAGTTGTCGCAGATGCGGTAGCGGCGGCTTTTGGCGGGTTTTCCGGTTTCGGGGTTTCTTGCGGCCTCCCTCGCCACGAGTCCTGCCTCTTCCAGTTGCGCGAGGGCGGCCGTGATGTTGCCGCTCCGCGGGACGCCCAGTGCGTCCGCGACTTCTTCCGCCCCCTTGGGGCCATCCACCATCGTCCTGAGAACCGAGCCGGTGAAGGCGGGACGGCGCGTCACCACGTCCCGGAACATTTCGTCGAAATCCGCGCGCAGGACCGAATTGCGGACAAACGCGAGGCGGCGGATGTTTTCCGCGGCGGGCACCGAAGGGTCGATTTCCTCCAGATAGCGCGGGACTCCGCCCGTCACGGAAAGGACGTCGAAAATCTCGGTCGGAGACGTCCTCCCGGCGGCGTTTCCCCAAAAACGGACGCAATCGCGGAGGGGAAGTTCACGGACCACCACGTCCAAAGAACGCCGGCCCATGTAGGCTCCGTTGTCCACGATGTTCTCGCGAATCCAGCCCGAAACGCTGCCGCACAGTACGATCACAAGGCGGTCGTGTTTTCTGAACACGTTGTCCCATGCGATTTTGAAGCTGTCCGCAAAGGCGTCGTCGTAGTGTCCGAGCCACGAGATTTCGTCGAGCAGGACAACCGTCCTTTCCCCGTCGCGGATTTCGCGGGAGAGGCGCCGGAAGGCATCGCTCCACGATGCCGGTGGCGTTCGCTCGGCGCCAGTCTGGTCCGCCAGTTGTTCCGCGAATGCCGCCAACTCGTCCTCGTTGGCCAGCCCCGGTCTGGGGCGTCGCCCTTCGATTTTCAGAAACCGGCTTTCCGTGACGGCCGCAAAGCGCTCGACCAGCGTGCTTTTGCCAATCCTGCGTCGCCCGCGGCAGGTCACAAGCGACGCCGTCCGCTTGTTCCACAGCGCCGAAAGCTGCGCCAATTCCTCTTCGCGTCCGTAAAAATCCATGTTCCGACTCCTTGAATCGCACTCGATTCTACATGGCCCTTTTCAGGGGAGCAAGAAGAAATGTCACAAAAAACGAGAGCCGGATTCTTGGTGACATTTTTTTGCGCAATCATTTTGTCACAAAAACAAAAAAATCAGAATTTTGTGACATTGTTTGTCTTTCCCGCTTTGGCGTGGTTTTGGCACTCACGGGAAGGTGGAGGAGTTTGTTTTCTTGGGTTTTGCGGAGACTGGCTCTTTCCGAAAACTGCTCCAAGTTGGAAGTGCCGGCGGGTTTGTCAGATGCAGGGGGGCGGGCGGGTATAATTGTAATGGACAGCGGTTGTGCGGAGTCCGAGAGAGGCTGAGATTGGAGAAATGACAAGGAGAAAGAATGGAGAGAAGTAAACAGGAAGTTCCGTCCCACGGGCCGCCGGAAGGCGGACGGGCACGGAGTCCGCGGTGACGCGGGAGGCAGGAGAGGTGCGCGGCGGAACGGCGCGCGCGCGGCGGGTTTTCGCGCTTGCCACGGCCCGCCGTTTCCGCTAAGGTCGGTTTCGCCGTCCGCCAACGGGATGCAATCCCCGCAGCGGCACGGCGGACAACCGATTTGCCCCCCGCAAATCCAACCGTTTCGCGAAAATCTGGTCAATTTCCGCCCCGGATGTTTGGATATGGGTGCGCCACCGCGCACCTCTCCATGCCGTTTTTGGGACGGGCCCGACCAGAGCCTTCGCGAAAAACCATGGAGAGGCTTTTTGTCGGCCCGGATTGGCCTCCCCGTCCAAGACAACCCCGGGCCGAAGCCAACCGGAACCGCCCCATGAAATTCGATTGTCCCCATTGCCAACAGTCCTTGGAAGCCGACGACTCGTTCGCCGGCGCCGCCGTCGATTGCCCGATGTGCGGCCAGTCGCTCGTCATCCCCGCGCCGCCCACGGCCGAAGAGCCCCAACTCCCCGACCCGGCGCCCTCCGAACCGGCACCGGAGCCGCCCGTCGAGGAAGCGGAACCCGCCCCGGAGGCGACCGACGCGCCCGGCGTAGAGGAACTCCCGCCTCCTCCCCCGCCTCCGCCTCCCAAAACGCCCCCAAAGTTCCGCGTGGTGTCCAAGCCGGAACCGGCCTCCCCCGCTTCCGGTACTTCCAGAGTGGCGTCTGCACCGCAAGTCAGAGGATCCCAGAAGAAAATGGAATGCCCCCATTGTTTTTCCTTGTACGAAGTCCCCGAAACCGTCATGGGCATGTATGTGGATTGTCCGTCGTGTGGCAAACGTTTCCGGGCGAGGGCGACTCCCGCGACCGGAACGCTTGCCGGGGAGGCTGCGGGAGGAGCAAAGTTGCCGATGCTGCTGCCCCTCGTAATCAAAAGCGTCATGCTTGGAGTGATAGCGTTTTCCACGGTCTTTTCGTATGTGAGCGGTTTTGCCGATTCGGTATACGTTACGGGGCCTCTTGTCTTGGTGTTGGGCATTCTGAGCCTCGTGACGGGGGCCATTCTCCATTACAAATGCTGGGAGGCCATGCCGGTTGACTTTGCCCGCACGACGCCTGCCAAGGCGCTTGGCTATCTTTTCATCCCGTTTTTCAACCTTTACTGGCGGTTTCCCAGCATCGGCGGACTTGGTGGCGATTGTGGCGCTTTTGCCCTAAACAAGGGACGCAATGATTTCAACCACTTGGGGGCCTTGGGACTGACGCTGGCGATTCTCATGTGCTTGGAAAGCACCAATTGGGTGTGGACCTTCTTCTCGGCAGAGAGAGGAATACGTGTTGCCTGGGGCATGGGATGGACGGACAGGGCCTTTTGGCAATGCTGTTTTCTATTGAGTATTGGAGGAAAAACCATTATCGGCCTCCTGCTTTACGCCGCGAAATTCGTCATCTGGCTGCTGTTCTACCGCGACGTGACGCGCTTGCTCAACGGCCAAGCGGCGCAGACGGCAATCTCGTCGCTTCACTGAACAGGTAAAACATTCCCAAACAATAAAACCAACGGAAAGCAATAATCATGATCAAGGCCAATTGTCCGAGTTGTTTTCAACAATACGAAGTGGAAGAATCCGCCGTGGGCACCTATGCGGATTGCTTGTCATGCGGCAAGCGTTTCCGGGTGCAGGCGGCATCACCGGTCGGAAACGCGCCCTCGGGTGGCGGATGCAATCCTCCCGAAAGGTTGTCGATGGCATTGCCGCTCGTTTTCCAAAGTATCGTGCTCGGGTTGATCGCCCTTTCAACACTCTTTTTCTTTGCCGACGCATTCGGTGCCATGGAGTTCATGGAATGGGTGTTCCCCGTCATTGCAATCCTGAACATCGTGTTCACCACGATGTTCCACTACAAATGCTGGGACGCCATGCCCGCGGGTTTTGCCCGTCTGGCGCCTGGCAAGGCGGCGGGATATCTTTTCATCCCGTTCTTCAGTCTCTATTGGGCGTTTCCCAGCATCGGGGGACTCGGAGCTGATTGTGCTGCATGCGCCAAAAGCAAAGGGTGGCGCGGCGTCAACTATTTGCGGGGCCTTGGCCTGACCTTGGCGATTCTCATGTGCGTGGTCGGGGCCATTTGGGCGTTTTGCGGTCTGACCTTGGGCCCCGAGATGCTTCGCGACTGTGCAGACGACATTTCCAATCTTGGCATGTTCTTGTGGTTCTGGACATTGGGAGGGTCGCCGGTTATCGGACTCCTTCTTGCAACCGCGCGATTCGTCATCTGGTTGCTTTTCTACCGTGGGGTGACGCGTTTGCTCAACGGAGCGGCGGCCCCAGCGGCCACCACGTTGCTCCGTTGAACGAGCGACGACATTTTCAAACAACAAACAGAGAGGATCCACACATGATCAAGACCAATTGTCCGAGTTGTTTCCAGCAATACGAAGTGGAAGAATCCGCCGTGGGCACCTATGCGGATTGCCCGTCATGCGGAAAGCGTTTCAGGGTGCAGGCGGCCGCACCGGCCGGCCGAGCGCCCGCGGGCGGCGGATACGACCGCCCCGAAAGGTTGTCGATGACGTTGGCGCTGGTGTTCCAGTGCATTTTGATAGGAGGAACCCTCCTGCAGGCACTTGCGGATCTCGACGGAGACATGGACGCATCATTCGGTTTGGCGTTGCTGTTCATTGTCCCAGCAATTCTTTGCATCGTGTTCTCGTGCATGTTGCACTACAAGTGCTGGGCGGCGGTGTCGGGTGGTTTCGCCCGCATGACGCCTGGCAAAGCTGTCGGCTATCTCTTCATTCCGTTCTATAACCTTTATTGGGTGTTCCCCAGCTTCTGGGGACTCGGCACCGATTGCGTCGCGCTCGCCCGTGCCAGGGGATTCCGGGGGCACGACAGCCTCGGCGGCCTGGGAATGGGACTCTCGGTTGTCATGTGCGTGGAAATGGTGTTGGGCTGGCGCCCATGGATTGGGTTGCTCCTTTCGATCGGCGAATTCATCCTGTGGTTGCTATTCTATCAAGGCGTGACCAAGTTGCTCAACCGCGTCGCGGCGGCGGATAGCGGTGCGGCGACCGCCGGTTGACGGAAGAATTGATTCTGCACCCTCCCCCGGATCTTGGAAACAGGAATCTCACATGAACGAGCATTCGAAACCATCCCGAATTGTCCTGCACAACGGCCAATCCGCAGGAGACGGTGACACAACCGCGCCGCGTATCCGTCTCAAGGCGGCAACGGGGGCGGAGTCCCCGGAAGTTCGGGAATTTCCGGGAGTTCCGGCGGCGGCAATCCCGCCGCCGGAACCCAAGCGCTACCGGTGCCCGCATTGCGGGGCGACGCTGGAGACCGACGAGCCCATCGAAGGGGCTCAAGTGCCGTGCCCGGAGTGCGGCTGGGAGTTCGTGGCGGAGGCGGTGAAGAAACCGGTGTTACGGGTTGTCGGGGGAACCGCTTCCGTTCCGCCCCTCTTTCCGGGGGTGAAGCCCCAGCGCAAGACGGGCGCGGGCAAGGGCAAAATCGTGCTGTGGGCCATTCTTGCGCTTGTGGTGCTGGCAGGCGGATTTGCCGGTGCGTGGTGCGCGGGAATCATCCAGCACATCCATGCGCCGAAGAATGGCAGCGGTGTCTGGACGGCCGAAACCGGCGGCGTGAAGTGGAAATTCACCGTGGACGGAGGTTCGGTGGAGATTGTCGGTGCTACGGTCGAAAAGCCCGGAAGCGACGTGAAAATCCCGAAGTTCTTCGGCTGGCGGAGGACGCGGAGCATCGGGGGCGGGGCGTTTGACGACTGCTCCACGATGAGAAGCGTGCGCATTCCCAACGGCGTGACCAACATTGGAGACTTCGCATTTGCCAGGTGTGCTTCCCTGAAGTCCATCGAGATTCCTGGCAGCGTCCGAAACATCGGCCAAGGAGGATTCGGTCTGTGCGAAGCACTCAACCGGGCCGAAATCGGCAACGGAGTGACGAACATAGGACACCTTGCGTTCTATGGTTGTTCGGCATTGACCTCCCTTGAAATCGGAGGCAATCTGGTCAACATTGAATCCAATGCCTTTCGGAAGTGCACGGGGTTGGAATCCGTGCGCATTCCCGGCAACGTGAGGCGCGTTGGCACCGAAGCGTTCGCCAGTTGCTCCAACTTGACATCGGCAGTCATGGGAAACGGCGTGGAGGACATCGGAGACAAGGCGTTTTGCAATACGGCCCTGAAGACCATCGAAATACCGGACAGTGTCTGCCGCATTGGAGATGCAGCGTTCGCAAAGTGCGACAGGCTGGCACGTGCAACAATCGGCAATGGGGTTGGGGATATAGGGGCATACGCATTCTATCAATGCAAAAACCTGAAATCCGCAATTCTTCCGGACAACGTGACGAACATCGGATTCGGGGCATTTGCGGAATGCACGTCTTTGACGTCCATCAAGTTGCCGGATCGTTTGACCCAATTGATGGGACGATTGGGCCCAGCGGGAAGCGAAGCGGGAATTTTCGACGGGTGCATAGCTTTGACGAATGTGACCATTCCGCGCAACGTCAAGACGCTGGGCGTCCGCCTGGTTGCCGGGTGCGTCAATCTGGAGAAGGTGTCCCTTCCAGACGGCTTGGAAACCATTTCTATCGCGACGTTCAAGGATTGCGAAAAACTTGCCGAAATCAATATTCCGGATACCGTGGACATGGTTTTCGTGGATGCTTTTGCGGGGTGCAAGAGCTTGAAGGCAATCACGCTCCCGCCCCGCATCGATACGATTTGGGCTGGGGCCTTCAATGGTTGCACATCCTTGATGGAGTTGACAATCCCTGAAGGTGTCACCTATATCATGTCCGAAGCATTCCACGACTGCCGTTCGCTCGTTTCCGTGGATATTCCGAATAGCGTGACGAACATTGACGAAGGAGCATTTTCCGGATGCGTGTCGTTGACGAACGCCACTATTCCGCCCCATGTCACGGCCATTCAGGCGATGACATTCCAGGCGTGCGGCAATTTGCCTGGCATCGTCATTCCCAACGGCGTGACCAACATCGGGGAACGGGCATTCGCCGGGTGCAAAAGCCTGACGAACCTCCACATCCCGGACAGCGTGGAAAGCATGGCGTCCGACGCTCTGCTGTTCTGTGACGGGTTGCAAAGCTTGAGAGCGCCCGCATCATGGCAAACGCGAAACGGGCTGTTCGGGAACGAGAGATGGTTGCCGCCGGAATGCAAGATCGTCTACGGGGATGGTGCCCCGCAGTTGAGCCCAGAGGCGGACGAAATGGTCAACCAGGTGCTGGCGATGAAGCCAAGTCTCAACCGGGAAGCCCCGCAAACGGACAGGCGGGCAACGGTGGCGGAGACAAAACAAAATCGTGAAGACTCGGTGCTGGCGCCGCTGGCGGCGGCGGTCGAGGCGGCGCGGGACAATCCGACCGGGGCCAATTTCAAGAAACTGGAAGAAGTTTGGAAAGCCCTGCCGGACGAGCAGAGGACCGCGACCCAGAAGCCCGTCATGTGGGCGTTCTGCGCGATGCTGTGGTCGAAGGGGCAAACGGGGGTGGTGGCGAAACGGCAGTCGTTGATCGACTACCGGGCGTTCCTCGATGCGGTGACGGACCGTTGCCACGACTGCGGAGGGGCGGGGCGCAGCCGGGAAACGTGCAGGGTCTGCGGAGGGACGGGCGTCAAACGGGTACGGTGCGGTACGTGCGGCGGGTCGGGAAGTTGTGCATTCTGCCACGGGAGAGGCCAGACGGGAGGGGCGTTGAGCGGGCTCTCAACGAGATGTCGGCAGTGCGGCGGCTCCGGGCGGTGCAGGTCGTGTTCGGGCGGCTATGTGGAGCGGGCGTGCGCGGATTGCCGCGGCGGCTCGACGGGTTCCAATTGCCGGACGTGCGGCGGGTCGGGCCGGATTTACTCGGCCGACAAGTGCGAGCGGGTGGTGGAAAGCAATCTCGCGGCGGCGTTGCGGATTTGCAAAGGGGAGAGTCCCGACCGCGGAGGAGGAGGGGAGGCTGAGGAGGATGAGGATGTGATGGAGGATGGGTGGGTGGCGTGGTAACGAGGGAGAGGGAGGGGGGGCGAGGGGGACAGGTAAATCAAGAACGGGGGTTTTCGGACGCAACAAGTTGCGTCCCTCCCTTTTGGGGGCAGCGGGGCAGCACCCACCGGGACGCGGGGAGCATCCGTGTTTGCCGCAAAAGAGGTTCCGGGGTGGTCAAGGGTAGAACGGGCAGGTTGTGGCGGGGTTGGCGAGGCGGACGCCGTCGTGGACGGCGTCGGGGGGGACGTCGCCGTTGAAGAGGAGCCATCCGGGGGCGGAGGTCTCGCCGAAGACCGAGCGGAAATGGCGGATTCCCGAGACGAAGTCCGGCGAGAAGGTGGAGGACGACTTGATTTCGACGGGGATGAGGCGTCCGCCGCGTTCGATGAGCAGGTCCACTTCGCGTCCGCGGGAGTCACGGTAAAACCAAAAGCGGTCCGGCGACGCGCGGTTGAGGGAGCGTTTGAGGAGGTCGGCGATGACGAAATTTTCGTAAAGGCCGCCGCGCAGGGGGCCGCCCTCCACGCGGTCGTCGTCCGTCAATCGGGCCAGCCAGCAGGCAAGGCCCGTGTCCGTGAAGTAGACTTTCGGGGTTTTGACGACCTGGTTGACGCAGTTGCGGGACCATCCGCGCAGCAAGAAGACGAGGTGGCTTTCCTCCAGGGCCGAAATCCACGCCCGGACGGTCGGCGCGGAGACCCCGAGGTCGGAACTCAGGGCGTTGGCGTTCACGAGTTGTCCGACGCGCGAGGCGAGCAGGAAGAGGAAATCCTGGAAAAGCGAGAGGTTGCGCACGGCCAGCAGGGCGGGCAAATCCCGTTCGAGATACGTGGCGACGTAGGCGGGGAAGAAACTTTTTTCGCGGATGGACGTCTCCCGGAGTTGCGGCCAGAACCCGCGGCGGATGGACGAAAACAGCGCGCGGCCCGATTTTGCGGCGTCGGGGCATTCTTCGAGCGAATAGGGGAGGAGCGTCAGGACGGCGGTGCGGCCGGCAAGGGACTGGGCCACTCCCTTTTTGAGTTGCGCCTGGTGGGAGCCCGTGAGGATGAACCGCCCGGGGCGCCGGTCTGCGTCCACGACACCTTGAAGATAGGACAACAGGTCCGGCGTCCGCTGGATTTCGTCGAAAACCGCCCCGTCGGGATAGGAGGCCAGGAAGCCGCGCGGGTCGTGGGCGGCGCGGGAACGGACGTCGGGGTCTTCCAGCGAAACCCAGGGCTTGCCGGGAAACGCCATCCGTGCCAGGGTGGTTTTGCCGGATTGGCGCGGGCCGTAGATGGAAACGACGGGAAATTCCGTCGCCAGGATTTCAAGTTCCGTTTGGATGGTGCGCTTGGTCATGGCCGAACCCTAGCACAAATTTGAATAAATTGAAAACGGAATTTTCAAATTATCCGCGATTTTCGGATGGGGGAGGCCCGAAGGGGGGCAGGGAGGGGGGCGCATCTGCGTTATTTTCCGTGCAATGAAAGGCCAGCATCGTGTGCCGTTGTTTCTTGTCCCGCAGCCAATCCAGGGCTTCTGGTGCTGCGGCAACAGGGCTGTTCGGTAGGGCCCGACCGCCGGGCGGGCCGAGTCCAAGGGTTTCGAAAAACATTCAGGAAATGCCCCTTCACACGGGCCGCCCGGCGGTCGGCCCCTACCAGTCGGTCGGCTATTTGCACCCTTTCTGGAATGGCTTTTGAGCAAGGTCGCAAATAACGCAGATGCGCCCCAGGGAGGGAAGGGGGAGGGAAAGGGCTTGATTCGGGGGGGGAGAGGTGGCAGAGTGGGGGGATGAAAGAGAGAGAAGGCTTGGTGGAAGGGTGCGAGGAAGGGGGGAAGATCGGGGAGGGGGCGTACGGGGAGGTGTGGCTGGCGAAGAGGGAGGGGCGGTGGTGCGCGGTGAAATGCGTGCGGAAGGGGGAAGGGGAGGAGGCCGGGAGGCGGTTCGCGAGGGAGTGGAAGGGGGCGGAGGCGGCGTCGCGGATGCCGCCGGTGGAGGGGTTCGCCGGGGTGCGGGAGCTGCGGATGGCGGAGGACGGGGAGTCGTTTTCCTACGAGATGGACTTGGCGGACGGGGAGGACGGGGGGGAGGTGGTTCCGGGGCGGTACCGGCCGCTGTCGCTGGCGTCGCTGATCGAGGCGGAGGTGGCGCTGCCGCTGGCGGAGTGCGTGGAGATCGGGATCCGGGTGGCGGGGGCGCTGGCGGAGTTGCAGAAGCGCCACCTGGTGCACCGCGACGTGAAGCCGGGGAACATCCTCTTTTTCAAGGGAAAGGCGGTGCTGGCGGACCCGGGGCTGCTGGCGGACGCGCGCGAAGCGGCGTCGCTGGTGGGGACGCCGGGGTATGCGCCGCCGGAGGGGGCGGGATCGGCGGGCGGCGACGTGTTCGGACTGGGGAAGACGCTATGGCGCATCAGCACGGGACGGCCGCCGGCCGACGCGTCGCTTCCGCCGTGCGCGGAGGCGGAGGTGGAGTCGCCGTTCTTCTGGCAGTGGCTGGCGCTGCTGGCACGGGCGACGGCGCGGGACCCGGCGCTGCGTCACCGCAGCGCGAAAGCGCTTCTCAAGGATTTGCGGAAGCTGCGGCGGGCGATGTGCCTGCGGCGGCATCGGTGGGTGCGTTGGGCGGCGTGGACGGCGGCGGTGGCCGTGGCGGCCCCGCTGGCCTGGACCTTTCCCGCGTTCTCGATGTGGCGGATGCAGCCGGATGAGTTCCGCTTCCACGCGTTGCCGCCGCTGCCGTGGCGGTGGGCCAAGCCGCTGTTCGCGCCGCGCGAGGATCCGATGGAGCAGGGGACGCCGTGGCACATGGACGAGATGTTGCGGAAAATCAAGGAAGACAACGAGCGGTTTCTTGCCGAACTCCAGAAAGATTTGGCACCCTTCGGAGGCGGAGACGAAGACGGGGACGGGGAGGGGCAAACGAAGAAACGCAAACGGAAAAAGAAGGGAGAGGAGCCGTGAACTACAAGCCGTACCGGAACGAGTCGACGAGGAGCAGCGTGCTGGCGGGGGTGGCGGAGGGGCGGGAGGCGGAGGCGTGGGCGAGGTTTTTCGACACGTACGCGGGGTACGTGTTCGGTATCGCGCGGCGGCGGGGGCTGGCGGAGGCCGACGCGGACGAGATCGTGCAGCAGGTGATGGGGGAGCTGGTGAACGGGAACGGGCTGGCGCGGTACGACCGGTCGCGGGGGGGCTTCCGGCAGTGGCTGGCGCGGCGGGTGGTCTGGCGGGTGGCCAACCAGCGGAGGGACGGCGAGGCGCGGCGGGCGGCGGAGGCCGAATACGCGGAGGGGACGGCGGAGGCGGCGGAGGCGGAGCTGGAGGGGGTGTTCGAGGAGGAGTGGCGGGCGGCGGTGCTGGGGGAGGCGCTGCGGCGGCTGGGGGAGGAGTCGAACCCCATGCACTACGCGGTGTTCTACGCGAGCGCGGTGGAGGGGCTCGACACGGAGACCGTGCGGAAGATGCACGGGGTGGGGGCGGCCAACCTCTACCAGATCCGGCGCCGGCTGGGGGCGCGGCTGCGGACGCTGCTGGAGGAGTCGCGGCGGGATTTGGAGTCGGGGAAGGGGTTGCCGGGGGAGGGGTGAAAGGGGGTGCGGGGGGGATGGATGTGAGATTACGGTGAAGAAAAGGGGGAATTGTGGGGATTGGAGGTGGGGGGGGCAACTGCGGGGACGACGTTGCCACATCGGGTGGAGCGGTGGGGGACGGTCGACAGTCGACGGTTGGGGAGGGGGGGCACAAAAAACGCCACCGGGCGAACCGGTGGCAAGAGGGGTGGAATGAGCCGGGGGGGCTATTCGGCGGCCGGAGCGGGCTCCTCCGCAGGGGCGGCTTCGGGGGCCGCTTCCTGGATCGCTTCGACGGCGGCCTCGGCAGTCTCGGCGACGGCTTCGGCGGCCTCTGGGGCGGCTTCAGCAGCTTCTTCGGCGGCGGCTTCGACCGCTTCGGCGGCTTCGGTGGCCTCGGCGGGGAGTTCGATGGGGACGAGCTGGCCGTCTTCGCCGACCTGGAGGACCTGGGGCTGGTCGTCGGCGGGGAGCGTCAGCGGTTCGGCGTCGTCGGGGGCGGCGGGCAGCGCGGCGGGCTGGGCCGTCTGGGCGGCCGGCGGCGGGGTGGCGGCGATGTCGTCCATCACCGAGCCGATGCCGCTCTTGCCCTTCTTGGCGTAGAGCATGCCCAGGACGATGGTCGAGATCATGAAGATGATGGCCAGGACGACGGTCATGCGGGTCAGGACGTTGCCGGCGCGGCTGCCGAAGAGGCTTTCGCCCATGCCGCTGCCGAACGCCATGCCAAGGCCCTGGTCCTTGGACTTCTGGGCGAGGATGACGAGGACGAGGAGGAAGGCGGTAATGACTTCGACGACGAGGAGGAGGGAGATGATGATGTTCATGGTTGCGATGGTCTTTCTGTTGGAGGGAGGTGGGGACGGGCGGCCTTAGATGGCGGCCTTGGCGATGGCGATGAAGGAGTCGGCCTTGAGGGCGGCGCCGCCGATGAGTCCGCCGTCGATGTCGGGCATGGAAAGGAGTTCGCGGGCGTTGGCGGGCTTCATGCTGCCGCCGTACTGGATGCGGACGCCCTGCGCGACGGCGGGGTCGAACATCTGGCCGAGAATCTTGCGGATGAGGGCGTGGACCTCCTGGGCCTGGGCGCTGGTGGCGGTCTTGCCGGTGCCGATGGCCCAGACGGGCTCGTAGGCGATGACGGAGTCGAGGATTTCGCGGGGGGAGAGGCCCGCCAGGGAGCCGCGGACCTGCGTGGTGATGACGCTTTCGACCTCGCCGGCCTCGCGCTGCTGGAGGGTTTCGCCGACGCAGACGATGGGGTGGAGGCCCCAGGAGAGGGCGGCCTTGACCTTGCGGTTGACGATCTCGTCGGTCTCGTGGAAGTAGGTGCGGCGCTCGCTGTGGCCGAGGATGACGTAGTGGCAGAAGAGCTCGCGGAGCATCTCGGGGCTGACTTCGCCGGTGTAGGCGCCGCTCTTCTCCCAGTGCATGTTCTGGGCACCGAGGTCGATGTTGGTGCCCTGGAGTTCGGCGCTGACGGCGGCGAGGGCGGTGAAGGGCGGGCAGACGACCACTTCGACCTCGCGGAAGTTCGCGAGTTCGGGCTTGAGTCCGGCCACGAGGGCCTTCGCCTCGGCCACGGTCATGTTCATTTTCCAGTTGCCGGCCACAATCTTCTTGCGCATAACGTGATTCCTCTCGTTCCGGGGGCCACCCACATCGGCGGCCGTCCTGCGAAACGCGCCCCCTCCTCTACTCTATTGTTGCCCTTCCGTCAAGAATCAAACGTGAAAGGGGGACGAAAAACGGCGGCGGCGGCCCAGTTTGTCAAATAGAAAGGACACTCTTCAGGAAGGGCGGTGGTTTTTGGTTGGTCAAGTACTGGACACTCCTTTCTCTGTCTTGTGAGGGGGTGGGGGTGGGGAGGCCGGGGGTGG
>JAFTAH010000103.1 GCA_017458625.1 Kiritimatiellia bacterium | reverse complement strand
GGGGGCGCGGGCGTCCCGCCCGCGAAAATCCAAAGGATGGCGGGAGAACGGTTTACCAAGGGGGCTTCCCAGGGAACATCGCGGGCGGGCCGCCCGCGCCCCCAGGACAATCGCCCGTACCTCACACTTTTTGCTCACACCCGCAATCCAGCTTATAATGCCCTTTCCCCGCTTTCTGCTGGCCAATGCGGTAGCGAGCCCCCGCGACAAGCCAAGGGACTTTAGAGCGGAGAAGCGGGGGCGGGGGCGAGGCGCGGCGGGAAGCCGAAGGGGGTCGTGAGCAGGGTGGAGAGCTCGGCCATGGGGAGGCCGACGACGTTGGTGTAGCTGCCGCGGATGGCGCGGATCATATAGGCGGCCAGGCCTTGGATGCCGTAGGCGCCCGCCTTGTCCATGGGCTCGCCGGTGGCGATGTAGGCGTCGATTTCGGCCTCCGAGAGCGGCTTGAACTCGACATCGGTGACGACAACCTCGGAGAAGTGGGCGGGGGTGCCGTCGGTGGCCGGGCCGCGGACGCAGAGGCCGGTCATGACCTGGTGGACGCCGCCGGAGAGCTCGCGGAGCATGCGGTGGGCATCGGCAGGAGTATGCGGCTTCTCGAGAATCTCGTCGCCGAGGACGACGATGGTGTCGGCGGAGACGACAACGGCATCCGGGCCGACGCGGGCGGCAACGTCGGCAGCCTTTTCGGCGGCGTTGCGGCGGACGTAGTCGAGGGGCTTTTCGCCGGGCCGGGCGTGTTCCTGGATGCGGGGAACGACGACCTCGTGGACGTAGCCGAGCTCGCGGAAGAACTCGCGTCGGCGGGGGCTGGCGCTGGCGAGGACAAGCCGCCGGGCACCGGGGGAGGGGACAGCAGAAGCAGGGACAGCGGGCGAGGCCATGGCGTAGCGGGGCAAGCGGTGCAGTCTCCCCTAGGGGGAGGCGGTTCAGGCCTTCTTGAGGGCGGAGATGAGCGCGGGGATGACCTCGAAGAGGTCGCCGACGATGCCGATGTCCGCGACGGAGAAGATGGGGGCGTCGGGATCCTTGTTGATGGCGATGATGGTGTCGGAGGAGTTCATGCCGACGAGGTGCTGGATCTGGCCGGAGATGCCGCAGGCGATGTAGACCTTGGGGCGGACGGTCTTGCCGGTCTGGCCGACCTGGTGGAAGCTGGAGATCCAGCCGGCATCGACGGCGGCACGGCTGGCGCCAATGGCGGCGCCGCCGAGGGCGTCGGCGAGCTCGCGGAGCAGCTTGTAGTTCTCGGGGCCGCCCACGCCGCGTCCGCCGGAGACGATGATCTCGGCATCGGCGACGTTGAGTTCGTCGTCGAGGGCGCGGACGCGTTCGACCACCTTGACGAGCGGGTCGGCGAGAGGGAGATCCTCGACGACGAGTTCGCCGGTGCGGCCGGGCTGGACGGGGGCGGGCTTGAAGACCTTGGGGCGAACGGTGGCCATCTGGGGGCGATGGTCAGGGCATTCGATGCAGGCCATGATGTTGCCGCCGAAGGCGGGACGGGTCTGGAGGAGCATGCGGCGCGGCTCGTCGATGTCGAGCCCGGTGCAGTCGGCGGTGAGCCCGGTGCCGAGGGCGACGGCGACGCGGGGGATGAAGCCGCGGCCGAGAGTGGTGGCGCCGGCGAGGATGGCCTCTGGCTTGTACTTGCGGGCCAGGGCGGCCAGGGCCTCGGCGTAGGGCTCGCTGGTGTAGGCGGCCAGGGCGGGATGGTCGACGACGCGGACGATGTCGGCGCCCTGTTCGAAGAGGGCGGGGGCCAAGCCCTTGACGTCGGCGCCGAGCAGGACGGCCGTCAGCGGCACGCCCAGCTTGTCCGCCAGCGCGCGGCCTTCGCCCAGCAGCTCGAAGGTGACCTCCTGGAGGACGCCTTCGCGCTGTTCGGCGTAGACCCAGAGGCCGCGCCATTCGTCGACGTTGACGGCGCCGGTGGACTCCTCCTTGACGAGGGTCAGGGCCTCGGTGGGACAGGCGCTGACGCAGGAGCCGCAGGCCGTGCAGCCGTGGGCCAGTTCGGCCTTGCCGGAATCGGCGAGCTTGATGGCACCAAAGGCGCAGGCACTTTCGCAGGCGCCGCAGCCGACACATTTTTCGGTATCGATGACGAGGGACATGGGGAATTCTCCTGAAAACTTGGGATTCTTGGACAGCTAGGGGGTGCGCACCAGGGCAGCGCTTCCGGCTAGACGAGCTTGCGGCGCCTGAGCTCGTCGGCGAGCCGCTGGGCGGCATCGGCGGGCTCGAGGCCCTCCCATTTGGCACCGCCGGACTTGGCGGGAGGCGAGAAGATGCGGACGACGTGGGTGGGCGAGGCCTTGAGGCCGAGCTTGTCGGGTTCGGCGTTGCACTGGGCGGCCGTGGTGGGCTCGATGACGAGCTTCCTGGCGGCCATCTTGCCGCGGAGGGAGGCCATGCGGGGGACGTTGGCCTCCTTGCCGACGGTCAGGGCGCAGGGGGCCTTGGCCTCGAGGACTTCGTAGCCGTCCTCGTAGACGCGTTCAATGCGGAGGGCACCGTCGTCGGCGACCTCGCATTTCCGGACGCAGGTGATGCAGGGGATGCCGAGCCAGTGGGCGACGCCGGGGCCGACCTGGGCGGTGTCGCCGTCGATGGCCTGCTTGCCGAAAAGGACGAGGTCGGGCATGCCGTCCTTGCGGATGGCGCAGGAGATGGCGTAGCTGGTGGCGAAGGTGTCGGAGCCGGCGACGGCGCGGTCGCAGAGCAGCACCACGTCGTCAGCGCCGCGGCCGACGGCCTCCTTGAGCATGTCGGCTGCCTGGGGCGGGCCCATGGTGAGGGCGGTGACGCGGGTGCCGGGATGAGCCTCCTTGAGCTGAACGGCCATTTCGAGGGCGTTCTCGTCAAAGGGGTTCATGACGGACTCGACGCCGGCGCGAACGAGGGTGTTCGTCTCCGGGTTGATCTTGACCTGGGTGGTGTTGGGGACCTGCTTCAGGCAAACGACGATATGCATCTGGGAGTGCTCCTGTTGCGGTTGGAAAAACAGCCTTGCAGCCCGGTGTCCGGAACCCCGCAGGGGGCGGGTGGCCGGACAGTGGCCGTGCCGCGCCCGCCGCCGCGACGGGGGAGGGCGCGGGGCGGCGGCGGCTACTTGCGGGCGTATTCGTTGTTGAGCGCGCGGGCGATGACCTCGCGCTGGATCTGGTTTGTGCCCTCGTAGATCTGGAGGATCTTGGCATCGCGCATCATCTTCTCGACGGGGTATTCCTTCATGTAGCCGTAGCCGCCGAGGACCTGAACGGCATCGGTGGTGACCTTCATGCACATGTCGGAGGCGAAGACCTTGCACATGGCCGAGAACTTGGAGTAATCCCTGGCGCCGGCGTCGATGGTCCGGACGGTGGCGTAGGTGAGGGCGCGGGCGGCCTCGATCTGGGTGGCCATGTCGGCCAGCATCCAGGAGAGGCCCTGGTTGGCGATGACGGGGCGGCCGAACTGCTCGCGGACCTTGGCGTAGGCGACGGCTTCGTCGAGGGCTCCCTGGGCGAGGCCGATGGCCTGGGCGGCGATGCCGGGGCGGGAGACGTCGAAGGTCTTCATGGCCCAGATGAAGCCCATGCCCTCGCGGCCAATGACGTTTTCGGCGGGAACCTCGCAGTCCTCGAAGATCAGCTCGCGGGTGGCGCTGGCGCGGATGCCCATCTTGTTTTCCTTCTTGCCGAAGGAGAAGCCGGGGGTGCCCTTCTCGACGATGAAGGCGGTGACGCCGCGGGCCCCCTTGGCCTTGTCGGTGACGGCGAAGACGGTGTAGATGTCGGCCTCGCCGCCGTTGGTGATCCACTGCTTGGTGCCGTTGAGGACGTACTTGTCGCCCTTCTTGGTGGCGGTGGTGCGGATGCCGCCGGCGTCGGAGCCGGCGTTGGGCTCGGTAAGGGCGTAGGCGGCGAGCTTTTCGCCGGTGGCGATGGCGGGGAGGTACTTCTTCTTCTGGGCGTCGCTGCCGCCGATGAGGATGGGGTCGCAGCCGAGGCCGTTGGCGGCGAAGGAGGTGGCGACGCCGAGGCAGACGCGGCTCAGTTCCTCGACGGCGACGATGTTGCAGAGGCTATCGCCGTCGAAGGTGCCGCCGTAGGCCTCGGGGATGTAGAGGCCCATGAGGTCCATCTTGCCGAGTTCGGCGAGGAGATCGCGGGGGAAGGTGCCGTCGACATCCAGCTGGGCGCGGACGGGCTTGACGCGGGTTTCGGCGAACTCGCGCACCATGTTGCGGATTTCCAGCGCCATTTCGGACAATCCATAATTCAGCTCGGCCATAAGTCAGTCCATCCTTGGTTGGTGGTGGGGGGGGATTGGTCGGTCTGCGGGGTCGTCCCGCAGACGTTCCTTTCATTATGCCGCCTCGGCCGGGCATTGGCAAGCCGAGAACGCAGGGAGGGCGAAAAAGGGTGTGAGCAAAAAGTGTAAGGGTTTCAATGGAGGACGGGCAGAAAATGGCCTTGCGTGTTGAAAAACAGTCGAAAAGCGCATGTCTATGAAAATATAGACATATCATTTGGCCTTTCGCGGTCGAGGGAGACGCCTGGGGGCGCGGGCGTCCCGCCCGCGAAAATCCAAAGGATGGCGGGAGAACGGTTTACCAAGGGGGCTTCCCAGGGAACATCGCGGGCGGGCCGCCCGC
>JAFTAH010000102.1 GCA_017458625.1 Kiritimatiellia bacterium | reverse complement strand
TTGAGGCCCGCGTTGATGGCGGCCCGGACGAGGAACCAGGAGGCGTCCGCGACGAGGTCGACGCCCCAGCTGGCGAAATGCGTGCGCAGGAAGGCGGATTCGGCGAAGGCGCGGGCGGCGGCCTTGGCGGCGCGGGCGGAGGCGAGGCGGGAGGCGTGGCGGGACGCGTGGCGATGGGACGGAGAGAAGGGGCGGAAGGTCATGGATAGGTGTTCCTTTCGGTGGCTGGACTATGGCAGGGGGAAGCGAGGAAAGCAAGCGGAAAAGCAAGGGAATTAACGAAACTGACTCAGCAGATTGGGGACGGGGGAAGGGAAGGAGAAGGGAGGAGAGAGAAAGTGGGGGATGTGGGGCGAGAACGAGAGCGGTTCCATGAAAAGCATAGCCCGCCGGACGCAATGAATTGCGTCCCTCCCGCGCTGGGGCACAGCGGGAGGGGCGCGGTTTACTGCGACCGCCAGCCTGTGCCTGTGCGCAACCGAAACGGCTACAGAAGAATTAGATCCTCTCTAGTGTCCTGCCATCAGAATTCCTTGTCCAAACTGGCCCTGATGTTCCCCCGCGTCGTTGCCGGATTTCGCCGCAGGAAACTGCGCCTTCAATCCGGCGCCTCGTGGGGAAACATCATGCCGTCGTTTGGACAAGTTGTATCATTCAGGATCCTAGGCGTCGGAGGCTGTTTCGAGGTGGAGGGGGGGGCAGAGGCCACGGGTGGAGCCGGCCATGAACTCGGCGAACTCGAGGGCATAGGGGTTGTCGGTCTGGGCGGCGAGGGTGGCACGGGCGTCGGTGGAGTTGAGATGCTCGAGGTAGAGGATGCCGAAGGCGGCGCGGATCTGCTTGCGCTGTTCGGGGGTGAAGCCGTTGCGGCGCAGGCCGACGAGGTTGAGGCCGGCGATGTGGTTGGGGGGAACGGCGGCGGTGATGCAGTAGGGGGGGATGTCCTTGGAGAAGGCGGAGCCGCCGGCGACCATGGCATAGCGGCCGACGCGGCTGTGCTGGTGGATGGGGGTGCCGCCGCCAATGAAGGCGTGCTCGCCGACGGTGACGTAGCCGGCGAGCAGGGCCGCGTTGGCGACGATGACGTAGTCGCCGAGCTGGGTGTTGTGGGCGGCATGGGAGCAGGCCATCATGAAGACGTGCGAGCCGATGCTGGTGGTGGTGCCGGGGACGGTGCCGCGGTGGACGGTGACGAATTCGCGGAAGGTGGTGTCGGCGCCGACGACGACGTAGCTGGGTTCGCCGGTGAAGGAGAGGTCCTGGGGGAGGTCGCCGATGACGGCGGAGGTATGGAGGTGGCACCGGGGGCCGAGGGTCACGAAGCGCTTGACGACGGCGTGGGCCTCGAGGAGGGAGCCGTCGCCGATGATGGTGTCGGCCTCGACGATGGCGTAGGGGCCGATGGTGACGTCGGCGCCGAGCTGGGCGGCGGGGTCGACGATGGCGGTGGGATGGATGTTGGTGGACATGGCGTGGCCTTTGGGTTAGCTGGTTGGCCGGGGCTCGGACGAGCCGGCACGGGAAGGGGTGGTCAAGGGGTGGGAGCGGTCTTGAGCAGCAGGGTGGGGGGGGCGAAGCGCTGGGCGTCCTCGGAGGCGGCGAAGCGCCAGCCACCCTTCTGGTCGGTGGCGTCCGTGGCGGTCAGGACGAAGGTGAGGACGTGGCCCGGATAGGCGGCGATGAACTGGGCGAGGGCCGGGTCGTCGAAGGTCAGCTTGTCGCCGGTGCGGGGGTTGGCGGGGATGCGGATCTTGGCGAGGCGGATGGCCTGTTCGGGGTTCAGGTCGGCAGCGGACTCGGCCAGGGCGGCGGGGGTCTGGCCCCAGACGGGGATGGGGGGGAGGGCGACATCGGCGTTGAGGGCCCAGAGGCTGACGTCGTGGATGGTGGTGGAGCGGTTGGCGGAGGTCTTGTCGCCGAAGGTGAGGCGGAGGACGGCGTTGGTGACGGTCGCGAGGTCGAAATCCTGCAGGACGAACTGGAGGTAGACGATGGAGGCCTTGTCGATCCCCTGGTTGCCGGCGCGGAGGAAGAGGGCGGCGGGGGAGCGCTTGGGAATGGACTTTTCGTCGTAGGGGACGTCGAAGTCGAGCGAGGAGACGATGGTCCGGTCGGTGGTGGCGGTGGCGGCGGCGGCCGCGGGCTGGCCGGGGCGGGCGGTTGACTGGCTGGCGGGCGCGGGGGTGGGGGCCGGGGGAGGGGCCTTGACCCATTGGAGATGGCCGTTGACGATGCGCTGGACGAGCCGGCCCTCGCGCTTGTCCTTTTCGAACTGGGCCTGTTCCTGGATTTTCTTTTCGTGGACGTGGACGGCGTGGACGACGACGAAGCCGACGATGCCCAGGAGAACGAGGACGAGGGCGCCGGTGACGAGGATGGAGACGACCTTGGAGACCTCGGCCTGCTTCTTGCCGGAGCGGCTTTCGTCGAGGGCGTCGCGGGCACGCTGGAGATCGATGAGGAGGGAGGCGTAGTTGGGATAGCGGAGGGAGGGGTCGGCCTCGAGCATGCGCAGGAGGATGGCGGCGGTGGGGGCGGAGACGGAGGGCTTGAACTCGCGGGGGTCGGGGGCGGGCTCCTTGAAGCGGAGGAGGACGGTGTCGTTGACGGTCTCGCCGTTGAAGGGGGGCTCGCCGGTGAGGAGGTGGTAGAGGGTGCCGCCGAGGGAATAGATGTCGGAGGCGGCATTGGGGGCCTGGCCGCGGACGACCTCGGGGGAGACGTAGTAGGGGGTGCCCCAGATCTCGCCGGGCTTGGGGCGTTCGCCCTTGAGGCGGGCGAGGCCGAAGTCGGAGACCTTGGCATGACCGGCCTTGTCGAAGAGGATGTTGGCGGGCTTGATGTCGCCGTGGGTCATGCCGGCATCGTTGGCGGCCTGCATGCCGCGGCAGACCTGGATGGCGACGTCGAGGACGTAGCGTTCGTCGAGGTCGTGCTTTTTGGCGTGGATGTGGTCGAGGCGGTCGCCGTCGACGAGCTCCATGACGATGTAGGGCTGGCCGTCCTCCTCGCCGTAGTTGTAGATCTGGACGATATTGGGGCTGTTGATAGCGGCGAGGGCGCGGGCTTCCTGAAGGAACTGGCTGACGAAGGCGCGATCCTGGCCGATCGTGCGCTGCATGACCTTGAGGGCGACGGTGCGGTTGAGGGTCTCGTCGAAGGCGCGGTAGACGGCGCCCATGCCGCCCTTGCCGAGCTGCTCCAGGACGATGAAGTTGGCGAAGCGGGCGGGAACCACCCATTCGGCGCCGCAGGTCGCGCAGGTGTAGCGGTCGAACGGGGCGAAGCCCAGGACGTCGCACGGCTGGCCGCACTTGTAGCAGGAGACGACCTCGAAAGGCTGGAGCAGGATGTCGGCGGAGGCGGTCATGACGGGCGTGGGGCGGGAGGCTATTTGGCGAGGCGGCCGGCGGCGTCGAGCAGCAGATACATCAGGGCCTTGTGCATGTGCATGCGGTTCTCGGCCTCGTCGAAGACGACGGACTGTGGGCCGTCGATGACCTCGGCGGTCTGCTCCATGCCGCGGATGGCGGGGAGGCAGTTGAGGAACACGGCGCCCGGGGCGGCCAGGGCGAGGAGCTGCGTGGTGACCTGGAAGGGGGTGAAGACCTTGATGCGGGCGGCGGCCTGGTCCTTGGGGATGTGGTAGCTCATCCAGGAGTCGGTGTAGAGGACGTCGGCGCCGCGGGCGGCCTCGGCGGCATCGTGGACCACGCGGACCTCGACCCCGGTGCGCTCGGCGGCGGCCTGGGCGGCGGCGAGGACCTTCGGATCGGGCTCGTATTCGGCCCCTTCCGGGCAGGCGACGGTGATGGGCATGCCCATCTTCGGGCAGCCGAAGAGGAGGGAATGGGTGACGTTGTTGAAGGCGTCGCCGAAATAGGCGACCTTGAGGCCCTCCAGGCGTCCCTTGTGCTCCTCGACGGTCTGGAGGTCGGCCAGGATCTGCCCCGGATGCGAGAAGTTGGTGAGGGCGTTGATGAGGGGGACGGTGGCGTACTTGGCCATTTCGAGGAGGTCCTCGTGCTTGAAGAGGCGCGCCATGATGATGTCGACGTAGCGGCACATGGTCTGCACGGTGTCGCCGATGGACTCCTTGCCGGAGCCCAGGGGGGAGGTGGAGGTGTCGTAGTAGATGGCGTGGCCGCCCATCTGGGTGGCGCCCGTCTCGAAGGAGAGGCGGGTCCGGAGGGACGGCTTCTCGAAGATCATGCACAGCGTGCGGCGGCGCATGCAGTTCTCGTAGCGTTCGGGGTGGGCCTTGATGGTGCGGGCGGTGGCGATGGCTTCCGCCATCTCGTCCGCAGACCAGTCTTCCAAGCTCAGCAAATGCTTCATCAAATCGCTCCTGTTCACATCGACCTTGGCAAACATACCTTCCCCGGCCCCCTCCGCGCAAGACGAAACTCGTGGCGGACAAAAGTGTTTTGCTCTTTTTCGGCTTGCGTAGGCCATGGGGCTGTGGCATTGTTCTTCTAGCCCCGCTCCGCTCGCGCGACGCGAATGCACTCGCGCAGGAACGGTTCGTTTGCAGTCATCAAGAGGTTCGCCCATGTCCGAAAAACTTGCCGAGAAGTCCGATGCCAAGAAGCTCGCCGGCCAAACGCCGGGTGTCCAGAACGCAGACGCCGTCCAGGGGCAGGAGGGCTTCATCAAGTCCTATCCCAACACCGATGTCAGCGCGGGCATGCAGATTCTCATCGGCATCATCCTCGCCGTGATCACGGCTTTCGGCCTCGCGTACGGGAACGCCGCCGTCAATCCCTACGACGACGTGGTCAACGAGAAGGGGAAGACGGTCCGCGTGTTCCGCGACCTGGACGGCGACGGCGTGACCGGCGACAAGCGGGTCTGGGTGCTCCAGTACGTGTCCGACCTGGTGAACCAGCGCGGTCCCGTGCAGTGGCTGGAAGTCGTCGCGTTCTACTGCGTGGTGGTGTTCCTGGTGATGAAGATCAGCGCGGTGAAGAAGCAGGAGGCGTTCGGGACGTTTGCCGGCCGGCTACAGGACGTCAACCTGGAGAACGACGAGGAGCTCCAGCGCTTCCGCAAGGATCTCGTCGACGAGGGGCTCGCGGGGCGAAGTATCCTCTTCTCCCGGCTGGAGCGTGCCATTGCGCTCTGGCTGTCCAGCAAGGATCTCGGGCGCGTCACCGGCTGGATGAGTGGCGAGTCGAGCCGCGACGCGAACGTCACCGACATGACCTACACCATTCCGCGCACGATGATGTGGGCCATCCCGATCTTCGGCTTCATCGGCACGGTGCAAGGCCTGTCCTCCGCCGTCGGCGGGTTCGCCGACTTCCTCTCCGGGGCGGCCGAGCTGGCGGCCATCAAGGGCGCCATCGCCGACGTCACGATCGGTCTCGGCGTCGCGTTCGACACGACGTTCCTGGCCCTGGTGCTGGTGGCCATCGTCCAGTTCCCGCTGGCCGGCCTCCAGCGCCGCGAGAGCAACCTCTTCGGCAACATCGACAGCTTCCTGGGCGAATCCTTCGCCGACCGTCTGCCCTCCGCCGAGCAGCAGGCCGTCGTCATCGAGAACCTGGAGGACTCCATCGAGTCCGCCTTCCGCCGCTACATTCCCGATCCCGACCGCTACGAGGAGGTGTTCACCGCTTCCATCGAGAAGGCCGGCTCCGAAGTGGAAAAGAAGTTTGCCGAGTTCACCAAGGACTACATCGACGCACGCAAGGCCTCGACCGAGGCCGAGGTCAAGTCGCTGGCGGACGCCCTGGAGCGCGCCCATGAAAAGGCCGCCGAGCTGGGAGCCACCTACATGCATTCCGCCGACAACATCCGCGAAACCCTCAAGGGCTCGCTGGACAAGGCGTCCGAGGCGACGGCCGGCATTGGCGACCAGATGAGCAAGCTTGCCGACTTCGGCCAGAAGATCAACGAGCTCCTGCAGGCCGAATCCGCGATGGAAAAGGCGATTGCCGGCATTGCCGGGGCCCAGGACTTCCAGCAGACGTTCGCCGACCTCCGGACCCATCTCAAGGAGACCGACGACTTCTGCCGCAAGCTCTCGCGTCCTCGCGTCATTACCTTCCGCGAAGAAGAAGGCTGATTCCGCCCGCTGCGCAGTTGCCCGCCTTTCGCATCCAGTCCATGCGCCGCCACCGCCAAGCTTCCCGGACGAATCCACCTGCCGGTTGCGCCAGTCTCCGCGCTTGCGGGCGCCGGGCCGGCATTGCCGTCGTTGCGCTGCTGGCCGCGCTCGTCCTGCTACCGGGTTCGGCCCGTGCGCAGGGAGCCGCCACGCTCTCCTCCCGCGTGCTGGCCTCGGGCCTCTCCCGGCCCACCGGCGTCGCCATCCACCCCGAGACCGGCGACATCTACGTCTCCGAACTCGGCGCCAACCGCATCGTCAAGGTGGGCGGCGGCGATGCCTTGGCCTCGGGCTGGACCATGAATGCGGCTCTGCCGAAGTGGGCCATCAAGGAAGGCGTGTCCATGGAGGACTGGTTCCGGCCCGCCCTCGACCAGCCCGGCTCCATCTCCATCTCCACCAACGGCATTCTCTATGTCGCCGAGCAGAAGCCGAACGGCCGCTTGATCGGCTTTGTCCCCAATCCGGACAAGAACAACGCGTGGGATCTGGGGACCGCGATTCCCGTTCCCTGGCTCGACCAGGAGTTCCAGTGGCGTCAGGTGCACTGCGACTCGCTGGGCCGCCTCTACGTCGCGGGCACCGACGAAATGGGCAACAACTTCATGAAGCTGGGCTCGTGCCTCGTGCGCGCCCCGGATGGAGACTGGTGGGTGGTGGACCACGGGCCCTTCGCCCAGTTCTCCTGCTTTGCGATTTCGGCGGCCGAGGATTTCATGGTGCTGGGCGACCCGCGCCAGGGCACCCTCTCCTGGTGGCAGCTCGACAAGCACCTGATGCTGGGCGGTTCGCCTTCCTCCACCGACCGGGCCCATGTGCTCAAGGCGCTTTCCATCTGGCCCTCCGGGGCGTTCCTGCTGGCGGTCGAGAGTACGGCGGGGGGCGCGGCCGAGCTCCACACGCTCGATCCCCAGACCCAGAACCAGCGCATCGTCTTCACGGGCCTCAAGTCCGTCGGGGCCATTGCCCTCGACCGCAAGAATGGCCGCTACATCGTCACCGACCCTGCGGCGGGCCAGGTGCTGGAGCTCACCTTCTCCTCCGAGCAGCGCTTCACCGATTCCGCCATCAAGCAGATTGTCCGCTCCGCCGCCATGTTCGCGGGGCTTTCCAGCGCGGCCGAGGCCCCCGCCTTCCTCAACACCTTCATGGAACGCATGAACGATGCCATGAAGGACTCCTTCGACGCCTCCGATCCCACCACCCACGCCGTCGACTTCAACATCTCCGACATCGCCGGCAAGCTTCCCATCATCGCCGGCCGCATCCGTTCCGTCACGGAGGTGGAAGACGTCGAGGATGATCCTATCGAGACGGTCGAATTCTTCATCCTCTTCCCTTCGCGCCTGGTCATGACGGAGGACGCGGTGACGCCGTCGCTTTCCTTCTTCACGGCCACGCGCAAATCCGGCAAGACCGAGCAGACCCGTTCCGTCTTTACCAACGACGTGGTGGTCCAGCGTCTCTCCGGCACCAACGTCACCCGTCTGGCCACGGCCGTGGGGGGGCTCCAGGTGCCCATCACCGTCTGCGGGCTTTCCGAAGAGGATGGCGGCATCAACGTCGACCTCTCCTTCCTGGGGCTGGGCATCTACAACGACTACTTCCTCCACCTCTTCCAGGGGCCCCGCGAGCGTACGGCGCGTCTGACGGTGCCCTCCAAGACCGAAGCGTCCGGCTTCTACACCTACGAGGCCTCCTTCATGGACGAGGCCACCATCGAGGGCATGAGCGGCACGGCGCAGAAGGAGGAGATCTCCAATCTGCTCATCGCCGGCTTTGAGTCCGGGGGCGGGGCCAACCGCTCCGTGGGGTGGCTCCATATTGGTCAGTACCCGGCCTCCATGCTCGTCGGCTTCGGCGATGCCGAAGTGACGCTCACCGGCGCCAACGCCGAGATGAAGGACATGATCGAGTCCAAGCGCGTCTCCTCCATGATGGAGAACGCCGAGGGTGGGGCCGCCGACGCTGACCAGGCCGCTCCCGCCGAAGGAGCCGCCCCATGAAAGGCGCCGAAGTCGACACCTCCGGATTCCAGAACATCGTTCTGATGCTCGTCGGCGTGCTGATGATCATGCTCATCAGCAACGTCCTCACCATTATTTCCAACCCGGACAACATCAAGATCGGATCGCTCGTTTCCGGTTCCGTCTATGCCGACGAGAAGGCGGGCGAGTCGCAGTCGGTCATGCCCAAGTTCGGGAACATGGAAAAGAATCCGGTCTACATCGAGGTGCGCGCCGACAGCCTGGTGATCTATCCCGAGCGCTACCTCATTTCCGATGCGGACATCCGGCTTGAAGGCAACGAATTCGAGAAGTATCTCGATCGGCTGGCCGCCCAGAAGGATTCTCGCTACGCCGTGCTGCTTCTCTCGCCCGATGCCGCGCTCTTCTCCCGTCGGCTGCGCAAGATTTTCGCCGACCGCGACATCGACATCGGCTTCGAGCCGTGGGATCCCGGCCGCATCGTGTTCATCACGGGCATGGTCGGCATCGACGGCACCTACTATGCCGCCGAGACGCAGGTGCCGCCGCCCGCCCTGCGGGTCGGCAAGCGGGCCATTGGCGACTGGGAGACCGCCGTCACCGAGGCCGCCGCCGCCGAGGCCGCCCTTGCCGCCGCGCGGCTGGCCGAGGCCAACGCGGGGCTCGAGCCCGGCAAGTTGGCCAAGGGCGCTTCGGTTGCGCAGGAGACCCCGGAGAGTCCCGAAACCGACGGGACCGCAGAGGCTACCGATGACACCTCCGTTCCGGAAGGAGGCCTCTAATGGCGAACAAGGGCCCCTCCATGGACCTGTCCTCCTTCCAGGACATCATGACGTGCATTCTGGGCATCCTGATTCTGATCATCCTGCTCACCGGCATTGACGCCTCGCAGATCGTCGTGCTCGTCGCCACGCCGCGCCAGGCCGCGAACGACGACCGCAAGCCCGTCCTCTTCGAATGCCGCGACAACCAGATTTTCTACATCGACCGGACCGCCATCGAAAAGGCCTGCGAGGAACGCGGGGCCAAGATCTTCGAGCGGGTTGGCGGCGACGAGAACGAGTTCCTCAAGGAGGCCGCCTCCGCCTTCGTCCAGGTCGGGGCGTACCGCATCGACTACGGGCTGTCCATGACGGGCACCTTCCTGCTGTCGCCGGTCGAGTCCGTCAAGGGCTTCCAGTTCCAGAACTTCAAGGAGGAGCAGACCACGGGCTGGTTCTCCGACCAGCTGGCGCATTTCGATCCCGAGCACGACTTCATCTGCTTCTTCGTCCGGCCGAACTCCTTCGAGGCGTTCCAGCGTGCCCGTGCCGTCTCGTGGCTCAAGGGTTTCTCCATCGCCTGCGAGCTCATGCAGCCCCGCGAGCCGGTCAAGCTCGGCGTTGGTGGCAACCGGGTGCTGGCGCAGTAGGAAAAAGGGGAGAGGAGGGCGGCGGGGGGGCGACTTCAGCTAGGCCGAAGTTCCAGCGATTTTCCTGACACCTGTGCGTTGATTTTGGGTAATGCCATCAAGAGTTTTCTGAGCGTCAAGGGTGGTTGGTTTTTGTTGTCCTACTGGGTACGTTTCATGGATGGCCAGGGGTAGGCTTCGAGTAG
>JAFTAH010000101.1 GCA_017458625.1 Kiritimatiellia bacterium | reverse complement strand
CGGTGACTCCCGTTGTTGGCGTGTTTTCCGGCTTCCGGCGGACCCCTTGTCCGCCCTCCACCTTTCGCCGCCTATCCTATCCCGGACCCGAAACAATCACAAATACCGATTTTTTATGCCTTCCGATTTGATTTGCTTATGTCTCCGCTTCGGCTACCATTCCTCCCGCCATGGAAATCCGCACCCTCCGCAACTTTGCCGCCGTCGTGCGCGCCGGGAACGTCACCCGCGCCGCCGCCGCCCTCCGCATCTCCCAGCCCGCGCTCTCCATGCAGTTGCGCGAACTGGAGGAAGAACTCGGCGGACCGCTCCTCGTCCGCCGCGCCCGGGGCGTCGAACCCACCGAACGCGGGGCCATGCTCCTGCGGCGCGCCGACGACATCGTGGCCCTCGCCGACCGCACCCGCGACGACCTCCGCGCCGCCGCTTCCGCCGGACTCAGCGGCACCCTCGCCATCGGAGCGGGCGAAACCCCGGCCTTCGCCGCCGTCGCCCGGGCCGCCGCCGCCCTGCGCGCCGAAAACCCGCATCTCAAGGTCGAAATCACCTCCGGCAACGGCGAACAAATCGACGAAGCCGTCCGCGCGGGCGTTCTCGACCTCGCCCTCTTCGTCGGCCCCGGACGCCTCCCCGGCTACGACTACCTCGTCCTCCCGCACGTCCACCGCTGGGGCCTCTTCCTCCGCGCCGACTCCCCCCTCGCCGCCCGCCGTACCATCTCCCCGCGCCACCTCGAAAACCTCCCCGTCCTCCTCTCGCGGCAGATGTTCGCCGCCGGATTCCTCTCCGGCTGGCTGGGGCGCGACGTCTCGACCCTGAACGCCGTCGCCACCTTCAACCTCGCCTACAACGCCATGGCCCTCGTCGCCTCGGGCCTGGGCGCGGCCGTCTCCATCGACGGCGTCATGCCCGCCGTCTTCGCCCGCGACGTGGTCTTCCGTCCCTTCCGCCCGGCCCTCGAAAGCGACGTCTACCTCGCCTGGAAAAAAGGCCCCCCCCTCACCCCCGCCGCCACCGCCCTCCTCCCCCTCATCCGCTCCGCATCTCCCGCAACCTGACACACTCCGTACCCCTCGCCATCCCCGCACCCCGGTTTTCCATCCGCATCCCTCTCGCTTCCCAATGTCCGCGAAGCGGTTTCCATGGGTTTCCATGCCGGCATCCCTCCCGCTCTCCTCCCGCTTCCTGTTTACGGACGGGAGGCGAGCCAGTGGCCGGCGAGGACGGCGGCGAAGCCGAGGACAAGACTGGCGGCGAGGTAGAGGGCGAGGACGGGGGCGTGGCCGGAGCGCAGGAGGGCGGCGTTCTCGTCCATGAAGGTCGAAAAGGTCGTGAATCCGCCGCAGAAGCCGGTCGCAAGAAGGAGGCGCAGCCTCGGGTCGAGCCCCCCGGCGCGTCCGGCGGCACCGGCGACAAGTCCGAGCAGGAAGCACCCCGCCACGTTCACGGCGAACGTCGCCCACGGAAACCCCGCGCCTCCGCCCGTCGGCAGGATTTTGGAGACGAGGAAACGCGCGGCGCTCCCGAAAAAGCCGCCGCAGCCGACAAGGAGGATGGGAAGAAAGATTTTCATGCTTCGTGGACACGCTTGCCGGCGCGCAGGACGGCGAGGGCTTCGTCGTCGGGAAGCTGTTGCTTGAACCGCCGCATGGGGCGGAAGAAGGCGTCATTCATGGCAGAGAGTTCACAGCGCGTGCCAGTAGGGGCAGATGTTGGCGTAGGAGCCGTCCTTCATGCGGAAGCCGCCGCGGATGGTGCCCAGCTGCTCGAAGCCGAGCTTTTCGTAGAGGTGGCGCGCGGAGGCGTTGCTTTCGACCACGGCGTTGAATTGCAGGACGCGGAAGCCCAGCGCCCCGGCCTGTGCGAGGCAGTCGCGGACGAGCGCCCCGCCGACGCCGCGCCCGCGCGCCGCCGCCGAGACGGCGTAGCTGGCGTTGGCGATGTGCCCGCAGCGCCCGACGTTGTTCGGGTGCAGGATGTAGAGGCCGAGAACCGTCCCGTCCGCGTCGGTGGCGACGGCGGAGCGGGACTGCGAGGCGAAGAACGCCGCGCCCGATTCCGCGTCAAGCGGCTCCTCCTGCGGGAAGGCGTCGCCCGCCTCCACGACGGTGTTCCAAATGGCCATCATGGCGGGCAGGTCGGCGGGCGCGTATTCGCGGATGGCGGGGGCGGTCATGGTTTTCTCCGTTGTCGAAAAATCGTTTTCCTCGGGACATGCGGCACGGTCCAAAGCCAAAGGGGGCATTGGAACCGTTCCTTGCGGAAATCATAACAGAACCCCCGCCCGCCCGCCACCGGAAAAGCGGCAAGAACCGACAAAAAGGACGCTCTTCCCATCCGCTTCCCTCCCGCCGCGCGCGGCTGGAAGCCGCGCCTCCCATCTTCCGGGGGTGTAGCATCTTGTCGCGTCGAGTGGGGAGAAAGGCTCGCGCGAAGTCCGCAAAGTCCGCGAAGTTTTCCACACCATGGAACCCACTTTCGCCCGTTTTCCACGGCATGGAACCCGAATTCCGCTGTTTTTCCATGGCATGGAACCCACTTTCGGAAAAAGTTCCACGGCATGGAACCCGGTTTTGTCCCCGTTGGCGCGGAGGGAAAAATGGCTCGCGCGAAGTCCGCCAAGTCCGCGAAGTTTTCCACACAATGGAAGCCACTTTCGGCATTTTTCCACACCATGGAAGCATTTTTCGGAAAATTTTCCACACCATGGAACCCGGTTTCGCCGGTTTTTCCACACAATGGAAGCATGTTTTCCACGGTGTGGAAAACTCTCCTGTCGCCCCCGATTCCGCCCTGAAACGGCCTCAACCTCTGGGCCGTCCGTTTCCCGCATCGCGGCAGTCAGGCGGCTTCACCCATAAAGAGATTTTTCGATGGCACGGCGATAGACATTTCCCTCGGGCAATGTCATGGAAGAAAAAGCCTCTTGAACCTTGTAAACCGTCGTGCACAAACTGCGGCGAATATTCAAGGGGGTGATTGTGCCGTTTTCTGGCGTTTTCGACATGTCGTAGTCATAAGAAACGAAATGAATGGATGCCGGCTGGGAAGGGAATGCGGGAATCTTCTCCGTCCCACCAAGCCGTCGCAACACCCTATCGAAAACGGGGTCGGGACAAACAAAATACAGTCCCGCTCGGCACAAATCCTCCCTTTGCAAAACCTGCCCCTTGTAGATGAGTTGGGGGATGATTCGCTTTGATACGTTTTCCCAATTGATGCCGACCGTGCTTTTCACCATTTGGCGGCTTTCAACTAACGCTTGCCTGGAAGGGTGGTAATTCCCCGTGGTATCTACCGTTTGAACTTCCACCGCCGTGAACTCCCGGATTTTTCCCTCCCCGTCCAGCAAAACAAGCACCCAATCGACGAAATATGAACCCGCACCTTCTCGTTGTGGCAAGCGCAACTCCCCGCCCCATTGCTTACCGAAAACGGCTACTGCCCCGTCTTCCACCTTTGCCCGCTCCACTGCGGTTTTGCCGCCATAAAGGGCTTTGTCGACATGAAACGCATCCTTGCAAATACAACGTAGCATCCGATAGTCATCTGCATACAAGCGATTCGGGCAACAAATCACCGTCGGTGCATTAGACGATGCTTGGCGAACCGCGCATACTCCGGACGGAATTCTTTCCCTCGACAAACGTTTAGGACAAACTTCATTGAGAAACGGACAATGGCGTGTGGCAGATTGGGCCTTGGCACAGTCGGAAGTGTCATCGGCCCTGTAGCCGAAAAATTCTGTGATGTAACCGGACATGTTTTACTACACCTCCGTGAGAACTGACTTTATTGATATTCCAATAGCTTTGCCCAGCATGGGAGGAACAGCGTTGCCAACTTGGGCAAATTGCTCTGCCATGCTTCCGAGAAAGATGTAATGATCGGGAAACGATTGGATGCGAGCTGCTTCACGTACGGTGAAAGAGCGGTCTTGATCGTAATGGATATAGGCTCCCCAGTGCGGGTCGCATTTCGTCAAAATGGTCGAAGCCAACCCATCGGGAAGAACCCGGCCATAACGTTTTGTGTGGTCGGATTTCCTTGCTTGCCTCATCCCCTTGGGCAACAAATCTTCCGGAATGTCCGTCCAATTTCCTCCGGGCCGAATGTAGGCCATTCTTTTTACGTTGATGTCCGAAAGCCGTGGAGCTTCGTGATTGTGGATTCCTGTACTTCCTCTTCTCGCCCGCTTTTGGAAATCGCATTGCGGCGGCATGGGATACGCTTTGACAGCAACACCATGTTCGCCGTTGTGAAGGGGAGGCAAATCGCCGATAGCGTCCTTGACCGTGGTAAACTTTGAAGATTTTTCTGCAGTGGGTATCTTCAAAAGGGAATGGCCGTCAAAGGTTGAAGTAAAGTTCGGCTCGATGGGCGCGTGACAAATCGGGTCGGGAAATGTCTCGGGAGGCAACTCTTTGCCCCGTGTTCCTATGATGACAGTCCTCCAACGCATCTGAGGAACCCCGTAATAGGCCGCGCCCAAAATCCGCACGTCGGCTCCGTAGCCAAGTTCCGCAAGAGAATCGAGAATTGCGTGCAGGGTTTTCCCGCTTTCAAACGACACCAAGCCTGGAACGTTCTCGATGAGAATGCAACGGGGCTGGAAAGCGTCGACAAAACGGAGGTATTCCTTGAAGAGATGGTTCCGGTGGTCGAGGACGCTTCTGACTGGCGCATTAATGGAAAACCCCTGGCATGGAGGGCCCCCGGCGATGAGGTCGAGTTCCCCCCGTTCGAGCCCGAGCCGTTTGCGGATTTCTTCGGCATCCAGCGTCCTGATGTCCGCCGTCGTCACCTGTGCCCCCCGGTGGTTGAACTCGTAGGTTTTGGCATAGGTCGGCACGACTTCCACCGCAAAAAGGCTGTGGAAGCCCGCCTCGGAAAGACCTTCGGATAACCCGCCGGCCCCGGCAAACAAATCAATGCAACGCAACGAATCATCGCGTTTGCCCGCACGGTCCAACTGCTTGTTTTCTCTCTTTTTCACGGGATTTTGGATTTTTTCAGGCGTTACCGCTTCTTCATATGTGTGTGTGCGCCAAGCATAAACCTGTTCCCAGTCGAATAAAAGGGGAAAATCCTCAGCACTTTCCCATGCCCGTTTTCCCCTTCGGCGTACTCCACATTCGCTCGTGTCCATTTGTTGCCTCCTTCAGCTCTTGCCCCCTCATTATGTCAACAGGAGAGTCGATTGCAAGAACAAAATGAACGCACGTTCAATATATGTCGCCGACCTTTGCGCCCTTCGCGGACTTCGCGCGAGTTTTTCCAGACATTGGAACCCGGTTTCGCCGGTTTTTCCAAGCATGGGAAGCCAGTTTCGCGGACTTTTCCAGACATTGGAACCCGGTTTTCCTCCCGCTTTCCTTCCACTCTCCTCCCGCCCGGCGCGGACGGAGCCGCGCCCTTTCCGGGGGTGCGGCATCTTGCCGCGCCGAGTGGGGAGAATGGCTCGCGCGAAGTCCGCGAAGGCCGCGAAGTTTTGGGTCAGGCGCGGAGGCGGGACAGGGCGGCGGCGATGTCGGAGGGGAGGTGGAGGGCGCGGGGGGCGAGGGCGGGGGGGAGGTTGGCGTCGGGGTCGAGGTTGATGGAGGCGTAGCGGGCGGAGGGGCGCTGGAGGGTCATGCGCCAGAAGGGGAACTTGATGATGCCGGGGGTGTTCCAGCCGGTGCCGAGGTCGAGGAAGAGGGTGCGGGCGGTTTCGGTGCGGCGGAGGAAATCGGCGTAGCGGTCGGCGGCGGCGCGCCAGCCGTCGTCTTCGACGAAGGTGTCGTCGGAGCGCAGGTTCATGGCCATTTCGCGGCCGCAGACGGGACAGCGGGGGACGAGGCCGATCGGGATGCGCATGCCGCGCTGGAGGGAAACCATCTCGCGGACGGCGCTTTCGTTGTCGTAGGTGCGCGCGTGGCAGGGCCGGGAGCACTGCCAGAGGCCGTAGTCGCCTTGGGTGTAGAAGAGGCGGGCCTTGTCGAATCCGGCGCGCTGGAAGCAGTGGTCGACGTTGGTCGTGAGGACGAAGTAATCGCGCTCCCGGAGCAGCGCGAGGAGGTCGGCGAAGACGGCGGGGTGCGGGATGGGGTCGTAGCGGTTGCAGAGGATCATGCGGCTCCAGTAGGCCCACTTTTCTTCGGGGGTCGGGAAGGGGAAGAAGCCGGCGGAATACATGTCGGTGAAGCCGCGCGCGGCCGCGAAGTCGGGGAAGAGCCGCCGGAAGCGCTCCCCGCCGTATTCGTAGCCCGCCGAGGTCGAGAGCCCCGCCCCGGCACCGACGACGACGGCTTCGGCCCTGCCGAGCCAGTCGGCGAGTTGGTCGAGGGGGGCGTTCACGGGGCGGAGGGGCGGGCGAGAGCGGCGCGGTAGAGGACTTCGTCGCGGGGGGAGAAGACGTCGAAGACGACGCGCTCCATGGGAGAACCGGCGGCGAGGGCGTCGCGGACGGTGGCGACGGCGACGGAGGCGGCTTCCTCCGCCGGGTAGCCGAAGACGCCGGTGGAGATGCAGCAGAAGGCGACGGTGCGCGCGCCGTTTTCGGCGGCGGCGGCGAGGCAGGAGCGGTAGCAGGAGGCGAGCTGCGCGCGCTGGGCGGCGGTGGGGCGTCCGTCGGGGACGACGGGGCCGACGGTGTGCAGGACGAGGCGCGCGGGGAGGTTGTAGCCGCCCGTCACTTCGGCACCGCCGGTCGGGGCGCGCCAGCCGGGGCCGTGGGCGGCGACGATTTCCGCGCAGGCCTGGCGCAACTGCAAGCCGGCGGCGGAGTGGATGGCGTTGTCGATGCAGTCGTGGAGGGGCGCGAAGCAGCCGAGCAGGGCGTCGTTGGCGGCGTTGACGATGGCGTCGGCGCGCAGGCGCACGATGTCGCCCCGCCAGAGCGCGATGCGCGGCTCGGCGGGGTCGAAGGGCGGCAGCGCGGCGGCGTCCACGATGCCGCGTTCGTCGCGCTCGGCGGCAAGGAGGGCGTCCTGGAGTCGCAGGAAGTCCGGGTCGAGCGGCGCGGGCGGACGGACGTTCGCCAGCGCGCGGAGAAAGCGCCGCCGCGCCGGGGCGTCGCCGCGCGGGAAGGAAGCCTCCCACGCGCGGCACTCCGGCATCTCGCGCAGGAGGTGCGCGATCAGCGGTTCGACGAGTTCCCCGCGCGGCGTCATGGCATCAGAGGCTCCAAATATCGCCGGGCGGCATGAAGTTGACGACTTCCGCCGTCGCGTCTTCGAGGTGGAACGTCATGAGCTTGTGGCCCGTTTCGTCGTTGTAGAACTTCACGAGGAAGGGAAGGGTCTCGAGCATCTTTGCCTGGTGGGCTTCGCGT
>JAFTAH010000015.1 GCA_017458625.1 Kiritimatiellia bacterium | reverse complement strand
GGCGGCGGCGGCGGCGGCAGCGGCTCGGATCTCGTGGTCGACGACTGGGACGATCCTGACAACGAACACCTCTTCATCTACGACGGACAGGGCGTCCGGATCGTTGACGAGTGGACTATCCGCGGCGAGTGCGGCGGCGCGGGCGGCGGCGGCGGCGGCAGCGGCTCGTATCTCGTGGTCGACGACTGGGACGATCCTGACAACGAACACCTCTTCATCTACGACGGACAGGGCGTCCGGATCGTTGACGAGTGGACTATCCGCGGCGAGTGCGGCGGCGCTGGCGGCGGCGGCAAGGTCGGTGGCCGGGGCGGCGACGGCAAGGAAGGTTCGCTAGACAAGGGAACAAAGGGCGGTACGGGCAAGTCGCACAAGAACTACAGCGAGTCCACGTCCTCCTCGAAGGCCGGCGACGGCGCCGCCGGCGGCAACGGCGGCGAACAGGGCGCAGGCGGGAAGGTCGTCGTTCTGCCGACGGCCGCGCTTTCGTGCAGCCCGGCGTGCACCGTCGACAACGGATCGGGCCTTCCGCAGGAGCAGTTCCTCAAGGTTACGGTAACGCTTGACTTCGGTCTCAAGGAGAACGGCAGCGCGAAGACGATGACGTTCGAGCAGCCCTTCGCCTGCAAGATGGTGCCGCTTTCCGACGCGGCGCGCGTGACGCGCGCGGGCTACAGGTTCGCGGGCTACTGGCTGGACGACGGGACGTGCGTGTACGGGCCGGACTACAAGGCGACGATGGTGATGTCGCCGTTCGTGGCGGATTACACGCTGCGGGCGCACTGGGAAGTGGACGGGAGCGTGCTGAACGTGACGTCGTCGGGCGACGGGGCGAGCACGCTCGGCGTCTACGGCAACCAGGCGGTGACGCTCCGCGACGCGGTGGAAGCGCTGTCGGCGAATCCGCTGCTGGTGGGGGAAGACGGGCGGCGGCGCGTGACGTTCGGGCTCGCGGAGACGGACACGGTGGTGCGGCTGGCGCGCGAAATCGCGGTTCCGGCGGGGGTGCGGGCGTTCGAAATCAACGGCCTCTACGGGCTGACGAACGGGGTGCGCCTGGTGGCGGGGCGCGGGGCGCGGCACTTCCGCTTCGAGGGGGCGGCGGAGGGGGGCAAGCCGTTCACGCTGGCGAGCCTGACGTTCACGGGGGGCAACCCGACCCGGGGCGCGGGCGGGGCGATTCTGGCGGACAACGGGGCGTCGGTGCTGGTGGAGGCGTGCTCGTTCCTGGACAACCGCGCGGGGCAGCTGCAGAACGGCGGGGCGATTTGCGTGGTGTCGGGAGCGTCCAAGCTGCTGGTGGATGCGTCGTCGTTCGCGGGCAATTCGGCGCAGTCGGGCGGCGCGGTGCACGTGGACGGCGCGGACTCGGCGTTCGTGAACACGACGTTCAGCGGCAACTCGGCGAAGGCGTCGGGCGGCGGCATTTCGACGGGCAAGGGCGCGCCGGTGGAGCTGCTGGCGTGCACGTTCGCGGGGAACACGGCGGCGCAGCGGGGTTCCTCGCTGGCGAGCACGTGCACGCTGACGAACGCGGTGCGGGCGGTCAACTGCATCTTCGCCGACACGGCCGGCGGAAAGGAGCCGGTGGCGGCGGAGAACGGGGGTACTCTGACGCTGGACTGGTGCTCGACGGACGTGCCGCCGGAGGTCGCCTTCGCCTCGGGCGGCGCGGCCATCACGCAGATGGTGGCCGGGGTGATGCACGTGGTGCATCCGCCGCTGGGCGGGGAGCGCTCGAAGAACGAGGACGCCGCGGAAATCTACCGCGACGCAGACTACGAGAACCTGCTCGCGGTCGACCGCAAGGGAGACCGCGTGGTGCTCGCCGGGGTGGCGGGGCAGGCGACCATCCCCTTCGTGACCGACCAGCTCCAGCAGTTGCGCACGGCTCCGACGCGCGGTGCGGTCCGGCTCGCGGTGGGCACGGAGCCGGTGACGGTCGAACTCGACGGCGTGCTCTGCGACGCCGCGGGCAATCCGCGGCCGGACGCGACGGTGGAAACGGCCGCGACGGTTTATTACGACAGCGGGGAAGAGGTCGAGACGAACCTGACGATTCGCACCTCCGATGGCGGCGCTTTCGGGCTCTCCGTGCCGGTGGACGGCTCGGACGGGCTGGCGCACAACGTCACCGGCATCTGCGTGCGGGCGCTCGGCCCCGAAGCGGTCGCGGTGGCGACGGCCCCCTACGCGCTGAAGGCGGCGTCGGTGGACCTGATCGCCTCGCCCGACTACGTGGTGCTGGACGGCGACGGGGTCGCCATCGGCAACGTCGCCGCGATGTCGATTTCGGCGGCGAAGTCGTTCGACGCGCGCAGCGCGGGCTCCTTCACGGCGGGCTCGCTGAAGGGCTTCAAGACCATCGACATGGAGCAGGTCCAGGTCTCGGGCGGCTCGCTGAAGTGGCTCGGCGGCACGGGCCCGGCCGAGGGCGTGACGTTCGCGAATCTCGCCGACATGTCGGTCGGCGGCGGCGTGGAAGTGTTCTCCGGGACGGTCAACGTGCCCTACAAGACTCAGTTCAAGGAGTGGCAGGCGGAGGCCGACGGCTTCATGCAGCTGCAGGTGAGGGCGCCGTCCAAGCCCGCCCACGAATACCTGATGGTCGAGGTCAACGTCCTGAACTCGGATCGAAGCACGGCGTTCGCGGTGACGCCGCGGGGGACCTTCGGCGGGGCGGACCAGCGGGCGCTGTGGACGATTCCCGTCTGCAAGGGCCAGATCGTGCAGCTGAAGCTGGACGAGAATCTGGACGGCAAGCCGGCCGTCGACGTCAACGTCCATGCGCAGTTCATCTACTTCGGAGTGGCGAAGTGAGGATTTTAGCCACAAAGAACACAAAGAAACGCAAAGGATGAAAAAGGGACAGAGCCCAGTGGGAAAAGGGAGTAGGGCCCGGCTTCAGCAAGCAGAGGAGGATTGAAGGGAAATGACGGACAGCTTCCAGCCGAACAACGCCGCTGCGGCGCAACCCGTGTTCCACGGCAGCCGGATCGTGGTCGAAGAGCCCCGGATTCTCCCTTCGCGCTACACCAAGGACTTCGGGCCGGGCTTCTATTGCACCGTCCTGCGCGAACAGGCCGTGCGCTGGGCCGTGCGCTTCACCGGGCGGGGGTGGCTCTCGGTCTTCGGCTACCGCCCGGATGCGGCCCTCGACACGCTGCGGTTCCCGGAAATGTGCGAGGAATGGCTCGATTTCGTCGCCGCGTGCCGCCACGGCACAGCCCACGCGCACGACATCGTCGAGGGCCCGATGGCCGACGACACCATCTACAACTACGTCCAGGACTTCATCGACGGGCGCATCACGCGGGCGGCTTTCTGGGAACTTGCCCGCTTCAAGCACCCCACCCACCAGATCTGTTTCTGCACGCCGCGCGCCCTGGAGGCGTTGGCGTTCCTGAATGCCGAGGAGGTGTCCAGTGATTGAATACAACGATTTGTTCTACGTCTGCAGCCTGGTCGAGTACATCGGCCGGGAACGCAAGCTGCGGCGTTCGGAGGTGGTCGCGGGGCTCGGCGAGGAGACGCTGCGGCGGATCTACCGCCACGCGGACGTGTTCCACTGCGAGCCGATCGCGAAGGTGGCGGCGGATTTCATCGAACTGCGGTCGCTGCCGGAGGGGGATTTCGACAACGTGGCCGCCTGCCGCTACGCCGTGCCAAGCTACTGGGACATTGGCGCGGTCCATGCTCGGCTCATCGAGGACGTGGCCGACGGTGCCGACCCGGTTGCCAAGCTGGTGGAAGTCTATTCCTCGTGGATGTCCGACGCCCTTTCGCGCTTCAACTCCGACCTCTACTACCAACCCCGTGCGTACCTTGCCGAATGTTACCGCGCCGGCACCATTCTCGTCGCATGAACACTCTCTTCCAGCACTCCTTGCGTATCCCTTGCGCGGGGGCGCGGCAGGATGCTGCATCCCCCAAGCTGTCGAGGGCGGAAGGGGGCGCGCGATGAAAGCGGCAGGGAAAAGGCTTTTGCGATGGCTGCTGGTCCTCTGCGGGGTGGCAGCGTTGGGCCCCGTTGCCCATTTTTGTTGGTGTTCCACGCTGGGAAGCGCGGCCTTGCTTTGCGCCGTGCCCTGCGCTCTGGCGTGGCTCCTGCTCCGGCTGGGGAAGCGGTTGCTGGGCCGAGGCCGGCGCTGGGGAATGGCCCTCGTGACCATTGCCGTGGCCGTGTTCGTCGCCGGGGTGGCTTTCTTGGCAAACGTCGCTTGGCAGGCCGGTCCGTGGCACGACGGAATCGTCACACACCGCACGGCACCGGACGGACGCGAATACGTCCTTTCCCAAGCGTGGTTCGACTGGTTCGGCGGCTACGAGACCCGCCTTTTCGTCCGGGAAGCGGACGGGGAGTGGCATTCCTGCTGGAGGGTGCGCACCTGGAAGCCGATGTTCGAGAGCGGCTGTGAAATCCGGTTGCCCGAACCGGACGAGGGGAAACCCGACGTCCGCTTGGCAAACGGAACGGACTGGTGGTTCTCGCCCGTTGCCCCGACCGTCCACCCGGCGGAGACGACGCCGGAAGAACTCCATGCTTTCCACCGGGCGAAAATGGCAAAGCTCCGCGCCAGGAAGACTCGCTCTGGAGAAGAGCCGCAAGGGGACGCGCAATGACCGCACTCCTCCAGCAAACCTTGCCCATCCCTTGCGCGGTGGCGCGGCAGGATGCCGCACCTCCGGAAGGGGGGCGGAGTCTTTTCCTCAAGCGTTGCATAGCTTCTGGAGGTGCGGCTTCCAGCCGCGCCGGGATGGAGGGCATTCCATGAAACTGGCGAAGCGAAAACTCAAGTTCACGGCCATCTTCGGCCTTTGCTGGATTGCCGTCCTGGTTCTGCTGGTGGACGGCGTGGTGGGGTTCGAGAGGGTGAAGGAGTGGTGCGGCGGGTCGTGGGCGGCGGCGGAGACCGTGCTGTGGGTGGCGGTTCTGCTGCCCACGGTGGTGGTTTACTTTTTGACGAAGGATACGAAATGATTTTTGGCCACAAAGAGCACAAAGAACACAAAGGAGAATTTTGTTTTCTCTCTTTGAGTACTTTGTGTTCTCTGTGGCTGGAACAAAAAGGATTTGACCAAGGAACGGAGAAGAACCCATGAAAACGAAACTCCTCATCCCATTTGCCCTGTTTGCGGTCTGTGCGGTGCTGGCGACGGTGCCTTCCGCCTCCGCGGAGACGATCGAGCTGTTGCAGAACGGCGAGGGCACGACGCTGGACGGATGGCAGAATTCCGGCTTCCAGATCTGCCAGGACGGCGACGGTATTTCCTGGTTCGGGACGGGCAACAACGAGGGGCGCATGTCGCAGACGGTATTGCTCGCGGACGCCGGCCTCACGGAGGAGGAAATCCAGCGCGGCGCGGTGCTGGCCGCGTCCGTCACGGTCCGTGCGGATTGGGGCACCCGGGTCTGCAACGTCAAGGTCCAACAGGTCGACACGGACGGAAACGTGCTCGGCACGGAGACGGTCATGGATGCGGGCGCGGTGGCCAAGCTCGAGACGACGGCCTACTCGCTCGACATCGTTCTCGATTCCAATGCGAGCGGGATCAAATGGGAGATGACCGGACAGGACAAGAACAAGTGGGCCGGCATCTACGGTCCGCTTTTCCGGGATTGCAGCCTGTCGTTCGAGCGGGCGGAGGAGGAGGTCCCCGGGGGGGGCGAAGACCCTGCCGAAAGCGTCCCCACGGCGCTGAACTGCTCGACGATCGTCTATCGCGGGCAGCTGAACGTGCTGGGGACGGACTCGCCGGCGACGAACGCGACGGCGTTCACGAAGACGATGCACTTCAAGGTGTACGACGACGAGGCGGCGGAGACGCCGGTCTGGCAGGCCCTCGACCAGCAGGTGAGCGTGAACCGCGACGGGAGTTTCACGGCCATGTTCGGGGACGAGACGCTGGCGGCGCTGATCGCGACGGGCAAGGTCACGCACGTGGGGGTGTCCATCGGGCCGAACGCGGGGCAGGCCATCGAGCTGAAACCGCGGCGGGCGCTGCGTCCGGTGGCGGCGGTGAACCGCGCGCTGGCGGCGGAGGCCGCGGGGAAGGACCCGCGCGTGGGCAACCTGGTCACGGAAAACGCGCTGGCGGCGAACAACGTGACGGTCTCGATGCTGGAGGTGGCGGGCACGGTGACGGCGCCCGGCGCCGAGGCGGTATCGGTCGCGCCGGTGGTCGTCGGCGAGCACGAAACGCTGACGCTGCTGCGGGGCGACGGGATGCACGTGTTTTCGGGCCAGCGCGTCGATTTGGGCACGACGGGCCCGGTGCAGCGCGGGCAGAAGGTCGGCAATCCGGTGCCGTCGGACGGCATCGCGCTGATTGCGAGCTGCAAGGGCGGGACCCGGGGGCTGCGCATCCCGGGCGTGATCCAGTATTGCCGCAAGGGCGAATGCGCCCGGGCGCCGGCGACGGAGCCGGACGGCGTCAAAGTTACGTTCTTCCCCTTTGTAGGGAAGTAGGTTGAAAGGTTGAACGGTTGAACGGTTGAAAAGTTGAAAAGTTGAAAGGTTGAACGGGTGAAAGGCGTGGCAACTTTCAAGACATTTGAAGAAATCAACGCATGGCAAAACGCAAGGGGGCTTGTCAAGGATGTCTATAAGGTGACAAGAAGCGGCGATTTCGGCAAAGACTACGGGTTGAAAGACCAGATTCAACGCGCGGCCGTTTCGATTTGTTCAAACATCGCCGAGGGCTTTGAGCGGCGCGGCAACAAGGAGTTCATCAATTTTCTCTGGATTGCCAAGGGGTCTGCCGCCGAAGTCTGCTCACAATTGCACAACGCAAAGGATATTGGCTACATCACGGACGAACAGTTCCAATCCATCTATGATTCCGCAAAGAAAATCGGAGGGATGCTGTTCAATCTCATAACCATTCTTTCTTCCGACGAAAGGAGGATCAAGCAATGAACCATTCAACTTTTCAACTTTTCAACCTTTCAACTCGTCGTCCGATGAAGAGGAACATTTCAACTTTTCAACCTTTCAACTTTTCAACTCTCGCCGCGGCCGCGGCGCTGTGCGCCGCGACGGTGGCGCTGGCGGACCCGCCGCAGGACTCCACGCTGACGCTCGGCGAGGTGGGACTCCCGACGTGGATGCCCGCCTACGGCGAGACGTATGTGGCGCCCGAGGCCGCCTACCCGATTTCGGCCGCCGCCGCGCCGGTGTTGCCGGAGGACGAGGTGACCGCGGCCTCCACCAAGAACACGTTGCAGACCTGGGAGCTGAAGGCGTGGACGGCGGGCCGCACGCTCTCCGAACAGTCGCCCAGCGCGAAAATCGGCGATTTCTGCCGGGACATCCCGCTGTCGCGGACCATCGACTGGAAGAAGACGATCGAGGCGAACGCCGAGGCGGTCGCGGCGGGGCTCATCCTCTTCGACCCGGGTTCGACGAATCCCCGGGAGCGGCTGCTGTTCACCGCGAGCGGCGCCGTGACGGTGGTCTGGGTGAAGAAGGACGGAACGCGCGAGGAACGGACCTACACGGTGGGGGCGACGTCGTCGTCGCGTCCCTACCGCGTGTTCGCGACGCGCGTGGACGAGGGGAACTCGGCGGCGTTCATCGACCTGTCGGGCAAGTTCGTGAAGTTCTTCGGGGACAGCCGGCTGCTTTCGAGCCGCTGGGAAACGACGGCGAGCGGGGTCTCGAACGTGGTCTACGGGCTGGACTACGACCCGTCGAAGACGAAGATGCTGACGTTCCGCTACACGGTGGACGAGGCGACAGGGACGATGGAGTGCCCGCAGGGGCAGTTCGTGCTGGCCTACTACGACACGGAAACGAAGGACCACATGGTCGCGCACGTGGTCGTCGAGGTGTGCCCGCCGACGGTCAACACGATGTATGCCGCGGTCGGCGACACGCTGGAACCGGCCGGGGGCGGCTATGACTCGTCGAACCTCTACGCGGTGGTCGTCGCCGGGCTCGAACGCGAGTCCAACGACCCGTATTCGCCCTACCTCGAACAATACAAGGCCGCCGAAGGGGAGGAGACGACCGACCCCGACCACGGCAAGGTCTTCGCCATCTCGCCCACCGACGTGACGACCAGCCCCGCCGGCCTCGCCATGCCCTGGAAGGCCGACATCTACTGGCAGACGCCCGACCCGATGAAGACGCGCTGGACCTTCGAGCACGACTGGTATCTCGTGAGCTGGCCGGAGAACCCCCTGCGCGTCGTGGTCGCCCCGCCGGACTCGCAGCCGGGGTGCCCCTTCCTGGTTCCCACCAACTACACGGTTTCGACGCTGTTCCGCATGCCCGAAAACGTCTCGGCGACGGCCGACGGGCAAACGGGCGAGGTCACGTTGCGCGGCGGCAACGGCGGCCAGATCCTCATCCGCCTCCGCAACAGCGACGGCACCGGCTGCCCGTGGTATCTGCCGGTGGAGCTGACGGACTACTGGATGAAGGAAGTCGCCACGCCGTGGACCATCGACTGGCCCGTCGGCATCGAGCTGACGCCGCGCCTCGGCATCGAGGCCGGGCCGGACGCGCGGGCGATGTCCGAGCGCGTCGACGACAAGCTTCCGGGCTTCATCTACGAACCCGAATCGCCGGGCCGCAACTGGAACCCCCGCCTCTACCACCGCCCCGGCGGATTCGACCTCTTCCCCGACATGTCGGAGGCAATGGACGTGACCGACTCGGTGGAGACCGACCCCTACGAATCGCTCGAATCCTCGATTTACGCCGTCAACGCCGCCGCCGGCCCCATCCAGGTGTGGTGGCGCGCGAACTTCCAGCAGGACGGCATGCCTGCCCCCGTCACCTATCCCGCCCTCGTGCAGAACTACCGCGCGGGCTGGGAGACGACGATGGCCCCGGGCCTGCTGCCCGAAATCGCCCTCGCCTCCGGGTGCGGCTCGGCCGACCCCGCGATGAGCGCGTGCAGCGGGCGCTCGCTGCTGCTCTCCGAGACGAACTCGACCGCGAGCTTGAACCTCGCCGGGGCGCGGCTGGACCCCGCGGCCGAAGGGGCCCGCGCGGGCTTCTCGATTTACGTGCCGAAGGACGAACCCGCCACGCCGGGACGCCTCTTCCGGCTGGGCTTCGGCGACCGGGGCGCGGCCGACGCCGGGTCCGTCGACGCGTGGCTCGAACGCGCGGGCGAGGACGAGAACGGCTGGCAGGTCGGGTTCGAGGTCAAGAGCGTCACCGGGATGAGCCGGGCGGAAACCGTGCCCGTCGAGGCGGGCCGCTGGAACGCCATTTCCGTGGCGGTTCCCCTCACCGCCCTCGGCCACGGCATCAGCGCATCCTTCGGCGCCACGGAAGGCCAGGACGGCGCGTCGGCCACCTTCGTGGCCCTCGACAACCTCGCGCTCTGGAACGGCACCGGCGCGAAGCCGGAGTCGGACGACGACGTGGTCTTCTCCTTCTCCTTCACCGACGACGACCTCGCGACGCTCGGCAACGACGGGCGCATCCGCACGGCGCTCGACCGCAAGGGCAACGTGCTGCGCAGCCGCGACTGCGCGGTGCTCGGCATGGGCGCGCCCAAGGCCTTCTCGCTGGCGTTCAAGGCCGAAGGCGACGCGCGGCCGGAAATCTACTACCAGAACACGCAGGGCGAAATCGGCTTCAACCCCAACGAGGAACACGCGTTCATGGAAGTCGACGGCGACGAATACATCGCCTGGGCGCTGCGCAACGACCTCAACGGGGTCGGGCTGTCGCAGCCGGTGGTGCTGGTGATGTATCCGCGCAACGGCAAGGGGGCCATGCAGGCCTACCGCGTCGTGGACGTCAACACGGCGCACCGGAAGCTCGTGAGGACGGTCACCGCCGGCAACCTGATGATTCCGCCCGGTCCCATCGGCAAGGTGCCGGGGTGGGGCACGGAGAAGGACTTCGCCGCCACGCCCGTGCAGGCCGACGACGAAGCCGTGGTCTACAAGGACCGCAAGAACCAGATGTGGGCGCGGCGCGACGGCATCGCCCTCGCCCTCTACGCCTACCCGATGCAGGATGGCTTCTACTGTCCCTCGCTCGACGACGCCCAGCTCCCGGCCGAAACGCTCGTCGGCTGGATGAACTGCACCGACATCCCCTCGCCGACGGTTTCGGACCTCCAGGACGTCACGAAGGCGACGCCGTGGACGTGGCTCTCCACGTGGCCGGACACCAACGGCGTGCCCACGATGCGCGTCGGCCAGGTGCTGACCGTGGCCGAAAACGGCCTGCCGGAGGTCTGGAACGCCGCCTCGATGACCGTCGCCTATCCGGCACCCGCCGACGGCCTGCGGACGGTGGTCCAGCTCATCGACCCGACCATCAAGCAGTGCTCGACGGCGGAACTGCCGATTTCCGCGAGCTTCGCCGACGAATACGGCTTCGAGCTCGGCCCCTCGGGAACGACGACCCTGCGCAAGGGCAAATACTACTTCACCGGCCTGCCGCCGTCCGTCAGCGACCGCTTCTACATCGACGCCAACGCCGACCCGGCGGACCGCATGTGCCTGATCGGCCGCCGCGTGGTCAAGGAATCCGGCGGCTCCTACCTGCAGCTCAACGTGCTGACGGACGAGGAACGCACCGCCATCAAGGCCATCTGCACCCTCGACGCCACCGACACCCACAAGGTCGCCTGGGACGCGGCCGTCGACGCCCTCGCGACCGAAGAATTCGTCCCCTCGATCCGGGCCGCCACGCCGCTGGGCACCAAGGACTACTCTTCCATCAAGACCTACGCCTTCCCCTCGCAGAAGGCCTACGACGCCTGGGTCTCCAGGCTCGACACCGCGAACTTCACGGTCGAACAGGTCACCACCGACCTCGAGCTCAAGTTCGCGGTCGTGACCGGGCCGATGCCCGCGAACGAATTCGCCCAATACATGTATGCCCCCTGCACCTGGGAGGTCGTCAGCACCAACTGGCAGTTCCCGGACATCGCAACCGACCCGGCGAAGCAATGGGAGTCCGACGGCCTCAAGGACTTCACGGGCCTCGACTGGAAGGAGGAGGCCGCCGCCGCCCCGTCCGGACTCGACACCTACCTGGTGGCGAAAGTGCGCTTCACCTCCACCATCACCGAGCGGATTCCCATGACCCTCTATCTGCCGCGCGACCACTACGCGCTCGTCGCGAACGGCGCGGGCGACGGCTGGGTCACGCTCGTCGAAAACGACAATCCCGACTCCACGCAGGTCAAGCCGGGCCTGCCGGTCTCGATGAAGGTCCTGCGCGTCGTTCCCGAACTCTACGCGGACGGCATCACGGTCCTCACCGACCCGCTCAACAAGCTCTCCGAACAGCTCACGCTGCAATACCGCACGCCGCTGGGCAGCGCCACCTCCGACTACGAGTTCGAGTGGCGGCGCGCGACGCCCGCGACCGACGGAACCCTCGACATCTCCGACTACGAGAAGGACCCGTGGCAATACTACCGCAGCGGCGACGGCCTCTATTCGATCCTCCTCGGCGCGAACGGCGCCCGGCCGGACGAATACGTCAACACCTACTACACCCTCCGCTACCGCGCCAAGCCCGGCACCCTCCCCGCCCTCACCGTCGGCACCGGATGGAGCCCCTGGGCCCCCGAACAGCTCGCCGAAGGCTGGCTCCAGCGCGTCCTCAACGAGGTCACGCCCTTCGCCCAGCGCGTCGAGGACTTCTACCAGCAGAAGGCCGACTCCTGGCTCTCCATGCTCGAGGAAATCGGCGCCCCCTGGCAGGGCGACGTCGCCCTCAACAACGAGAACCTCGAACAGGTCGGCCTCCTCGAACTCTACCAGACGCTCTTCAACCGCGCCGAGGCCGTCCTGCAGGCCGCCGGCACCCCGGACGTGGACATGTCCAAGCAGCTGCTCCTCGCGCAGACCCGCCTGGGCGAGTTCTATTCGCTTCTCGGCGCCGAGGCGTATTCCGACGCGAAGAACCCGCTCGTCAACCAGCAGTCCCTCAACGACAAGGAAAGCGAATCGATCAACCTGCCCAGCTCCGCCTTCTGCTTCGCCAACCAGGTGCCGACGCTCCTCGACGAGGAACTCGCCCTCCTGCGCGGCCGCTCCGCCTCCACGGCCTATCCGCGCATGACCGAGGCCCCCTGCTACAACCGCCTCGCCTGGAACTTCACCAAGGACCTCGTCGAAGGCGAGCCCGCCTACGTCGTCAACTACGGCATCCGCGCCCGCGACGGCGTCATGGACGTCAACTGCGCCGCCGCCCAGTATCCGCAGGGCCACGGCGACGCCTGGGGCCACTACCTCTCCGCAATCTCCGGCTACTACCGCCTCCTGCGCAACCCGCTCTTCGACTGGTCCGCCGCCATGGGCGAAATGCTCATGGACCAGAAGCTCGTCAACGTGGACTACCAGGACGAGGAGAAGTTCGCCGACGCCGTCGCCAAGCTCGCCCGCACCGGGCTCGACGCCATGGACCTGACCGTCCGCAAGCAGTACCGCGACAACGGCGGCGCCGCCGGCGGCTACCGCGACAGCGACGCCGAGCAGGCCTTCGGCTACGGCGAATGGGCCACCCGCACCGGCCTCGCCGCCGCCTACGGCTGGATGACCGTCAACGCCCTCCTGCCGACCAACGACGCCCCCTACGCCGAGTTCACCGACCGCGGCATCCGCAAGATCGACCGCACCACGGCCACGCAGCTGCCCCTCGTCTGCGAGACCGTCCGCTCCCTCGAAAACCGCCTCGCCGCCACCGAGGCCGGCCTCAACCCGCTCGGACTCGACGACGACGCGATCCCCTTCGACATCGACCCCGACCGGCTCGCCGACAAGGATTCGCACTTCGAGCAGATCCTCGAACGCGCCGAACGCGCCCTCGCCAACTGCAAGACCGCCCTCGACTACGCCAACATCCACGGCAACCGCATCGCCCAGCTCTCCAAGGAGGAGACCGCCCTCATCGACGAAATCGCCGAACGGGAACTCGCCTACAACAGCCAGCTCATCGCCATCTACGGCACCCCGTTCTCCGGCGACATCGGGCCGGGCGGCACCTATCCCCAGGGCTACGAGGGGCCGGACCTCTACAACTACAACTACATGGACCTCGAGCCCTACATGCTCGACGAACTCACCACCCAGTTCACCAACTCCTGGACCCTCAAGTGGGGCAACGCCCTCGGCCTCTGCGACCTGACGGTCGAGAAGGACGCCGACGGCAACCTCTCCCTCCAGGGCTTCGACCTGGGCGTCAAGGTGGGCGACCTCGGCTCCGCCGAAGAAATCGGCGCCATCGCCACCTACCTGCCCGCCGACGTGCGCAAGCTGCTGACCGGCTCCGGCTCGCAGGAGATGCCGTTCACCATGTCCCTCAGCTACAGCGTCAGCGAGGGCGGCATCCGCGCCAAGCCCCTCCTCGTCACCGGCAACCGCGCCACCGAGGGCAGCATCCAGACCGCCTACCGCAAGTATCTGCTCGCCTACAAGGACGTCGAGGCCGCCATCTTCACGGCCGACCTCCAGGCGCTGATGCTGGACGAGATCTGGCAGAGGGTCCAAATCGCCCTGGGCAAGGGGATCTCCCTGACGATCTTGCAGAATCTGGGGGTCGACGTGATTCTGAAAGGCCTCGTCAGCGCCCACGACGCGGAAATCGAAAAGGCGAAAGCCACCTACGAGCACATTTACAAGCTCAGCACCGTGGTCCGGGACACCGTGCCGGCCGCGGCGGGCGCCGGAACCACGATCGTCACCGCGCCCCAGGCGGTGGTCAACGCCGCGAACGCGCCGCAAAACACCACCATGCTCACCACGGAATACGCCGCGCTGGTCGCGACCATCGAGGGCAAGAAGCTCACCCAGGCGATCAAAGACAAGTTCGAACTCATCACCGGGGTCCTCCAGATGGGCAACGCGATTTACGACCTGATCACCGGCCTCCGCGACAAGATGCTCGAAGTCGCGCTGGGCTACGACGGCGCCGTCTTCGAGGCCGCGGAGAAGTTCGGGGCCCTCGCGACCGCCGAGGCCGCCTACCGCGCCGAGGTCTACAAGGGCGACCTGCTCCAGGAAGAGCGCGCCGCCTGGCGGGCCAAGATCGCCAGCAAGGCCACCATGCGCCGCTACCTCGACATGTACAACCGCGTCGAACGCAACGCCGCCCTCGCCAAGTATTCCACCGCCTTCGACACCGCCCAGCGCTACGTCTGGGAGCTCGCCAGGGTCTACGACTACGAGACGGGCCTCCTCTCCTCAGACCCCCAGAGCGGCAAGCGCTTCCTCGCCGACATCGTCGCCTGCCGCTCCCTCGGCCAGCCGGGCGTCGCCACCGACGCCTGCGACGACGACGCCGGCCTCTACGACATCGTCCAGCGCATGAAGGAGAACTGGGCCGTCCTCAAGGGCCGCTTCGGCATCAACAACCCCGACAAGCCCGAAAAGTGGTTCTCCCTCCGCTACGAGCTCTTCCGCATCCGCCCCGACGCCGCGGGCGACGCCGCCTGGCGCCGCGAACTGCGCAAGTACTGGGTGGACGACATCCGCGCCGACTCCGAGTTCGCGCGCCACTGCCAGCCGCTCGAAAGCGAGGCGGGCAGCGTGGCCGAGCCCGGCCTGATCATTCCGTTCGGCACCGCCGTCAACAACGCCGAGAACTTCTTCGGCCGCACCCTCCAGGGCGGCGAGTCCCAGTTCTCCTCCGCCGACTACGCCGTCAAGATCGCCGCCGTCGGCGTCGACTTCCCCGGCTACGAGCGCCTCACGGAGCAGACCGCCGGCGGCCTCGCCGTCGAGCCCAACGTCTACCTCGTCCCCGTCGGCAGCGACTACATGCGCGCCCCCTCCGGCGACGGCCGCAAGCTTCTCAAGTGGAGCGTCGTCGACCAGGTCCTCCCCCTCCCCTACTCCATCGGCTCCACGCAGCTCGACGACGCCTTCTGGATTTCGTCCTTCTCCGGCCTCGACGGCACCAGCGACTCCGTCGCCACCATCCGCCGCCACTCCACCCTCCGCGCCGGGCCCGACTTCAAGTCCACGCGCCTTGTCGGCCGCAGCGTCTGGAACGACCGCTGGCTGCTCGTCATTCCCGCGTCGGCCCTCAACGCCGACCGCGAAAAGGCCCTGGAGACCTTCGTGGACGGCATCGACGACATCATGATTGGCATCCGCGCCTACTCTCGGAGCGGCAACTGAACGAAAGGGGACAGACCATGAAAAAAACGTTCTTCGCGCTGGTGGCTTTTGCGGTGGCGGCCCTCGGGACCGCCCGGGCCGTGGAGTGGACGACGGAGGTGCTGAAAGACGGCTCGCTGGCCATCACCGGCGCCGCCGCCCCGGGTTCGGGCGCCGTCGCCGTGCCCGCCGAAATCGACGGCAAGGCCGTGGCGGAAATCGGGGAATACGCGTTTCTCGAGTGGGAGGGCGCGACCTCGTTCGCCCTTCCCGAGAGCCTCCGCGCTATCGGCACCGCCGCGTTCGGCGGTTGCTCGGGAATCGCCGAGCTGACGATCCCGGCCTCCGTGGACTATATCGGCGACAACGCCTTCTCCGGCTGCGGCAACCTCATGGACCTCTACTTCGACGGCGACTGCCCCGGCGGCACCGAAGACGCCGGTCTGCCCGAAGGCGCCGTCGTCCACGTCCGCAGCGACGCGCAGGGCTGGGGCGACACCTGGTCCTGGTGCCCCGTCGACCGCGGCACCGAGCCCGTCGAGCCCCTCCTCACCATCGTCGACGGCGTCGTCACCGCCTGCCGCGCCACCGCATCCGGCGCCATCCAGATTCCCGCCGAATCCGGCGGGCAGCCCGTCACCGGCATCGCCGCTTCCGCGTTTGCCGGATGCGCGGGTGTCACGTCGGTGGTGGTTCCGGCCAGCGTCCAGTCCGTCGGCGCCGGGGCCTTCGCCGATTGCGCCGCGCTGGAAGAAATCGAGTTCCTGGGCGACGCCCCGGCCCTCGCGGGCGACCTCGGCGGCGACCCGGAAAAGTCCCGCGTCATCTTCGATCCCGGCAACGACGGATGGCCCGAAAGCGGCTCCCTCTTCGGCGGGCTTCCCGCCTATTCCCGCGACTACCCCTCCGACGGCTACTGGCAGGTGCGCGACAACGGCGACGGCACCGTCACCCTCGTCGGCATGGCCTACGACGGCGAGACCGAACTCGAAATTCCCGAGACCATCTTCGGCATGCCCGTCTCCGCTCTTGGCGAAGGAGTTTTCGCCGGTTGCACCGACCTCGAAAAAGTTTCCTTCGCGGGCGACGCCCCCGCCGTCGAAGGCCCCCTCGGGCTCGACGGCCTCCAAACCGTCGTCTGCGTCCCCGCCGGCAGCACCGGCTGGGACGACGGCAGCGGCTTCTGGGAAGGGTGCCTCGTCGTCTGGGGCGATTACCCCGAATCCTTCTGGCTCGTCGAGGCCGTCGAAGGCGGCGTCGCCATCACCGGGACCGCCGGGCGCGTCACCGGACGCGTCGACGTTCCGGCCGAAATCGGCGGCCAGCCCGTCCTCGCCATCGGCCAGGACGTTTTCGCGGGATGCGACGGCCTGCTGAGCGTTGCCATTCCCGCCTCCGTCGCCGACCTCGCCGACGGCGCGTTCGAGGGGTGCACGGCCCTCGAAGGCGTCGTCTTCGGCGGCGACGCTCCCTCCGGGGGCGCGGAGTCCCTCGGACTTCCCGACGGCGCCTCCGTCTGGGTTCGAGAAGACAAGGCCGGATGGGGCTGCGTCCCCGGCACCTGGCGCGGCGCCCCCACCGAATACTGGCCCGTCGAACTCCTCTTCGACTGGGAGGAGACCGACGGCGGCGTCGCCATCGCCGGCGTCCTCGTCGAAGATCTCGCCGCCGTGACCATTCCCGCCGAAATCGACGGGTTCCAGATCGTCGCCATCAACGAAAACGCCTTCGCCTCCGCCACCAACCTCGTCCGCGTTACCTTCGAGGGCCCATGCCCCGCCGTCGCGGGCGAGAACGTCGGCCTCGACCCCGACCAATGCGTCGTCTACGCCCGTCTGCCCGCCACCGGATGGCCCGGAGCCGAGCTCGCGCCGGAACCCTCCGAATGGCAGGGCTGCCGCCTCGAGTTCTGCACCCATCCCGAGACCTTCTGGGCCACCGAAGAGCTCGGCGACGGCACGCTCGCCATCACGGGCGTCGCCCCCGGCGCCGGGCCCCTCGAAGGCGAGGCCATCCTCCCCGGCGAAATCGGCGGACAGACCGTCACCGCGGTCGCCCCGGGCGCGCTCGCCGGATGCACCAACCTCACCGCCGTCTGGCTCCATCCGAACATCGAATCGATTGGCGAGAACGCCTTCTCCGGCACCGCCATCGGGTCCATCCTCCTGACCTCCAACGTCACCGACGTCGCCGCCGGCGCGCTGGCCGGATGCACCAACCTCTCGTCCGTGTACGTCGCCACCGAAGCCCCTCCCGCCTGGCTTGAAAACATGGGCGCCGATCCCGAAACCTGCACCGTCTATGCTCCCTATGACGAAGACGGCTGGGGCGAACTGCCTGCCCAGGTCGCCGGCTACACCGTCGAGCCCGCGTCCCACTTCGAAACCTTCTGGACCGTCTACGAGAACCCCGACGGCACCGTGACCATTGCGGGCGTCGAAGCCGATGCCGAGGGCGTCGTCATCGTTCCCTCGACCATCGGCGGCAAGCCCGTCACCGCCATCGGCGGCGGAGCCTTCGCCAACCAGACCGGCCTGACCGAACTCGTCCTCCCCGCGACCATCCAGTCCGTCGGCCCCGACGCCTTCGCCTTCTGCCCGGCCTTGACCGACGTCACCTTCGCCGGATCCGCCCCCGACGCCCCCGACTCGGTCGGACTCGACCCGGAAGTTAGCACCATCCACGCCCCCGTCGCCGCCAGCGGTTGGGACCACGAAACCGAACAATGGCAAGGCGTCCCCATCGAATGGTACGGCGACCCGATGTCGGCCTGGGACATCCGCATCACCGCCTTCGTCCCGTCGGCTGCGACCCCCGGTGCCTGGGATTTGACCATCGAAGCCACGGATGGCGATACCCCCGTCTCCATGCCCGTCGACCGCATCGCCGACTCCATCTTCGTTGCCCCCTCCGTCGCGGACTTGGTGGATTCTACCACCCGCGCCGCCATCCTCGCAGCCCCGCCCCAGGACGCCTCCACCCTTACCTTCACCGTCGCGAACCCCGACGCCACCGCCACCACCTCCTTCTTCTGCCTCAAGCTGGAGGAGTGAGATGGAACCCAATCTCGATTTCAGGGGGGTCTGATGGGCAGGTTGCCCGGCTTCGACTACAAGCGGCCATTCTTTTACATGGTCACGCTGAAGAGGGCCGCCGCCTGCGGCCCCGAGGCACCGCAATTCTCCCGCCTCGAACCGGGCGGGGTGCTTGCCGACACTCCGCTCACGCCGGCGCTCCGTGCGGTGGTGGAGCATTTCCACGAAACCTGGTGGTGCATCGAGCCCATCCGCCATTATGTCATCATGCCCGACCATCTGCACATGATCGTCAAGATGCGCGCCGTGGAAGGGCGTGTTTCGCTGGCGGTGGTGGTTCGCCAGCTTTTGAAAGCACTGGAAAAGGCCACAGCAGACAATGAGGCTCTTCAAAATCGGGTTTTGCAGGGCGCGCTCCGCCCGCCCGTCTTCGCTCCCGACTGGCACGACTGGATTGTGAAAAAGGAGGGTCAGCTCGCGGCCTTCAAGCACTACATCGCGGAAAACGGCCCGAGGGCGTGGCTGCGGCGCGAGAACAGGCGCTTCTTCACGAAGGCGCGGGAAATCGTCTTCCAGGGCAGGCGTTGCCGGACCTACGGCAACGAGGCGCTGCTCGATTTGCCGGTGATTGTGGCAATCAAAGGACACAGAGCGCCGAAGGACGCGCGGAGCGCGCCCGGCAAAACCGGTTTTTCGGCCGGGGCCCTGCGCCTGGCCGCCTCGCGCATCGGTCCCGGCGGCGCGGGACTTTCCACGTTCCTCTCGCCGCTCGAAAAGGAGGCCGGCAACGAAATTGCCAAGGCGGGCGGGGCATTGATCGTGCTTTCCGTGCAGGGGTTCGCAGACCGCTGGCACCCCTCCGAAAAGCAGGAACGCCTCTGTGCGGCCGGCCGCATGCTCTACCTCTCGCCCTACGCACCCCGGGCAGCCAAACTCACCCGAAAGGAAATGTTCACCCGCGCACACGCCCTCGTCGATTGGGCGCGGGAACATTCCCACCACCAGGTCGAGGCCTGGCCCGGTCCTGCCCAGCCGCCTCAGGCGGCTGCATTCCAGCTCGCCCAATGCTATGCCGATGCCGAAGCCCAGCTCGCCGCCGCCCGATCAAGGAGTTGAAGGCATGAGATCTTCCAATCATTCCTTGCGTTTTCTTTTCGCTCTCTGCGTTTTACCGTTTGTTCTTTCCGCCCTTGCGCAAACCACCGCAACTCCCAACCTTTCAACTTTTCAACCTTTCAACCTTTCAACTGGTTCCTACACCAACCACGCCGGCAACGTAATCTCAGGCGTCGTCATCGCGCTCGACGCCCGCACGGCGACCTTCTCGAACGCGGAGGAGACCGTGACTCTCCCGCTCTCGATTTTTCCCGAGTCCGAGCAGCGCCGCCTCGCGGCGGACTTCGGCACTCCGCGTGTCCCCGAAGCCATTCTCCGCGCCATCGCCGGAGCCGAACGCGCCATCGCCCGCTCCCGCAAACGCGCCGAAAAAGGCCTCTGCACCCCCGAAGAAAGCGACGCCTTCTGCGCCAAGACCGAGGCCGCCCTCGCAACCTACCTCGACAACCAGCTCGAATCGGGCACCATCACCCCCGCCGAACGCCAAGCCCTCGGCCATTGAAAAGCGGAAGGCGGTAGGGCGAGGCGTCCCCGTCGAGCCGGAGAATCAGGAATCAGGAGTCAGGAGTCGGGAGTCAGGGCGCGCTGACGCGCGGGGGAGCGGGAATAGACGCCGCAGGACAAAGCGGCTCGCCGGGGACGGCTCGCCCCACGCAGCGCGGCAAGATGCCGCACCCCCGGAAGCAGAGGTACCCCCTTCCAGAGGTGCGGCTTCCCGCCGTGTCCGACGGGAAGAGAACGGGAGGAAAAACGTGAGAAGAGGACCGCATGCCTGGGACCCCAGGCCGCAGGCAGGTTGCCCGCGCTCCGGCAGGGGTCAGGCGGCGGGGGCGTCGGTGGGCGGTGCGGGGGAGGTTGCGGGGGTCGACTTGTCCACGACGGCGCAGATGCAACAATCGCTCCAGACGTTTTCCGCCGTTTCGACCATGTCGATGATGGTGTAGATTGGGAGGATCACGCCGAGGATCATGAGGTTGCCTCCGACGCCCGCCATGAGCGAGAGCGTGAGGAAGTAGCAGCCCATCGGGACGCCCGCATTGCCGATGGCGCAGAGCGTCGCGATGACGCACCACGCGAGCATCACGGGGAGGGTGAGGACGATTCCGCACTCAGGCGAGTTGCGGATGACGAAGAGCGACGTTACGAGGATGAAGGCGGCGCATCCGTTCATGTTGATCGTGCAGCAGAGCGGAAGGATGAATCGGGCGATCCACGGCTTGGCCTTCATGTTCTTCTCGGCCGTCGCGACAGTGACGGGCAGGGTCGCGGCCGACGACTTGGTGAACAGCGCCATGAGGAGCGCCGGCGTCATCTGGCGCATGACCTTGTAGCCGTTGACGCCGCGGAGGTAGCAGAAGAGCGGAAGAATCACGAAGAACTGGAGGAAGTTGCCACCGAGAACGACCAGCACGTACTTGCCGATCGAACCGACGACGACTCCGGCGGACATCTGCGCGGCAAGCTGCGCGGCGAACGCGACGATGCCGACGGGGAGGGCCCAGATGAGGCCCTTGATGAGGCCGAAGAAGACTTCCTGCAGGCCCGCGAGCACCTGGTGCAGCGTCCTCACGTTCGCGCTCTTCTTCCCAAGCACGGCGATCGCGATGCCGATTCCCGCGGAGACGAGGACGATAGCGAGGACGTTTCCGGAGAGGAAAGGATTCACGAGGTTGTTCGGAATCGCGTTGAGGATGTGCCCGTAGACGGTCTCCGGCGCGCGGGAGATCTGCGCCATCGCGTCGGCGTCTTCCGCGACCGCGCTGACCACGCCCGGATCGATTGTGCCGGGGTCCACGAGCACGAAGAGCACGAGTCCCACGAGGGCGGCGACGAACGAGGTGAGCACGGTGAAGGAGAACGTCTTCGCGAAGACCTTGCCCATGGCGTGGCCTTCGCCGAGCGAGGCCATCGCGGTGAGGATCGCGAGCGCGACGGTCGGAACGGCCACGAACTGGAACGCCCGCGTGTAGGCGGCCGCGACGAAGTCCATGAAGGCGTTGAGCGGCGCGATGCCGAGGGTTCCCAGTGCCGCGCCCACGATCAGCGCGAGCGTCCAGATTGCTGCCTGCCTGAATTGCATTGTCGAGTCCCTTTGTGATTCGTTTTTCCCTAGTATGACAGATTTCCGCGGTCCTGTCGATGGGCAAAGGAGAAAAGGAGACATCCGATTGGAGGCTCCGTCTGGATTTTGTGGAGTCAGCGGCCTTCGTTTTGGCGGCGGAGGTAGTCGCGGTAGGAGGCGCGGTTGGCAAGGGCTTCTTGGGCGCTCCAGCGGATGATTTCGACGGAATTCGTGAGGTAGCCTTGGAGGGTTTCGTCCGAAAACGTATAGGGAGGGGGTTGGGTGGGGGAAAAGTTATAGGTGGTGGTGACGTTCATGAGACCCCACAGGAGCCATTTGACATCTTCATCCGGATTTTTTTCGGCCAGGTCAAGGGCGACGGTCAACGCCCGTCGTTGCAAATCTTCCGGCACATTGCACATCCGCCAAAATTCCCGGAGCGGCGGCATCAGTTCGGGATGTCCAAGGCAGTATTCGGCGAACCGCCGCTTCCTTTCGGAATCCTCTTTCTTGAAATAGTATCTTGTCCAGCCATCCAGGGCCTTCATGGCAGGAATGTTCGTCGGCTCCAGAAAACCGGGCTCGGCATAGATGCGGTCGAAGTCCTCATCCAGCCATTCCCAGTATTGCTTGCAGGCCGCTTCCTGCCGTTGCCGTTCCGCGCGCTTGCGACCACGTTCACCCGTATGGTCCTGTATGTAATCGACAGCGGCCAGCGGCAACAGAATGGCGACTTGCAACGGGGCGGTAACGATGTCAATGTTCCGCAGGAAGATGCGCTCCCGCTCCGGGACAGTGCCGCCTTGCAGGGTTCCCCACTCGGCGGAAAACAGAAACCAGCCTTGTCCGCTGATGGCGACCCAGAGACTGCAAACGATGCAGTACAGAAGAAGGACAAGGCAACCGATGCGGAGGGGTTTCTTCATGGTTTTGCTTTGGGCGGCGAGGTCGGTTCGGAGTTGGCGTAGGCGCGCTGGTTGGTCTCAAAATATTGTAGATTGAATGAAAATGCAATGACAATCATTTCTTCCGTCATCCATCAACGCTCCATTCGTCGGAACACACTTGTTTCACCGCAAAGAACGCCAAGGCGCTCCTCCCATCGGCTTTGTGGGTTTTCCACGGTGTGGAAAACTTGCTTCCATGGTGTGGAACTTTTTCGGAAACTTGCTTCCATGGTGTGGAAAAATGCCGAAAATGGCTTCCATGGCGTGGAATCCTTCGCTGACTTCGCGCGAGTCCTTCTTCCAGCCGCGCGCGGCGGGAAGAAAGCGGCTGGAAAGCGGGAGAAGGTGGGCAAGACGTCCCGCTGAGCCGCTCTCCCCTCGTCCCCGTTTGGCCGGGCGGTCCCCGTTCCGCCCCCCTCCCGCCCCTTTTCCCACTTTCGATTCCACCGAACCGCGTTATCTCCCCCTTTCGGTCCAAAATGGGAGCAAGAATGTTGGGTGTGAGCAAAAAGTGTAAGGGTTTCAATGGAGGACGGGCAGAAAATGGCCTTGTTTGTTGAAAACAGTCGAAAATCGCATGTCTATGAAAATATAGACATATCATTTGGCCTTTCGCGGTCGAGGGAGACGCCTGGG
>JAFTAH010000100.1 GCA_017458625.1 Kiritimatiellia bacterium | reverse complement strand
GCCGCCCCCTCCCCTTGGTGGCCCCCAACGGGACGTGGGCAGTAACCCCGCATGGAACATGGACTCCAGCTGGCCGCCAAACCCGCATGAATACAGAACGAAATCGCGGCGGGAACATTGAGCAAAGGGCTGGAACTTGGGTAAAATCACAGTTTTGGGGCGATTTTCCTGTTCGGGTGGCGACATGCGACTTGCGGTGGACGGCCGCCCGGCGCCCGCGCATCCGTCAGGTCTTGCTGGGGGGCGAGGCGCTGGCAGCCGCCGCATCGGCGAGGGTGGTCCAGGCGAGGCGGGCGCAGGCGAGGCGGGCGGGAAAGCGGGACACGGGGGCAAGGGCTTGCAAAGGGCCATCGGTGGGCTCAAAGCGCCCCGTGGCGAGGCGGTCGGACACTTCGGCGGCACGGGCGAATGCATCCGCTGGCGTCATGCCGCCGTGAGCGGACACTTCGGTGGCCAGCATCGAGGCGCTGGCCACGCAAATCGCGCAGCCCCGCGTCTGGTGCTCCACGCGGACGATGAGCCCGGTAGCATCTTTGACCAAGCGCAGCCGCACCTCGTCGCCGCACGCAGGATTTATCTTCCGGAAGGTGCCCGCTTCGTCCCGCGCGATCGTGGCGCATCCGGCCGGATTCCGGGCATGTTCCAGCAATTCCGCCCGATAGATGCCCCCGCCGTCCGCGTCCGCCGCCGTCATCGCAACGCCTCCTGGGCCCGCCGCACCGCCGCCACCAGGGCCGCCACGTCGCTCTCGTCGTTCACGGGTCCGAAGCTCGCCCGCGTCGCCGCCGTCACGCCCAGCCGGGCCAGCACCGGATGCGCGCAGAGCCGTCCCCCCCGCACCGCGATACCTTCCCCGTCCAGCCACTGCGCCACGTCATGCGCATGCACGCCGTCCACCGTGAACGTCACCAGCGACGTCCGGACGCCCCTCCTGCCGCCTTCCTCCGCCCCGCCCAGCACGCGTACGCCCTCGATTGCCGCCAGCTGCCGCGCCGCCTCCTGCGCCAGCTCCGCCACCCGTCGATGCGTCTCCGCCGGGCATTGCGCCACCCATTGCGCCGCCGCCGCGAGCCCCGCCGCGCCGGCCGCGTTGACGGTCCCCGCCTCCAGCCGCGCCGGCACCTCCGCGAGCTCCATCGCGCACCCCTCCTCCTCGACGTCCACGACCATCTCGCCCCCCACCATCAGGGGCGGCAGTTCCTCCAGCGCCTCCGTTCTGCCCCAGAGCGCGCCAATCCCCATCGGCCCGCCCATCTTATGGCCCGAAAACGCCAGGAAGTCGCATCCCCACGCTTCCGCCTGCAATGCCCCATGGAAGGCCACCTGCGCCGCATCCACCACCGTTTTCGCCCCGGCCGCCCGCGCCACGCGGCAGATGGCCGCCACGTCCTGCAATCGTCCCATCACGTTCGACACCGCCGCGAAGGCCACCCATTTCCGGCCTTTTCCCCGGCCCGTCCGCAGTCCCTCCGCCAGTGCCCCCACGTCCAGGTCGCCCGCCGCCGTCAGCGGAATCACGTGCACCGTCCGTCCCCCCCGGAACCACGGCAGCAGGTTGCTATGGTGTTCGGCCCCGCCGACCCAGATCTCGTCCTCGGTCCCCGCCGCGTTGGCGACCAGGTTCAGCGCCTCGGTCGTTCCCCGCACGAACACGATGATTCCCGTCTTGCCCCTGTCGCCCGCAAACGTGCGCACCACTTCCCGCGCCTCCTCCAGGGCCGCCGTCGCGGCCACCCCCAGCCGATGTAGTCCGCGGCCCGGATTCGCATTGGTCCGTTCGTAGAACGCCCTTTCCGCCGCGACCGCGCAGGCCAGCCGGGGCGTAGTCGCCGCGTGGTCCAGCCACCGTACGCCGCCCGGGCCGCCTGCCGCCGTCCAGCCCAGAAAGGCCGTTCTCGCCGTCTTGGACTTGTCCATTGCCATGTCCATGCCGCTGCTTGCTCCGTTCCGCCTCAGGCCCTAGGCGCGTCCAGCAGCCCCCGGTACAGCGCCAGCAGCTTCCGCGCGGAAGCCTCCCAGGTATGCCGCTCCACGGCCAGCTGGCGTCCCGTCCGGCCGAGCCGCGCCCGTCCTGTCGTATCTGCTTCCAGCTCGCCCAGCGCGGTGGCAAACGCCTCGGCGTCGCCCACGGGCACCACGCGGCCTGCCCCATCCTGTACCAGCTTGGGCACCCACCCGCAATCCGTCGTCAGCACGGGCAGCCCGCACGCCATCATCTCGATGGCGGCAAAGCAAAACGACTCGTAGTCGCTGCTGATGACCCCCAGGTCCGCCGTTCCGAACACCTCCGGCAGCGTCGCGTGCGCCACCTCGCCCAGAAACCGCACGCTGCCGGCCACGCCCAGCTCGGCCGCCTCCTGCTTCAGCGGCGCTTCCAGTGGCCCCTGGCCGGCCAGCAGCAGCACGGCCGGCCGGGACGCCGTCCGCGCCTGCATGAACCTGGCCCACGCCCGCAGGAGCATGTCATGGTTCTTGAACCCCTGCAGCCGCGCCGCGTAGACCGCCACGAATGCGTCCTCCGGAATCCCCGCCGTCTGCCGCAGCGACCGCTTTTCCGCCGCCGCCACCGGGGCGAATCGCACGACGTCCACCGCATTCGGGATGTCGTGCACGTCGAGTCCTTTTGCCCGCATGGCCGCGATGGACATCCCGCTGGCCATGAGCGCGGACGCCATGCCGGCCGCCCCCCTCGGGTCATAGTAGTTGGGCGCCGTCATCCGCATCACGATAGGCTTTGCGACGCCGCGCCGCCGCAGCCGCCACACCAGCTCCGGCAGCTCGCACACCTGGATGACGTCGTAGCCGGTCGCCATCCGCGCCACCACGGGGGCCGCCCGCCGCTGCCACCACGCGAACTCCCCCTCCCGCACCCGCCAGCCACCCTTCACCTTGTCCCACGGAAACCACTTCAGCCACGGCGACCGCACCACCACCGCCCCCTCCACCGGCCTTGGCACGCGCCCCCACGCGGGTCCGCCGCTGACCAGTCCCACCTCCGCGCCCAGCCGCCGCAGCTCGCGCGACATCTCCAGGTCGAACGTCTCTCCGCCCCCGCGCTCCAGGCAGGCCATCCGGTTCACGAACAGCACCCGGAGTGGCCGTCCCGCCGTGGGATGCATGGCCGCCGCGTCGAGGCTCATGCGTCCGTGCCCTCCACGGCGGCGATGGTCGCCTCCAGGCACTCGCGGAGCAGTTCCTGCGGCGGGGCGGCCACGAGTCCGCCCGCCACCAGCAATTCCAGTCCCTTCTGCGCCTCGGCGATGTCCTTTTGCGCCCGGGCCAGCACCTCGTCATGGCCCAGCGTACGGCGGGCCACGCCCTCCTTCACGGCCTCCTCGGCCACGGCGGCCGCAGTCTCCGCGAACACGCCCTCTTCGGTCATCAGCGGCATAATCCGCTCCGCCGACAGCCCTCCGTGCCGTTCCGCATAGCCCGCGATCGTCCGCGCCGCCACGATGGCCATCTCGTCCGTGATCTTCCGCGCCCGCACCAGCAGCGCCCCCTTGAGGATGCCCGGGAAGCCGAGCGAATTGTTGACCTGGTTCGGGAAGTCCCCGCGTCCCGTCGCCACCACTTCGGCGCCAGCCGCCCGGGCCTCGTACGGGTAGATTTCCGGCACCGGATTCGCGCAGGCGAAGACGATGGCCCGCGGGGCCATCTTCGCCACCCATTCCGGGCGTACCGTGCCCGGTCCCGGCTTCGACAGGCTGATGAGCACGTCCGCTCCGGCCACCGCGTCCTCCACGCGGTCCAGCCGTCCCGGATTGGTCCGGGTGCAGAGCTCCCACTTCCGATAGAACCGATGGTCCGCCTCGATGTCGCCGCGTCCGGCGTGGAGGCCGCCCCTGGAGTCGAACATGGCCACCTTGGCCGGGTCTGCCCCCGCTCCCAGGATCAGGCGGGCGATCGTCGTGTTGGAAGCGCCGGCCCCCAGGAAGACGAGGCGCACGTCCGCCAGCCGCTTGCCGACGACCTTCAGCGCGTTCAGCAGGCCCGCCAGCGTCACGCAGCCGGTTCCCTGCGCATCGTCGTGCCACACGGGGATGCCGCAGCTGTCCCGTAGCTCGTCCAGCACCCGGAAGCAGTTCGGCTGGCTGATGTCCTCCAGGTTCACCGCGCCGAACGACGGGGCCACCCGCCGCACCCAGTCGACGAGGATGTCCGGGTCGTGGCGACCAGCGGCGTCGCGGCTGTCGATGCACAGCGGCACCGCGTCCACGCCGCCCAGCATCTTCATCAGGAAGGCCTTGCCCTCCATGACGCCCAGGCCGCCCGGAGGCGTCACGTCCCCGTCGCCCAGCACCCGCGTCGAATCGCTCACCACCGCCACCAGATTGCCGCGCCACGACAGCTCGAACGAAGCATCGTTGTCGTCCCGGATGGTCGTCGAGACCGCGCTGACCCCTGGCGTGTACCACGCGTTGAACCAGCCGAATCCCGGCAGCGCGGCCCGTGGCAGCACCTGGATTTTCCCCCCGTAGAACCGATGCGCCGCCAGCGCGACCCGTTTGAAGAAGATGGTCTTTCCCTGTGCGACCTGCTCCGGTGTCCAGCCCTGCGGAAAGGCGGCCTCGATGTCATTCAGCTGTACGTCCATGCTCATGCCTCGCATTGTGAGTTTACGGTGAAATCCTAGAAAGATCGCGTGAATTGGCTTGCCGCCGTCTCGTTGGCCGAGTCCTTCGCCCTAGCGGCCCGGTGCCACCTTGAACAGCCGGATTGCCTGACAGTCGCCCGCGTGGCGGCTGGCCGCCGTGCCGCAGCGGCAGACCATCCACACCTGGCCCCCGCCGGCCGCCAGCGACGGATCCCGCCGGATGCCGGCGCAACTGCCCGGGGGCACCGTCGGGCCTGTTCCGCCGTGCCGGGCGCGCCGGCCATGTC
>JAFTAH010000099.1 GCA_017458625.1 Kiritimatiellia bacterium | reverse complement strand
TAAAAACTTGTTCAAACGACGGCATGGTGTTTCCCGACGAGGCGCCGGATTGAAGGCGCAGTTTCCTGCGTCGAAATCCGGCAACGACGTAGGGGAACATCAGGGCAAGTTTGGACAAGGAATTTTGAATTCAGGACACTAAGTTTTTCGCGTTTTCGCCTTGTTTTCCCCGGCCACCGCCCTACACTCCCCTCCTGCCCTATGTCCCTCCCCGAATACCATCCCCTCGCCTTCCCCACCCTCGTCCCCGTCGACATCCCCGCCGACTGGGCCGACACCGAAGTCCCCCACTTCGTCGACACCCTCCTCGACGAGGCCATCGACCGCGCCCATGAACTCGAGGAGCTCCGCGCCCCCGCCTCGCCCGCCGCCCCCCTCGACCCCTTCGTCGCCGGCGACTACCGCTACGCCTACCAGGTCCTCGTCCAGCTCCTCCGCCACTGCCTCGTCGCCCCCCGCGCCACCTGGCTCGAATGGGGCAGCGGTCAAGGCATGACCACCGTCCTCGCCGCCATGCTCGGCTTCCGTGCCACCGGCGTCGAGCTCGACCTCTCCCTCGTCCGCGAGGCCCGTGCCCTGGCCGAACGCTACGACGTTCCCGCCGCCCGCTTCATCCACGGCTCCTACCGCCCCGCCGGACGCCATCTCCCCGTCCTCACCGCCGCCGGACGCGACCTCGTCTACGTCTACCCCTGGCCCGGCGAGGAATCCTTCTTCCTCCGCCTCTTCGAGGACACTGCCCCCTCCGGCGCCCTCCTCCTCGTCGCCACCGGCCCCCTCGCCATCTCCGCCTTCCGCAAACAATAGAGCGGCTTGCAAAATAATGTGGCCGTATTGGCGTTGCGGGGTAGGGGCCGACCGCCGGGCGGCCCGTTCTGGAAGATGGGGCTTCCACCCGCACTCCAACCGCGCCTCTTTTCCAGCGCGGCAAGATGTCGCACCCCCCATTCTTGCGGCACCTTTTTTTCTGAAAATGCTCTAGCCAGCTACCGCCCTTCGCGTTTTTCGCGGAGGACGGTCTCCAGGGGGCGGCCTTCCCACTCCAGGGCGGCGAGGACGAGCTTGTCGCCCCGGGCGCGGTAGATGCCGACCAGAGGGGAATTGGCGGCGGTGGCGGGCAGGTCGTTGCGAATCAAGGCGTCCGCGCCATCGGCAAGACGTTCGTCCAGGAAATACTGGCCGGGGAGGAGCACGTAGTAGACGACACCGCCCTCGCGCTGCCGCTGATGGAAGTCATCGTAGCTTTCGTCTTTGCTCCGTTCGTTCCATCCGATGCGCCAACGGAAGAAAACGTCGAGGGGACCGATCCATACGCCGTCGGAGCCTGGAGCCATTGCGAGGGCCGTGATAGTGGTCAGGCCCGACTCCGGGTCCTTTGGGTTCACCTGGACGTAAACATCCTTCACTGCGGGCAAGGTGTCTGTGCGCACGGCGGCGTTGAAGGCGTCGTCGCCGACGCCCTCGGGGACGTCGAGCTCGGCGGTCACGCGGATATAGCGGCCGCGCACGGGGTCGGAGGGGTCGTAGCCCCGGCAGGGCACGCGCAGCTCGGTGCCGTGGCGGACCACCAGCTCCCAGCGCGCCCAGAGCCAGCCCGCGAGCGCGAGCTGCAGCAGGAGCACCAGGGCCGTCAACAGGGCAAAAGTCCGGTTTTTCATGGCAAGACCTCCTTTCCGGGGGCAGGCGGCGGGGGCGTGGCGGCCGTGCGATGCTTCCGAAGCCACCAGCCGTTGCCCGCCAGCACGGCGCAGCCCAGGAGCGTCATCACGATGCCCTTGGCGGTGAAGCTCACGTCGTCGGCGAGGAACTTGCCCACGATGGCGTAGAGCACCACCAGCGCGCCGGCGTTCAGCAGCAGGATCGAGCGGCGGCGGACGCCTTCGCGCAGCGTGCCCGCCCCGTAGGCCACGAGCACCGCCAGGCCCGCCAGCGAGGCCAGCGCCGGCGTTCTCAGCTTCCAGGGCAGCAAGCCGAAGCAGACGATCACGCAGAACAGGGGCGCGACCACGGCCCAGAGCATCGGACGCCGGCCCCGGCACCGCACCGCCCATATCGCCAGCCCCGCCGCCGCGAGCATCAGGAGCGAACCCAGGCCGATGACCAGCCACATTTCCAATGTGTTGCCCGCGGTGTGGCTAAACAGTAAGGCGTCCATGGCCTCCTCGTAAGGCGTCATGAGCCCCATCGCGAGGATTGCCAGCAGACCGAGCCAGGCCGTCCCCGGCAACGCGCACGCCACACCCAGCGCCACCATGACGGCGAAGCCCGCCATGACGGCATACGTACACGCAAACGTCGGTACCTGGGCCCAGCTTAACGCGTCGGCCAGGATTGGCGGCACCGCAATGCTTCCCGCGAGCAGCGCCGCGCCCAGGCCCAGGTCCATGACCAGTCGCCAGCCCGAGGCCGACTGCAGCCGCCACGCCCGCCGGAACGCCGGCGTCACCAGCAGCCATAGCGGCCAGAGAGCGACCACGGCTACCGAGTTTTCCCAGTGGGCGCAGACGCCGAAGGCCAGCAGGCCGGGCCAGGCGGCCGTCACCAGCGCGGAGCCGGTCAGCCACGCCACCGGCAGGGTGACCGCCGCGCAGGCGAGAACGAGCATGGGCCAGTCCTGGGACAGCTGGAAGGTCTGGGCCACGATGATGAGCGCCGTGCAGGCCGCGCCCGCCCAGAGCACGCCCACTGGCTCCCAGAAGCCGCGCGACCCCCAGCCGCGCGCCGCGCCGATGGTCGCGACCGGGCCGCAGACCACCAGCGGGGCCACGCCGGCAATCATGCGCGCCGTGCGGCCGAAGCCGGACCAGTTGGCGGCCAGCAGCGCAATCACGCCCAGCGCCAGCAGCACCGCCCCGATGGCCCCGACCATGACCGCCGCCGTCAGCCGGGTCTTCCCCGCCGTCTCATACCGCTCCAGCAGCTGCCCGGCAACCGACTCCGAGACAAGCCCCTCCGCCTGCCATTTGCCGACCTCCCCCCGCAGCCATTCAACTCTGTTCATGTCGCAACTCCTTTCCCAGACCTTGGCGAACGTGACATCCTCGCCACCCCTCTTCCTACATCATGGCTTGCCCCACAGTCAAGCCGCAAACCAACCCCATGGCGCGGGGGGGTGTGAGCAAAAAGTGTGAGGTACGGGCGATTGCCCTGGGGGCGCGGGCGGCCCGCCCGCGATGTTCCCTGGGAAGCCCCCTTGGTAAACCGTTCTCCCGCCATCCTTTGGATTTTCGCGGGCGGGACGCCCGCGCCCC
>JAFTAH010000098.1 GCA_017458625.1 Kiritimatiellia bacterium | reverse complement strand
TCCACCGACAAGCGCGGTTCGCTGCTGTTGCTCGACAAGAGTCCCAAGCTCGACAAAACCGTCGTCGAACTCCGAGGCAATGCCAACCTGTGCTACTGGAGCACCACCGGCAACCAGACCCTTGGCGGACTCTCAGGAGCCAGCGGCACCTACCTGAACGGCTCCAGCAAGCAGACCAACAACTTCACCTGCACCTGGACAGTGGGCAGCGCCAACACCGACGAGACCTTCCGAGGCATCATCAACAACTGGTCGGTCAGCGGCAGCGGACATACGGGTACCGTCAGCATCGTCAAGACGGGAACTGGCCTCTGGCGACTGACAGGTGCGAACGACTACAAGGGAACCACCACCGTCAATGGCGGCAGACTCATCGTTAACGGAAAGCATACAGGCACGGGGGCTGTCACCGTCAATGCCGGAGCTGCGCTTGGCGGCAAGGGTACGATAGCTGGTGCCGTGACCATCAAGAGCGGCGGCATACTTTTAGTGGGCGATACGCTCGCCACCGACAAGGGACTGACGTTCAGCGGAGGGCTGAAGCTCAACGAAGGTGCTGTCCTGCAACTGAACGACGCCATGATAGGGGCCACCTACAGCGACGGCCAGGTCATCCAGGTGTTCACCGGCACCGCCACTGGTGCTGGCTTTGCCCGCATAGAGCCTGAGCAGCCGTCGGCTACGCAGGAGTGGGACACCACCGAGCTGCTGACCAAAGGCCGTCTCTATGTGCGTCCTCTCGGCACTGCTGTCGCCATCGACCACATCCATGCCGACACTTCCCATTCTCCCCGCTATTCGTTACAGGGCAGCAGGGTAGGGGAGCACCCGAAGGGTCTCTACATCGAGGGCGGCAAGAAGCGCGTCCGACGCCAATAGCATAGTCCCTATGTCCAACTCCTGCTAACACATATTTTGGACTGGGATTTCTTGCATATCTCACGAAGAATGAGTATCTTTGCACCCAAGATTACAAGAACAAGCGGAAATGAAGGAATTTATCATATCGGAGGCTAAAGCCGAGACTGCCATATTGGTGGGACTTATCACCAACGAGCAGGACGAGACGAAGACCCGTGAATACCTGGACGAACTGGAGTTTCTGGCCGATACGGCAGGTGCTGTCACCGTGAAGCGCTTCACGCAGCGCGTCAGCGGCCCCAGTTCCGTGACCTACGTGGGCAGCGGAAAACTACAGGAAATCAGGCAATATATCAAGCGAAAGGAAGACGAGGACGACCCTGTGGGAATGGTCATATTCGACGATGAGTTGACTGCCAAGCAGATGCGTAACATCGAGAAGGAGCTGCAGGTGAAGATACTCGACCGCACCAGCCTCATCCTCGACATCTTTGCCATGCGTGCCCAGACGGCCGAGGCAAAGGCTCAGGTGGAGCTGGCGCAGCACCGCTACATGCTGCCCCGCTTGCAACGCCTGTGGACACACCTGGAACGTCAGGGTGGTGGCTCTGGCGGTGGCGGCGGCAAGGGCACTGTGGGACTGCGCGGCCCTGGTGAGACGCAGCTGGAGATGGACCGCCGTATCATTCTGCACCGCATCACGCTGCTGAAACAGCGGTTGGAGGAGATTGACCGCCAGAAGACCACCCAGCGCAAGAATCGTGGAAGGCTGATTCGTGTGGCCTTGGTGGGCTATACGAATGTGGGTAAGTCGACCATGATGAACCTGCTGGCCAAGAGTGAGGTGTTTGCCGAGAACAAGCTGTTTGCCACCCTCGACACGACGGTGCGCAAGATGACCATCGACAATCTGCCCTTCCTGCTGGCCGATACGGTGGGCTTCATCCGCAAGCTGCCTTCTGACCTGGTGGAGTCGTTCAAGTCGACCCTCGACGAGGTGCGCGAGGCCGACCTGCTGGTACACGTCGTCGACATCAGCCACCCCGACTTTGAAGACCAGATAGAGGTAGTGGTGAAGACGCTCAGCGAGCTGGGCTGTGCCGACAAGCCGTCGATGATAGTGTTCAACAAGATTGATGCCTACACTTGGACGCCGCAGGACGAGGACGACCTGACCGAGCCTACTCGTGAGAACATATCGCTCGATGACCTGAAGCGCACGTGGATGGCCAGGACTGGTGAAGGGAACCTGCCGCCGCTGTTCATCTCGGCCAAGAATAAGGAGAATATCGACGAGCTGCGCGAGGTGCTATATAAAAAGGTACGCGAGCTGCACGTCCAGAAATACCCCTACAACGACTTCCTGTATAACGACATAGAAGAAATGGAATCATAAACTAACAGATTATAGAGAACGACTATGAGCAATTACCGACAATTGTCACAAGCAGAAATCGAAGTTCTGGAAAACAACGGCTGCTGAACCTCGGGCTGAACGACAAGTCGGTGCTCGGCTTCATCGAGGCCACCGGCAACGAGCGCGTGGGCTGGGACTGCTACCGGCGCTTCATCGACATGTTCGGCGACGTGGTGATGGGCCCGACGACCGGCATCAAGCACGAGGACTTCGAGGTCGAGATGACCGCGCTCAAGAAGAAGTATGGCGCCAAGCAGGACACCGATCTGACCGCCTCGCAGCTGAAGGAGCTGTGCGAGAAGTACAAGAAGGTCTACGCGAAGAAGGTGAAGAGTCCGTTCCCGCAGGATCCGCAGGAGCAGCTGCTCAAGGCCATCAACGCGGTGTTCGGCTCGTGGAACAGCGAGCGCGCGCAGACCTACCGCATCATCAACAAGATCACCGGCCTGCTGGGCACCGCCGTCAACGTCTGCACGATGGTGTTCGGCAACATGGGCGAGACCTCGGGCACGGGCGTGGCCTTCACGCGCAACGGCTCGACGGGCGACGAGAAGCCCATGGGCGAGTACCTGATCAACGCGCAGGGCGAGGACGTCGTGGCCGGCATCCGCACGCCGAAGCACATCGATGAGATGCCCAAGGAGAAGAACCCCATCTGGGCGTCGGCGCACAAGCAGCTGATCAGCATCATGAAGCGCCTGGAGATGCACTACAAGTATCCGCAGGACGTCGAGTTCACGGTGCAGGAAGGCCAGCTCTACATGCTGCAGACCCGCAACGCCAAGCGCACGGGTATCGCCGGCATCCGCTGGGCCGTCGAGATGGCCACCGGCAAGGATGTCTACACCGGCGCCGCCCAGAAGAAGATTCTCAAGCCCGACGAGGCCATCTGCACGATCACGGGCGACGACCTCAACCAGCTGCTGTTCCCGATCCTGGACGCTGCGGCCGAGAAGAAGGCGAAGGTCCTGACGCGCGGTCTGCCGGCGGGTCCGGGCGCGGGCGTGGGCCAGATCGTGTTTGACGCGGCCGAGGCCGAGGCCATCCTGGGCAAGGACAAGAACGCCAAGCTGGTGCTCGTGCGCCACGAGACGAGCCCCGAGGACGTGTCCGGCATGTGGGCGGCGCAGGGCGTGCTGACCACCACCGGCGGCATGACGAGCCACGCGGCCGTCGTCGCCCGCGGCTGGGGCAAGTGCTGCATCACCGGCGCCGCCGAGATGGTCATCGACTACAAGGCGCAGACCCTCACCGTCGGCAAGACGGTGCTGCACAAGGGCGACTGGCTGAGCCTCAACGGCTCCACGGGCGCGGTCTACGCGGCCAAGCTGCCGACGGAAGCCTCCCCGGTCGTCTCCGGCGTGCGCGACGGCAAGAAGGCCGCCCTCAACCACCCGATCTACAAGATGTACAAGCAGATCAGCGACTGGGCGGACAAGTATCGCAAGATCGAGGTCCGCACCAACGCCGACTCGCCGGCCGACGCCAAGGCCGCCCGCGCGTTCGGCGCCCAGGGCATCGGCCTGTGCCGCACCGAGCACATGTTCTTCGAAGGCGACCGCATCTGGGCGATCCGCGAGTTCATCCTCGCCGGCTCCCTGGAAGCCCGCAAGAAGGCGCTGGACAAGCTGCTGCCGCTCCAGCGCGGCGACTTCGAGGGGCTGTTCAAGGTCATGGACGGCTACGAGGTCACGATTCGTCTGATCGATCCGCCGCTGCACGAGTTCGCGCCGAACGACGAGGCGAGCCAGAAGGAGATGGCGAAGCGGCTGGGCGTCCCGCAGAAGGCGATTGCCGCGCGGGTCAAGCAGCTGCACGAGGCCAATCCGATGCTGGGGCACCGCGGTTGCCGTCTGGCGGTCACCTATCCCGAGCTCTGCGAGATGCAGGCGCGGGCGATCATGGAAGCGGCCTGCAACGTTGCCAAGCGCGGCTACAAGGTCGAGCCCGAGATCATGATCCCGCTGGTTTGCGCCAAGGCGGAGCTGGACTACTGCGCCGACATCGTCCGGGCGACCGCCGACAAGGTGCTCGCCGAGAAGAAGATGGCCGGCAAGGTGGCCTACAAGATCGGTACCATGGTCGAGATTCCGCGCGCGGCGCTCACCGCCGACGCGATTGCCGAGACCGCCGAGTTCTTCAGCTTCGGCACGAACGACCTCACGCAGATGACCTTCGGGTTCAGCCGCGACGACGCGGGTAGCTTCCTGCCCGAGTACATCTCGAAGAAGCTGCTGCCGTTCGACCCGACGCAGTCCATCGACACGACGGGCGTGGGCCAGCTGGTCGAGATGGCCGTCAAGAAGGGCCGCGCCACGCGTCCGACCCTCAAGTGCGGCATCTGCGGCGAACACGGTGGCGATCCGGCTTCCGTCAAGTTCTGCTGCAAGGTCGGCCTGAACTACGTCAGCTGCTCGCCGTTCCGCGTGCCGATCGCGCGCCTCGCCGCCGCGCAGGCCGCCCTCGGCAAGTAGGCCTCGGTCGACCTCCTACGCGCCGTTCAAGGCGCAAGCCGACGCGCCCGCCAGGTTTCTGGCGGGCGCGCTTGGCTTTTTTGAGGCGAGCAAGTTTGGCTTGAAATCGGGGCGGGGGTCTCCTAGGTTTTGAGGGGAGGCGATCCGCTGGTTTTGTGGGCGGATGGCCTGGATTTTTCCATGAAAGGTTGTGTTCCAGAACGGGGGCGGGGCGAGGGCGGCTTCACGCTGGTCGAGGTGCTGCTGGCGCTGGCGCTTTGCGTGGCGCTGGCGGGGACGGTGGCGGCGACGGCGAGCGTGTGCCGGCGGGCCGAGGCGTCGGGGGATGCGGCGGAGCAGGTGGCGGCGATGGTGAGCACGATTTATGCTCATCGGCTACTGGGACGGCCGTTGCCCGAGAGCCACGACTGGATGATCGAGGTGCAGGCGGGGGACAAGTGGAGGCTGACGACGAATCTGACCGTGCGCATCGAGGCAACATTGGCGCGGCCGTTGGTGTCGGGGCTGCCGCCCATTGAGCTGGAGACGTTGGCCCCATGAATGCGCCCGAGCTGCCGCCGCCGTCCCCTCGGCATGAGGTCGAGCCGCAGCCCCCTGCCGATCCGTGCCGTCGGCCGCGCCGGCGGTTGGCGGTGACGGCCAGCGAGTGGCAGGTCGCCCGCGAGCGGTTTCGCATTGGGCCCGACGAGTTGCCGCCGAGTGCGCCCAACACGGCGCCGCCGATTTCCAAGCTCATGGCGGACGCGCTGGCGTCGCTGCACCTGCCGACCGTCCAGCAGGTGGCCGCGCTGGCACCGCATTGGGCGGAGATCGTGGGGGCGGAGCTGGCGCGGCATTCGCGGCCGGCGCGGATGCGGGAGGGGACGCTGTACGTGGCGGTGGACCATCCGCTCTTTCTGGCGCGGTTCCGGGGCGGGGCGGCGCGGCGGGTGCTGGACTACGTCCAGACGGTGGCCCCGGAGCTGCAGGCGCGAGCGGTGCAGGCATTTGTGGAAGGATGAGCGGGCGGCTGGCGCAGGACGAGGCAACAACGGATGGGCAACGCGGGCGCAACCGCAAGGAATAGGATGGACGCATGAAGATTTTGCTACAGCGGGTGACGGAGGCGCGAGTGCGCATTGGCGGGGAGGTTGTCGGGGAGATCCAGAACGGTTTTTTGGCGTTGGTGGGGTGTCGGGCGGGCGACCGAGCGGAAGATGCCGACCGTCTTGCGGTCAAGACGACTGCCTTGCGCGTGTTTGGGGACGATGCGGGGCGGATGAACCGGTCGGTGCTGGATGTGGGGGGCGACGTGCTGGCGGTGTCGCAGTTCACGCTTTACGCGGACACGCGGAAGGGGAATCGGCCGAGCTTCGTGGCGGCGGGGGATCCGGGGACGGCAGAGGTGCTCTACGAGCGGTACGTGGCGGACTTGCGGACGCTACTGGGCGGACAGCGCGTGGCGACGGGGCGGTTCGGCGCGGACATGCAGGTGGAGCTGGTGAACGACGGGCCGGTGACGATTGAACTGACCTCGGAGCCGACGGAACTGCCCGCCGTGAAGCCGCTGGCGGGGCCCCCGCCGCGTCTGCCGCTGCCGGAGCTGGAACTCGTGCGCGCGGAGACATCGGAGGTGATGGCGCGGATTCGGACCGTGGCGGAGCGGGCCTGGCCGCCGACCTACCAGGGCATCATTCCGCCAGAACAGATTCCGTACATGATCGAGCGGATGTACTCGGAGGAGGCCGTCCGGGCGGCAGCGGCGGCACATACGGCGTATTTTCTGGTGCGGGCGGATGGCATGGATGCGGGCGTGGTGTCCTACGACGAGACGCCGCGGGCGGACGGGGCCTGCGAATTCCACAAGCTCTATACGCTGCCGCAGTACTGGGGACGCGGACTGGGGCATTGGCTGCTGCAACACGCCATCGAGGCGACGAGGGCCGCCGGCGCGACGGCGCTCTGGCTGCGCGTGAACCGCCACAACGAGCGGGCCCTGCGGGCTTACGCCCGGGCCGGGTTCACGCAATGGCGCGAGGTGTGCTCGGACATCGGCGAGGGCTTCGTGATGGACGACTACGTCTGCGGCATCTCCTTCCGGGGCGGGGAGCGGCCGCCGGTGGACGACGAGGTGCATTTCCACTGATGGGGACAGGGAGGGGAGAGGAGAGGAGGGCAGTGGGGGCAATCGGGGCTGGCGGAGGGGGGAGGGGGTGTGGTAGCGTTGGGGGCGACATGCAAACGGGCTGGCAGAGTTTTAGGGGCGGCAGGTGGGGCGTCGTCGCGGTGGCGGCGGGGCTGCTGGCATTGTGGGCGGTGGTGGCCGGGGCCACGGGATGGGTCGAGGATACGGAGGGGAAGCGGGTGGTCCATCTGACGGTGTTCGAGCTGCCGGACGCCTCGCGGACGGATCCGGCGACACGCGGGGAGGTGGCCGTGCAGAAGGCGTTTCTGGCAGCGGTGGGGCCCCGGCTGGCGGCACGAGCGCGGGCGCGGGGAGAAGGGGAGTGGGAAGACGGCGGGAAGGGGGTCCGGGTGGTGCTGCACCGCTTTTCGGGAATTCAGGTCGAGGGGGTGGAGTCGACGCTGCTGGCGATTGCGGGGAATGTGGCGCCGGACGTGCTGTATGTCAACTTCCGGCAGTCGGAAACGTACATCCGGCAAGGGTTCCTGTCGCCGCTGGACGACTATTTTGCGGAGTTTTCGCCGGAGGAGGCGTCGCGGCGGGTGCATCCGCGGATTCGTCCGGTCATCGAGCGGCCGGCGCCGGCGGAGCGGGATGGCGGCGAGGGCGGGGGGCGGCATCACATCTGGGCGTTGCCGACGGAGCCGCCGCTGGGGCGGGTGGTGTTGTGGCGGCGAGACCTCTTCGAGCGGGCGGGGGTTCCGGCGCCGTCTCCGGACTGGACGTGGGCGGACTTCAAGGCGGCGTGCGCGGCCATCTGCGATCCAGCCAACGGGGTGTATGGGTTGGGACTTTCGCGGGGCAAGGACGAGTCCTATCTGTGGCTGCCGTTCCTGTGGGGGGCGGGCGACGATGCGTTGGCGTTCGACGAGGCGAGCGGCACGTGGCAGGCGGCCTTTGCGACCGAGGGCGGGGCGCAGGCCCTCGATTTCTACATCTCGCTGACCACGGAGCCCTGGACGGACCGCCTGGGACGGCGACGGCGCGGCTATGCGATCAAGGACACGGCCGAATCCTCGCAGAAGTGGCGCAACGGGCAGCTGGCGATGCGGTTCGCGTATCTGGACACGTCGCTGTTTGCGTCGATCAACCCCGACCTGACCGGGATTGCGCCGATGCCGGTGGGGCCGGTCTGCCGGGGCACAGAGATCAATTCCCGGATGATGGGGATTTTCGCGGGGGTGACGAATGCGTGGGTGCGCGACGCGGCCTGGGAGTACATTGCCTGGCAGAACAGCACGAATGCGGCGGCCATCCGGGCGCGACATCTGGTCGAGGGCGGGATGGGGCGGTTTCTGGATCCGGCGTTGCTGGAAGCGCTGGGCTATGGCTCCGTGGCGCAGGATCTGCCGCCGGCGTGGCGCGAGACGATGCGGATTGCGCTCGACGAGGCCCGTCCCGAGCCGTATGGCAAGAATGCCGCCGTCATCTACGACATCTTGACCGAACCCATCCGCCGCGCCGAGGAGCTGGCGCTGTCGGGACGGCTGCCGGACGAGCCTGGCGCGCGCCGGGCGGCCCTGCAACGGTTGCTGGCGGACGCCAAGACGCGCACCGATGCCGAACTGCTGGGAATTGTTCCGCCCGACGAGATGCGCTGGCGGCGGCTGGCGGCCGTGGGGCTACTGGCGCTGATTGTCTTGGGGATCCTGCTGGCGTTACGGCAGATGGCGCGGATTTTCTGGCCGGCGCAGGAGGAAAAGGGGGCGACCAAGGGGCAGGAAGAGCCGTTGCCGCCAGGGGGCCGCACGGGCGAGGGGACGATGGCGGGGCACGGCGCTGGCGAGCGGCCTCGGAAGCGGAGGCGTCGCATGCCCTGGACGGCCATTCTGCTGCTGCTGCCGGCGGCGCTGACGATTCTGGTCTGGGCCTATGTCCCGCTGGTGCGCGGGTCGCTGATGGCGTTTTTCGACTACCACATCTTCGGGGCGTCGCGGTTCGTGTGGCTCGACAATTTCGCGAATCTGCTGTGGGATGCGGCCTGGTGGCGCGCGCTCTGGACGAGCGCCCGGTATGCGGCCTGGGTCATTGGCCTGACCTTCCTGCCGCCGATTGTGCTGGCGATCCTGCTGCAGGAGGTGCCTCGCGGAAAGGTGCTCTACCGCTTCCTATTCTATCTGCCGGCGGCTATCATCGGACTGGTCGGCATCCTGCTCTGGAAGACCTTCTACGAGCCGAGCGAGGCCGGCGTGCTCAACCGGCTGGTGCTGGCCACGCCGGCGTGGGTGTGGCTGCTGTTGACGGCGTTGGCGGTGGGGGGCGGCATCCATCTGGCCCTGCGCTTTCGGCGGCACGGGAAGAACCTGTCGGCGCTGTTCGCCCTGGTGGTGGCGGGATTTGCGGCCTGGGGGGCCGCCACGCCGCTTCCTGGCATCTGGGCGGCTGTGCCACGCACGCTTTCGCCGCTGCCGTGGTTGGCGGCTCGGCTGCCGGAACCGGTTCGCTGGCTCGACGACTCCTCGACCGCCCTGTTCTCCTGTGTGCTGCCGATACTGTGGGCCGGGATGGGGCCGGGATGTCTGATCTACCTCGCGGCGCTCAAGGGCATCCCCGACGAGCTCTACGAGGCCGCCGACATGGACGGGGCCACCTTCACGGACAAGATTCTGTTCGTGGTGCTGCCCAGCTTGCGGCCGCTGGTGGTCATCCAGTTTGTCGGGGTGTTCATTGCGGCATGGCAGGCCGAGGCGAACGTGCTGGCCATGACGGGCGGGGCGGCGAACACCGAGGTGGCGGGGTTGCACGTCTTCTACAAGGCGTTTCTCTTCCTGCGGTTCGGTCCCGCGACGGCGGCGGCGTGGATGCTGGCGACGCTGCTGGTCGGGTTCACGCTCTACCAGCTGAGGATTCTGGGGCGGGTGACGTTCAAGGCGAATGGGTGACGAGGGGGAGGGGAGGGGGAGCGCGGCATTCGATGCGGCAGCGTTCAAACACGCGGTTTTGCGCGAAAACAAAAGAAAACAAGCGAAAATCTCGTGACTAGAGCTTTTTGCGAAAATGTGTGGCCACAAGGTTCGGAGGTGCGACATTCTGTCGCGCCCAAATTTATTGCGCGGCTGGAAGCCGCACCTCCGGAAGCCGCCCGCCAAATGGCTACAGTAATTTGAAAACCGCCCTAGATTTCTAGACATCTAGACATTTTGAGCAATTTCAAGAATTGTGTAGCCGTTTTCGGTAGGGCCCGACCGCCGGGCGAGCCGTTTACTGCAAACCCAATCGCAATGCATGGGCGGGCCGCCCGGCGGTCGGCCCCCCCCCGCAACGCCAATACGGCCACATTATTTTGCAAACCGCTCTAGTGTCCTGAATTCAAAATTCCTTGTCCAAACTTGCCCTGATTGGTTCCATTGCGCATGGACTCATGTTTCAGGCCGGCCAGCATCGTCAAGCCACGTAAAATGGTGTTTGACGCTCGTCATGAAGCGAGAAACGTCATTGCTTCGCCCCCATCTCGTCGTTGCACCAAAGGTCAGGCACAGACGCCTTCGCGCGCGGGACAGCGCGACATAGAGCACCCGGGCCGCTTCCTTCGCCTGCTCCGGAGTCGCATTATATCGCGGATAGGTGTTGCTGTCCGCCGAGGCCACAATCACGTTTTCGAATTCCAGCCCCTTCGCCTTGTGAACCGTCGAGACGAATATCCGCTCCTCCATCGAGGAACTCTCGCAAAGGTCCGCGCCTTTGTAGGTTCCAAACTTCGGGGCATATTCGCCCAGCTGCGCCCGCAGCGACGGGAACGTTCTGGCGTCCACGACATCCTGGTCGAAAAAGAGCAAGACATGGTCCAGAGCCTCCTCGTCGCCCTCCTGGAGCCGCAAGGCCTTGCACCCCTTTCGGAAGGCATCCATCTCGGCTACCAGCGCCGTCGCATACGCCCCAGGCGGCAAGGCATCCCCCCCGCCTGCCAGACGGGCGCGTATCCCTTGGTATGATGGGCCATACGCCTCGCGGAACTGCGCAATCGGCCCGGCATGGGTCTGGAGGAAGGCCCGATGCTCCGCTTCAAGGCGCTGAGCCTGCAGCCAGCAGCAGGCCACAAGAGCCGCCGTCGCATCCACGTCATCGTTTGCCAGATGGGTGTTACGCCCCTCCAGGCCGAGCTGCTCCAGCAGGTCCTTGAGCCGGTATGATCGCAGCCGACGGAACAAGGCCCGGGCAATCTTCATGGAATCGAGGCATTCCGCATCCGCCACCCCCTCGCCCGCGACAGCCGCATGCTCTAGGTTCTGCCGCAGAATCGCCATGTCGAACGACGCGTTATGGGCCAGCAGCACTCCGCCGCGAGCGTAATCGACAAACTGGCGCAACCCCTCGGCGCGCCCCAGTTTCACGCGCCGGGCATATTCCCGGATCAGGGGATTCGGGAGATCGCCCAGCATCGCGGGGATTTCCCGGTCCGTTTCCAGACAGACATCGAACTCAGATCCCGGCAGCACCACGCCGCCCCGCATCTTTACGGCCGCGATTTGCACGATGTCGTCATGGTCCACGTCCAGCCCCGTCGTCTCGGTGTCGAAGACGACGAGCGTCTTTTCACGAACAGTCTGGCAGAAGTCCGCCAGCAGGGAGCGGCCGTCCGGCCGCATCCAGTCGCCCGGCAGGACTCCTGACTGCAGAGAACGCCCCGCGAACTCACGAGCGCAGGCCGCGGACGGCAGGACGCCCGTCGCCGCCAGCAGACGCGCCCAGGGCACGATGCAATGCTCCTGACGGGCCACCGCGAGATGCGCCAGCACCGCCTTCACGGACGGGCGGCGGAAGATGTCCGTTCCGGAGATCTTGAAATGGGGGCGTCCTGACGCCTTCAGCTGGGAGCTTATCTCATCCGCGAGCGCATTGGTCGGCACCAAAATGGCCGTACGCTCCGGTGTGGGGGCCTCCGTCGTCGCCCCGGCCAGATACCGAGGCAGCGTCCGGGATACGAGGGCTTCCGCTTCGTTTCCGAAGTCGAACCGCTGAATCGCCATTCCCCCGGCCTCGCGCCGGGCAGAGGTCCCCTGGGCCGCGTTGGGAAGCAAGCTGCGGTCCACGCCGAGGTTCCGTGTCGCATAGTCGTTCAGCATTTCGATCATGTAGCGAGGCGAACGATAGTTGCACCGCAGACGCAAGACCTCGCCGCCGCATCGGGCCCTGAGCTTCGCCAACGTTTCCAGCTTGGCCCCCATGAAGGAAAAGATGGCCTGCTGCTCATCGCCGAAATAGACCACCGAAGGCTCCGGTGCCAGCAGTTCCTGCGCGATGGCCAGCTGCAACGGATTCAGATCCTGCACCTCGTCGATTTGCATCCACGTGTATGTTCCGCGGGCCGGGGCCGCGCCCTTCGACAGCCCGTCGTAGGCCAGGATGAGCAGATCATCGAAATCGACATACCCGTGCGTGCGGCAGACTTGAACATATTTTTTGGCATACGGTGCCAGAAACGACGAATCTTCCCAGTCCGCGAACTCCGGATGCAACCGCACCTCCAGCTTGTGGCCCCGTTCGACCTGGTCTTGCCAGTGCGCCAGCTGGACAAGACGCGCCAAGCAGTCGGCCACCATCGCATTCTTCCGCAGCTCCCGCACGAATCCGCTCCTGGTCGGCTGATACGCGCCCCGCAGGAAGAAGTGTTTCAACACCGGCCAGTTGATGAAATAGCGCGCCCCCTCGGCGTCCATATCGACGTGGCTGACAAGCATCTGTTCGATTTTCTCTTTCGGCAAGATTCGATCCGCGAGGTCCGCCTGGTCATCCTCGTCGATGATTTCAGACAACTGGGGAATCAGTCTCTGCTGATACAGAAAGCAGGAACAGAAAGCATGGAGGTTTCCGATGAATACGTCCCGGGCGCGCGTTCCGGCCTTCTCCCAGACCCGGTCGCGCATCCCGCGCGACGCCCGGTTCGTAAAGGTCAGGCTCAGCATCCTTCCCGGATCCACCCCCGCATCCAGCGCGTGCAGCAGCCGTTGGGCCAGAATCTCCGTCTTGCCACATCCTGGCGGCGCCAGCACCAGATGGTAGCCGTCGCCCAGCTCGACGACTCGTTTCTGGTCCACGTCGAACCGGATAGCCTCCCCTCCATGCTTGATCCCCTTCGCCGCCAAATGTCCCTGGCAACGCATCCAAATACGTGTTGCCCACTGGGGAATGATTTCCATGTCGTCCTTCCTGCTCCGCCAAGCCTCGCCCTGCTGCCCGCAGGTCCGGGGGGGTGAGAATAGTCGAAAGCCCTCTTCGGGGAAAGCCGATTGTCCGACGGATCCACCACGTGGGTGCCATTTTTGATTTATTGCCAAGCCTGCCCCCCGCCCATTGTTCACTGCGCGGCAGCGACCCTTGAGGGACGTTTCCACTGTGGACACGCCCCATCGGTGCGCAATGGAGGTGCCTTCAAAGAGGGACAGGCCTGAATGCTGTTGAGGTGGGTTTCTTCCCTTGCGTGCACGGAGGTGTGCTGGCAGAATGAGGCGGACAGGAAAGAGGAATGATGGATGCAAATCAGGATAGGTCCGACAACTTCGTTTCCGGGGCCACATGGCGAGCAAGGACGCTCTCCTCGTGGCGCGGGAACGCATCCGGCGTTCTCCTTGTCGCGGGCATCGTCATCCTCCTCCTCGGGGTGCTCTATCTGCCCCTGACATGGGATAAACCCGGGCTGCCCCTTGCCGAGCTGAGCATTCCGCTGTTTGTCTTCGGAATTCTCTTGATACTCGTCGGGTTTTTCGTCCACGCACGCTCCACCGTCGAATGGACGCTCGAGGGCGGCACTCTCAGATGCGTCACCCGCGGCTGCCGCGGAGAACTCGACCTCTCGGGCGTCCGCGTCGCCGACATCGCCGACCGTCTCGACGGTGCCTGCGACCTCCATTTCTACCTCATCCCTGGCGGGCGCTTTGACTGCTTCGCCATCGAGCGACTGCGCCCCGAGGACGCCGAAGCCGCCCTCGCGGCCTTCCGCCGCTGCGGTGTCGAAATCGCCCCCGCGAACACCGTCCCACACGCCTTCCCCGCCTGGATGACGCCTCGCGAACGCCGCATCTTGGCTTCCCGCCTTGGCCGCGGCGAACGTCTCCTCTGGGTCAAGCATTTGCCGATGCGGGATAGAATCGCTCTCTGGACCGTGTATGGCGGGGGAGGAGCGGCCATTGTTTGGTGGCTCGTCGCAAAATACCTGGGATCAGGAACGGCCGACGAGCGTTTTGCGGTGGCTTTGGGAAGCGGATTCGGCGTCTTTCTCGCCCTCGTCCTCGTGCCTTTGCTTGGCATCCGCCTGAACAGGATCGGTCTCGTGCCCTGGATCACGAACCGCCTGATTGTCGGCCTCTCCGGCCCCGGCGGCCGATTTCCTCCGATGTCCCCGGAACGCCTGACCGAACCACCTGTCCTCATCCCTCACTCCCCCCGCCGCATGGACCTTTTCGTCCTTCCCCTTGACATCCCGTCTCTCGCCTCCCTCCCAAGTCTCCCCTATCCCCGGCGCCACGCCATCGGCCTTTGGAATCTCACCCCCGCCGAAGCCGAAGCCGCCGTCGACGTTCTCAGAAGAATCGCGCAATGAAACGGCAACGGCGCGACGGCTTTCGTTTCGGCTCCCTCGTCCTGGGCCTGCTGCTTCTGGGGGGCGTTTCGTTTTTTGCGTGGTTTTTCGCGAGTGCGTTTTTCCGTCCCTCATCGGGGACCGGCGGCTGGACGGAGGTGCCTTGCCTGATCAGGTCCTCGGAGGTCGAGCGGCTGGGGGTGGACCTCTTCGTTTTCACCGCCGAATACGACTACTACTGGAACGGGCAGATGCGCCACTCCTCCGCCCTGGACCGCCCGGGCAGCAGGCAGCACACCTTCGACCACCTGGATGAACGCCTCCCGCTGCTGGAGCAATATGCGCCGGGGACGGCCCACGTCTGCCGCGTCGAGCCCGGAAGCGACGGGAATGCCGTGCTCCCGGTCAAGGACCCGCTCGGCGGCGGCAACCTGGGCCGGGGCGGCATGGCGACGCTGGCCGGAGTGTTCGGCGCAACCTTCCTGCTCGTGGCGCTGGTGGCTTTCTGGCTGATGGCCCGCGCGTTCCCCCGGGCGCGACGCTTTCTGGACGTACGCATCCTGAATAGCGGCTTGGCGTTGTTCATGACGCTTTTCGGCGTGCCCTTCGCGGTCATCGGCATCGTCACGCTGGCCTTTGCGGAGCCGGCGCGCGGCCCCTCCGCGGATGAGCTGGTCGCCGTGCCGGGCAAAGTCCTGTATTCCGGCATCCGCACGTCGCTCAACCAACGCTCGGCCACCTATTCCGCGCGCGTCGGCTACGAGTATGTCTTCCAAGGCAAAAAGTATGAGAGCGACCGCGTTTTCGGCCGCGGCGGGGAATTCTCGACCTCCAACCGGCGCGGATTCCAGGAAGTGGCCGACTCCTACCCGCCCGGCAGCGATGTCGAGGTGTGGGTGCTCCCCGACGATCCGCGGCGCAGCTCCCTCCGCCCCACCGAAGGCGCGAGCGCGGGATACGCCACCCTTGCCGTCAGCGCCCTTTTCCTGCTCTTCGGGCTTGCCGCCTCCGGCACCGGCGTATTCCTGCTGATCCGGGCGTTGCGTCCGAGGCACATCGGGCAAACAGGACAGTGGAACCTCCGCCGTTCGCGCCTGGACCTCCTGTTCGACGCGATGGGTGCCGTGTTCTGGAACCTCCTCTCCTGGGCGTTGGTTTTCGCGTTTCTGTCCGCCCCCGTCCCGCCCCTCTCCGCGGACTGGCTGTTGTGTCTTTTCCCCCTTATCGGCCTCGTGCTGGCCGTCTCGCTGGCCGTTGCCATCTGGCGCGACCTGCGCGCCCCCAAGCTCTCGATGACCCTCACCCACTTTGAGGGTGCCCCCCCGGCCCTCGACTGGCACCTCGGCGTCCCCTCCTCCGTCCGCTCCCTCGCCATCCGCCTCGAAGGCCTCGCTTCTTCCAATTACAAATCGAAAAAAGCCAAGTACTCCGTCCCAATCTGCAAGCACGCCGCCCCGGTCCCCGAAAACGGGCACGCGACCTTCAACTTTCCTCCCGCCTCCTGCCACGCCGAAAAATGGCGTTTCGTCGCCACCCTCAGGCTCTCCGGCGTCCGCCGGCCGCACCGGCTCGAATATCCCATTCCAGGGACGTTCCCATGAAACGTCCGCAGACGGACGCGCCATGGGCGCGTCCCTGCCGGGCGGGTGTGTCGACAGAAATCGACGGAATCGACGGAAGGCGACAGCATCTCGGGGGGGGCGAGAGGAGAGCCGGAGAGGGCGGCACGGGGGGGAAGGAAAGACGGGAAAAAGGACACGAAGGAGGGAAAGGATGGGCGGGGAAGAGGAAGGGGAAAAAAGGGGTTGCGGGGGGGAGCGGGGGCATGGTAGGGTTGGGGTGGCGAAAGGATGGCGGACATGGCGGAAAACGAAGTTCAGGAAACGACGGCTTCCGTGGAAGCGGAAAAGGGCGCGGCGGCGGCGTGGGCGGCGGCGTGGCTGGGGTGGGGGGCCATCGGGACGGTGGCGTCAGGGTTGGCGTTGCCGTGGTGGTTTTGGATGATGCTGAAGGGTTTCCGCCATGCCGGGAAAGGGTGGCTCCCGGAGGTGTGCTATTGGGCTCCGTTGGGGGTGTTCTGTTTGTGCGGTATCGTCTTTGGACGGGGAAACTGGCGTTGGGAGAGGGCGGTGGGGGGGCGGAAGAAGTGGTGGCGGAACCTCCCGAAGGCGGCGTTGGGGATTGTGTGCATGGGGTTGGGGACGTGGGGGCTGGGCTTTCCGGGGCTCGTGCTGGGGGGCGTCGGCACGGGGTTCGCCTTGATGGCGGGGGGGACGGCGTGGGGGAGCGTCCGGCGGTGCCGATGGGGCGGGGCGTGCCTGGTGGCGGCGGGGCCGGCGGCGCTGGCGCTGGGGGCGGCGGGAGCGGGCGTGGCGGGGGTCTGGACGGCAGCGGCATTGGTGGCGTCGGGGCTCGGGCTGGTCTTGTGGGGACTGTCGGAGATGGCGGGGGGGACGGGACGGGCGTTTTTGGCGGCGTGGGTGTGTCTGCTGCTGGCGTGGGGGTGGGTGTGGCAGGCCCCGGGGCGGGCGGAAAGGGAGGCGGATGCGGCGCGGGAGGAATTGCTGGCGCGCATCGGGGGCGGATGGGGAGACGGGGTCGAGTTGCCCGGGGTGCGGGAGCCCGTGGCGGAGGCGGAGGACCCGCTGGCCGTCTTCGGGGATGCGATCGAGGCGGAGAGCAAGGATTTTTCGTGCTCCGCCATGGAGCTGGCATTTTCGAAGTGGCGTCCGCCGGAGCCGGGCGATCTGGAGGCGGCGAGGGCGTGGCTGGAGGGGCATCCGGCGCTGGTGGCGGCGGCGGAGACGCTGGCCGAGCCGTCCTACCGCTCCTGTCTGGAGGGGGCGCGGAAGGCGGGCGATTTGATGGAGGGGCTCCGTCTGGAGCCGCGGAACGCCCACGGCTTTTTGGGGGCGCGGATTTTGGCCATTCGCGCGTGTCTGGCGTTCGAAGAGGGCGACACCGAGGGGGCGCTGGCCGACGTGGAGCGCATCGGGCGGCTGGCGGAACGCCTCGATTCGGAGGCGATGTCCACGATAGCGCTCGTCGCGAGGGTATGCCGCTGGATGCCCGTCAGTGACATCCTGCCGAAGACCATCGCCCATTGGCCCGACGAGGCCCTCAACCGGCTTGTCCGCGAGGCCGACCGGATGGCCGGGGAGGGCGAAGGGGACTTCCGGCGGTATGCGGCGCGGGAGATTTTGCTGGTCGACGCGGCCTTCGAGATTGCGGTGCCCGCCGGCTGGAAGCCCGTCGTGACGCTGCTCGACGGGAAGGCGCCCCTGCCGGGTGGGGCGGCGATGATGTTCTGGGCACAGCGGGACCGGAGGGACATCTACCGCGACTGGGCGTGGTGGTTCGACGCCCTGGAGCGCCTTGCCGCCATGCCGCCCGGCGGGGAGCGGCACGCCTTGTGGGAGGAGTTCAAGGAGGAGGGGGAGGCGCG
>JAFTAH010000097.1 GCA_017458625.1 Kiritimatiellia bacterium | reverse complement strand
TCAAGGCCGCCCGCGTCTGGCTCTCCCTCCTCGACCTCGACCTCCCCTTCCCCGTCGAGCAGGCCGCCACCTGCCTCGCCCCGCCCGTCCCCAACCCCTCCGGCGGGCTCGACGCCCTCGCCGCCGCCCTCCCCGCCGCCCCCCTCCGCGAACGCCTCGAAACCCTTGAAGCCCCCTCCCCCACGCTGCCCGGCGGCCTCCCCGTCACCCACGTCGATGCCCTCGCCCCCGCCCTCTACGCCGCCCTGACCCGCCGCCTGCCCCCCGCCCGTCCCGACGCCGCCCGCGCCCTCGTCTGGCTCGACACCTCCACCGTCGTCGTCGCCCGCGGCACTGGCCCCGCCTTCCATTCCGCCCACCTCTGGCGCACCTCGCCCCTGGCCCCCGGCGGCCCCGACGCCTTTCTCCCCGCCTGGCGCACCCGCGCCCCCGCCTTCCTCGAACTTCCGTCCCCGTCCGCTCCGCCCCCCATCCCCGGCTCCCCCCCCGGTGCCTCGCCCCGTCCCCCCGCGCTCGACCTCTATTTCGCCGGTCCTGGCGCCGCCGATGCCGCCCTCGTCGCCACCCTCTCGGCCGCCCTGCCGCCCGCCGTCCGCGTCTCCGTCGTCCCCTCCCCCCGCGACCTCCTCGCCACCGCCCTGGCCGAACGCGCCGCCGCCGGCACCACCTGGCAGCTCCGTGTCCCGCCCCTCGCCCCCCATCCCGCCTGGGCCGCCCGCCAGAACCGCCTCCTCCGCCGTGCCGCCGCCCTCGTCCTGGCCCTCGCCCTGCTCGTCATAGCCCTCGATGCCGCCATCCTCTTCCGCCGGAGCCGCCGCCTCGCCGCCGTCCGCGCCGACATCGCCGCCCTGGCCACCTCCCTCTCCGCCACCGGTGCCCACTTCCCCAAGGGCCAGGAACTCGTCCGCCTCCGCCCCGAGCTCGACGCCTCCGCCGACGCCTTCGCCGCCCTCGCCGCCCTCCTCTCCGACGCCCCCTCCCCCGCCCAGACCCGCCTCGCCGACCTCCTCGAAGCTCTCGCCGACTACGACCTCCGCGTCACCTCCCTCGCCCTCTCCGACGACGGCACCTTTGCCCTCGACGGACTCGCCGCCGCCCCCGCCATCCCCTCCCTCCTGGCCGATGCCCTCGCCCAGCGCGACTGGACCGTCCAGACCGCCGACACCTCCTCCGCCCTCCCCGCCGCCGGCCCCGTCGACCCCGCCCACCCCCATGCCTTCGCCCTGAAGGCCAGCCCTGCCACCGCCTCCCCCGCGCCCGCCCCATGAAGTCCCTCCTCCTCCCCCTCTCCGCCCTCCTGCTGCTCCTGGCCGTCCTCCTGACCCTCCAGACCGCTCTCTCCGCCCCCGCCGCCCGCGAACGCCTCGACCGTCGCCGCGCCGACCTCCGCCAGCTCCAGGCCGCCGCCAACCTCCGCGCCCCCGTCCTCCAGCGCTTCCGCGACCTCCCCGCCGACCGCGACTTCCCCGCCGCCCTCCAGGCTCTCGCCGACCAGACCCTCCCTCCCGGCACCTGGACCCTCGAGTACGCCGCGCCCGTCTCCCTAGCCCCCTTCCCCGCCTCCATGACCGAGGCCACCCTCCGCATTGCCGACGCCCCCTACGCCGACCTCGCCCGCTTCCTCGACCTCCTCCCCTCCGCGCCCCTCCCCATCCACCTCCATTCCGCCACCTTCCGTCCCTCCTCCACCCCCGCCCGCGGCGCCGCCACCCTCCTCCTCCGCGCCCTCTAGCCCTCCGCCTCCGCCCCCCTCTCCCCCACCCCCGGAATCCTCCCCGCCCTGCCGTGATTTTACGTTAAACATTGGCCTTTTTGCCATTTTTGCCCCCTCGCCTCGCCTCCCCGGGGGGCGCGAGGGGGCCTCCTCCCGTCCTTTGCCACTCCGCCCCCCCCCCCACCCCAGCTTTTGGCTTTTCCTCGGCCCGCGCAGCGCGTATGCTAGCCTCACTTATGAAAACATACACTACTGACTCCCTCCAGCAGGCCCACAACCGCGCCCTCCTTTCGGATTCCATCTACATGAAGTCGGAGTTCGTCTCCTCCGTCCCGCCCCTCCAGCTCGACATCGAGGCGATGCCGGAGCTCTCCGCCGACGATGTCACCCTCTTTGAAGCCCTCCAGATCGATGCCGCCCGCACGGCCATCACGGCGGTCGCCTCCCTCTCCCAGCTCAACGAGGTCGACCACATGGGCGGCGGTCTCGACATGATTCCCCCGCTGCTGCTCACCCTCTCGCTCGTCGACCGCGTCAAGCGCGACTTCACCATCGAGAACGCCCACACCTCCATCGGCTACTATTCGGCCCTGGCCGCGCTGGGCTTCATCGACCGCGACCGCGTCGTCGACACCTTCCGCCGCGGCCTGGACATCCCCGGCCACGTCTCCTGGGTCCCCGGCGGCACGCAGCTCAACGGCGGCCGCCTCGGCGTCATGATCCCCGCCGCCGTCGGCCAGGCCCTCGGCAAGGTCGCCGCCTACGGCCCCGACGCCTGGGTGCTCTGCCACTGCGGCGACGCCGGCTGGATTGCCGGCCACGCCCTCAACGGCTTCCATGCCGCCACCCTCCACCATGCCCCCGTCACCTTCATCATGCACCGCAACGGCATCCAGCTCTCCGGCACCACCGAGCAGCTGACCGCCACCGACCCGCGCCCCATCCTCGAGGCCCTCGGCGTCCAGGTCCTCGAAACCCGTAGCATCTACGACGTGGCGGCCCTCTGGCAGGCCCTCCGCGAGGCCCGTTCCCTCGCCCGCAACGGAATCCCTTCCATGATCATCCCCACCGGCCACCCCGACGTTCCTCTCGCCGATGTCGGCGACCGCTTCGGCATCTCCCGCGAGCTCGCCGCCTTCGCCGAGCGCAACGCCGTTTCCCTCGACACCCCCGTCTGGCTCCCCGGCTGCCTCATGAGCTACCGCGACCTCCCCTCCATGCTCGAATGCCTCTTCTTCGTCAACGGCCTCCCCGGCGGCAAGGCCCACCACGACGGCCACATGAAGGGCCGCGACCTCGACGCCGTCCTCGCCAACCCCATGTTGCAGCTCTCCGACGCCCAGGCCGACGCCCTCGCCCGCTGGCGCGCCCTGCCCCCCGTCGCCGTCACCACCACCGCCCGTCCCGCCCCCGGCAGCGAAAACCTCGACCTCCCCGCCGACGTCCTCGCCGCCGCCGCCGCCGGCCTGCCCCTGCCCGGCGCCAAGTGGACCAGCCCCCGCGCCGGCGTCTCCAAGGCCTACGAGGCCATCGCCAAGGCCTGCCCCGACTCCTTCTTCCTCCTCGACTGCGACCTCGCCCCCTCCACCAAGGTCGCCGCCGCCCAGAAGCTCCTCGCCCCCGACCACAAGTTCCAGCTCTCCATCGAGGAGCAGCTCGCCACCATCATGGCCAACGGCCTCGCCTGCTCCACCCCAGACCCCAAGCTCATCGTCTTCGCCACTTTCTCCGCCTTCTTCGAGGGCATCGCCCGCGAGGGCTTCGAGATGTGGCGCTACCAGCGCAACCTCAACGGTGCCAACGAAGGCCTCAACGTCACCTTCCACCTCTCCCACGTCGGCGCCTGCACCGGCCGCGACCACTTCTCCGGCTGGTCCCTCGACTGGATCAACCTCGCCATCGGCTACCTCCCCTACCTCGACCGCTTCTACGCCCCCGCCGACGCCCGCGCCGCCTTCGCCGCCATCTGCGACCTGGCCCGCCGCTACGGTGCCCACATCATTGGCATCCCGCGCGACAACCTGCCCATCCTCGCCGGCCCCGACGGCACCACGCCCGCCTTCGACCCCCTCGCCCCGCTCCCCGCCACCACCCTTCTCCGCCAGAACGCAGGCGCCCGCAAGGCCCTCCTCGGCTTCGGCGCCAGTGCCTTCGTCGCCGCCGACGCCGCCGATGCCGCCCTCGCCGTCGGCCTTCCCGCCGATGCCTACGCCATCAACACCCTCCCGCTACCGCCCGAGTTCCTCCCGGAGCTCTTCGCCCGCTATCCCGACGGCATCGTCACCATCGAAGACGGCCTCGTCGGCACCCCCGGCACCGCCCTCCGCGGCTTTGCCTCCCTGGTCGCCGGCGCGGCCTACGCCTCCCCCACCCCTCCCCCTCTCGCCCACCTCGGCATCACCGACCCCCGCATCGCCCCCTCCGACGGTCACCTCGAACTCTGGAAGTACTTCTCCATCGACGCCCCCGCCGCCCTCGCCGCCCTCCGGCAGCTCTAGAGCAGTTTCAAGCATTGTGTAGCCGTTTTCGGTAGGCCCCGACCGCCGGGCGGGCCGTTCTGCGGTGCGGCTTCCACCCGCGCTATCAGACTTGTATTTGTGGCGCGACAGGATGTCGCACCCCCCATTCTTGCGGCCACACAATTCCTGAATTTGCTCTAGATGTCTAGACTGTCTAGAAATCTAGAGCGGTTTTCAAATTACTCTAGCCATTTGGCGGGCGGCTTCCGGAGGTGCGGCTTCCAGCCGCGCAATTAATTTGGGCGCGACAGGATGTCGCACCTCCGAACCTTGTGGCCACACTTTTTCGCAAAATGCTCTCGTGGTCTGGCCTTCCTGCTTTCCCGCCTCCTGGCCTCCTTGGACATCGGCTGCGCAAATGGCAGGTAAAACGTTTTACTTTTTGCCTTGCCTCTCCCCCAGCCCGGGTGCATAATGCCCGCCTCATGACTGCACTCTGGACATCGTTCGCTTCGGCCCTGGTGGGGGGACTGGGCTTGTTTCTGCTGGGCATGCGGCTCCTGGCGGAGGGCACGCGGGCGTTTTCGGGCTCGCGTCTGACGCGGCTGGTGTCGGCGGTGGCCGGAAACCGCATGCTGGCGGCGCTGGTGGGCGTGGGGGTGACGGCGGCGTTGCAGTCGTCGTCGGCGACCTCGGTGATGCTGGTCGGATTCGTGAACGCGGGGGTGATGACGCTGTCGCAGGCGCTGGGCGTGCTGATGGGGGCGAACGTGGGGGCGACGGTGACGGCGTGGATCATGACGCTGGACCTGGCCAGATACGGCCTCCTGATCGGGGGCGTGGGCGCCCTGCTGTTCGTCTTTGCGCGCCGCGAACGCACGCGCTTCGCGGCGAAGGTGACGCTGGGACTAGGCCTGCTGTTCTACGGCTTGCAGCTGATGGGGGATGGATTTGGCCCGCTACAGGAGAACGAAGCGGTGCGGGCAGCCCTCGCACGGTTCGATGCGGGAACGTTCCCCGGCTTTCTGGCGGCCCTGGGCGCGGGGCTGGCGGCCACTGCGGTCATCCAGTCGTCGGGGGCGATGGTGGGCATCGCGATGACGCTGACGGCCGGCGGCTTCATCGGCTATCCGGCAGCGGTGGCGCTGGCACTGGGCGCAGACGTGGGAACGACGGTGACCGGCCTGGTGGCCTGCATCGGGGCCAAGCGGGCGGCCGTGCGGACGGCGCTGGGCAACACGCTCATCCGGGTGGTGGGCGTGGTGGTGGTGCTGCCGGTGGCGGGCCCCTTCGTGCGCTTTTGCGAGAGTGCCGCCGGAAGCATCGCCGGCAGCCTGGACGTGGCCGCGAACCCGGTGGCCTCGACCCCTTATCCCCTCCTGGCGGTGGCGCTCGCGCATACGCTGTTCAACGTAGGCACGACGTTTGTGGACCTGCCGCTGCTCCCCGCGTTCGTCCGCGTGCTGCAAGGGCTGATCCCGGTGACGCCCGACGAGCGGCGGCGAACCCGCCGGCACGAGACGCACCTGGATGCGCGGCTGGTGGAACAGCCGGAAATCGCCCTGGCGGAGGCACGCCGCGAGATTGCGGCGATGGGGCGGACGTGCCGGGTGATGCTGGCGGACTTGCACCTGGTGGTGGAGGCGGGACGCAAGGGGGCTCCACGCGCCGAGGAGGAGGTGTTCGCCCTGGAAAACGACCTCGACCTCGCCCAGAAGGACGTCTCGGAGTTCGTCACGCGCCTGTTCGGGGCGGAGGGCCTGTCGGGCGAGGAGGCGATCCGGGTGCGCCGGGTGCTCCGGCAGGCGGACGAGTACGAGTCGGTGTCGGACTACGTCCGCAACGCCCTGAAGGCCTTCCTGAAAATCCGCAACGCGGGCGAAACGCTGTCGGCGGCGGCGCTGGGCGAGGTCGCCGAGCTGTGCGACAAGACCGACGAGCTGCTGCGGGTGGTAGCTCGCACGCTGCAACGCGACGACGCACGGGAGGTCCCGATGGTGCGCGTGATGTCGGAGCGGCACGAGGTGTACGCCAAGGCCTGCCGCGCCGCGCACCTGGAACGCGTCGGGGAGGCCTGCGGCACGCCCGTGAAGTCCTTCGTCTACCTCGACATGCTCGTGGCCTTCCGGAGGATGAACGACCATCTGCTGAACATCGCCGAGACACTGAAACGGTGACGCCAAAACCCCGCAGCCCAGGGACAACAGGCAGAAATTATCCGCATTTCGTCCTTTTTTGTCTTGTGCGCCCGAAGGGCGGGAGTAGACTTCTGCCCGTTCTTTGAACTCCATAGGGAAGCCCAGTTCAAGGGATTGACGACACGGGTTTCCCCCCCCTCCTATGGAGTATTGACAGTGAAAATCTATGTTGGCAACCTTTCCTTCCGCGCATCGGACGATGACCTGCGTGCCGCTTTCGAGCAGTACGGCGCCATCGATTCCGCCGAAGTGGTCAAGGAACGCGACACCGGCCGCAGCCGTGGCTTCGGCTTTGTCGTGATGCCGGATGCCGCAGAGGCCCAGAAGGCGATCGACGCCCTCAACGGCCAGCCCATCTGCGGCCGTCCGATCCGTTGCAACGAGGCGCAGGAGCGCGAACGCCGCCCCTTCAACCGCAACCGCTAGCGCCGAAAAGGCCCCGCCCCCTCCCGGGACGGGGCTTTTTCATCCCCTGGTAGGGTCCGCGCTCCGAGCGGACCGCTCTATACCGCCCCGCCGCCCGGCAGATCGTGGATGACGGTGTCGCGCGCCATGGCGGGCACGGGCAACGGATAGTCCAGCGTGTAGTGGAGCCCCCGGGACTCGCGCCGCGTCATCGCGGAGCGGATCACCAGCTCGGCCACCGCCGCGATGTTCCGCAGCTCCAGCAGGTCGGCCGTGATCAGATAGTCGTGGTAGTAGGCCCGGATCTCGCGCCGCAGATTGGAAATGCGCCGCAACGCCCGCGAAAGCCGCCGGTTGGTCCGGACGATGCCCACGTAGTCCCACATGACGGTCCGCACCTCGTCCCAGTTGTGCGCGACGACCACCGCCTCGTCCGAAGGCACCGCCCCGCCCGTCGTCCAGTCCGGAATGCGGATCTTGTGCCTCGCCAGCGGATGCTCCAGGATGTCGAGCGCGGCGCGATGCCCGCACACCAGCGCCTCCAGCAGCGAGTTCGAGGCCAGGCGGTTGGCCCCGTGCAGCCCCGTGCACGACACCTCCCCCACCGCATGCAGCCCCGCCATGTCGGTCCGCCCCGACGTGTCCGCGGCCAGCCCCCCGCAGAAGTAGTGCGCCGCCGGCACCACGGGCAGCGGCTGGCGCGTCATGTCGAACCCGTACTTGCGGCATTCCCGGTAGATGTTCGGAAACCGCTGCCGCAGGAACGACGCCGGCCGGTGCGTGATGTCCAGATACACGCACGGATCGCCCCGCGTCTTCATCTCGTGGTCGATGGCCCGCGCCACGATGTCGCGGGGGGCCAGCTCCAGCCGCTCGTCGTAGCGCGGCATGAACCGCTCCCCCGCCCCGTTGAGCAGGTGCGCCCCCTCCCCCCGCACCGCCTCGGAAATGAGAAAGCTCTTCGCCTGCGGATGGTACAGGCACGTCGGATGGAACTGCACGAACTCCATGTTGCGGATGGGCAGCCCCGCCCGCCAGGCCATCGCCACGCCGTCCCCCGTGGCCGCGTCCGGATTGCACGTGTAGAGGTAGACCTTGCCCGCCCCCCCCGTCGCCAGGATCGTGTGCGGCGCCCGCACCGCCAGCACCTCGGAGCTGTCCATGTCCAGAAAGTAGCACCCGATGCACGCGTTCTCCCCGGACACCCGGAGCCACGACGTCGTGATGAGGTCGATGGCCATGTAGCGGTCGTGGACCTCCACGTTGGACAGCTCCCGCACGCGCTCCACCAGCACCCGGATGACGTCGGCCCCCGTGATGTCCCCGGAATGCAGGATCCGCCGCGCCGAATGCCCCCCCTCCTGCCCCAGGTCGTACTCGGTCCGGCGATGCGGCTTCCGCGGCTTGCTGTCGAACCGCACCCCCCACTGCTCGAGGTCCCGGATCCGCGCCGCCCCGTCCGCGATGATCGTCCGCGCCGCCTCCGGATTGGTCAGCCCCGCCCCCGCCACCAGCGTGTCCTGCAAGTGCGCCTCGATGGTGTCCCCGCTTGCGATCGGCACCGCAATCCCCCCCTGCGCGTGCGACGAATTCGATTCGCTCAGCTCGCGCTTCGCGCACAGCACGATCCGCTTGCCGGACGTCGCCAGCTGCAAGGTCGCGGCCAGACCGGCCAGCCCGGCCCCGATAACAAGATAGTCGCAGTCGATGGTCTTCATGGGCTCAGTTCAGGCTCCTTGCCGATAAGAGACGTTTCCAGACAATGGAAGCATGTTTCCGGGGGTTTTCCAGACAATGGAAACCTGTTTCGGCACTTTTTCCAGACAATGGAAACCTGTTTTCCCCGCGCCCCTACTCCTGGTGCGGGCTCGCGATGCAGATGATGGAATGCCCGTCGTCGCTGTCGGCCTGCCAGACGATGAAGCCCTTCGCCGTGACGGGGAACTTGTCGTCCGAGGCGTCGTCCGAAAGCTGGACCGGAATGTTGTCGCTCAGGTCCAGGGCCATGATCTCGGCATCGCCCAGGTCCACGTACGAGCTCCACGCGATGACGTTGTCGCGGATCACGGGATCGATGTCGTCCCACACGTTCGAGGTCAGCTTGATGATGCGGCTGCCGTCGAAGTAGAAGATCTCGGTGTCGTTCCCGTCGTCGTCGCGCGCCTGCCAGACCACCTTGCCGTTCCACAGCGACGGATGCGTGTTCGCCGTCGTCGAGGAGCTGGAGAGCTTCCGCATGTTGCCGGAAGGAATGTCGTAGTAGAAGATTTCCGTGGTGACGAGCGGATGCCCCACCCAGACCAGCGTGTCGCCGTCGAGCTTCGGGTCGATGTCGTCGAAGGTGTTCTCCGTGACGACCGTGGTCTCCCCGGTGTCGAAGTCGTGGAGATAGATCTCGTAGTCGTTCCCGTCCCACCCCTGGAAGGCCAGCCGATGCCCCGAGAAGACCGGATTCGCCACGTAGAAGAAGTTGGTGGTGAGCTGCGAGAGCGTCCGGCCGGCCAGGTCGCACACCACCAGCTCGTAGCCGAACGGCCACTCGCGGGAGCAGAGGAAGGCGGCATGGCCCTCGCCCAAAACGGGATTACTGAACCCGAACTCCTTCGGCGTTAGGATGGTGGTCGTTCCATCGCCCGCGCGGATCGCGATCGACAGCCCTTCGCCATGGCGGGTCCGGAGGCGCTTGTGCCGCGATTCCGGAATGGCGTTGGTCATGCCGGGCGTGGCATTGGCGAGGTCCGCATCGCTCAACTTCTGCGGCTGGACAGCTTCCGTCTCGTCCGCGCCTTCGCCTTCGGCCCCTCCCCCCTCCTGCCCCTCGGCCGCTTCGGCCTTGGCCTCGGGCGTCCCGAACAGCGACGGATACTCGTCCGACATCTGCTGCATCTCATCCGTCAATTCAGGCTGCTGAAGCGCAAACTGATAGCCGGCCTCCGCATCCTCGGTCACCCCCGTGGCGAAGATCACCGAATCCCCGAACGGGAACGGCGACGAAATCCGTCCCGCAATGGCGGGATTGTCCCCCGTGATGTTGACCGGCGCCGCCCCATTGTCCGAAATGAAGATGTCCGTGCGCGAGGCTTCTGGATTCTCGGTGTTCGATATGCCCGAGATCTGCGCCCAGCACGCCAGCCCCGACGCGGCAATCGCCGGCGCCCGGCAGTAGGTGTTCGTCTCCGAAAGCACCCGCGTGTCGAACGCCCGCGCCCACGCCATTCCGGGCAACGCCAGCACCAGCGCGAACAACGAGACGACACGAAGAGGGGAGGCAAGGGGTTTCATGGCTTTTTCCTGGTCGGGAGGACTTCCGGCGGCGCACCGGCGCACTTCGCTCCGGCCACCGCCCAAGACTTTACCCTCTCCCCTCCCCTCTTTCCAGCGCAAATTCACTCTTCCCCAAATGCGCCGCGCATCTGCGTGATTTGCCACCTCGCTCGAAAGCCATTCCGGAACTGATGCAAACGTCCGGCAGGCTTGGCCGACCGCCAGGTGGCCCGTGTGCCGGGGCAGGGGGTGGAATTGTCTTCCCGAATCGGCATAAGCCAGACTTCTGACTTGAAGCGACGCCCCGGTCTTGGGTAGGATGCTTCTGTTATGAAAACAATATCGCATGGCTTCGATGGGCGGCGGGGGACGTTCCGGCTTGGATCTTGGCTCGCCTCTCTGGCCATCTGCGGCCTGCTCGCCGCCTCCCCGCTTTCCTCCGCGCAGCCCCCGGCCACGCCGAACGCACCGCCCGCCACCACTCCCCGCATGGACGCCCGCTCCGCCACGGAACGACGCATCCTCGCGGGCGACCGCCTCAACATCTCCGTCCAGGAGCAGGCCGACATGTCCCGCGTCTACGCCGTCGCCGGCGATGGCTCCGTCGACTTCTCCTTCGCCGGCCGCGTCGTCATCGCCGAGCTCACGGTCGAGGAGGCCGCCGCCAAGCTCGAGGCCATCCTCGAGAAGGACTACTTCAAGGAAGCCCACGTCAGCATCTCCATCGCCAACTTCGTCGAGGGCGACATCCTCGTGCAGGGCGAGGTGGTCAATCCCGGCGTGCTTTCCTTCCGCGGCGACTCGATCATGACCGTCACCGAGGCCATCATGCGCAGCGGCGGCCTCACCGACCGCGCCGCCGGCGAACGCGTCCAGATCGTCCGCTGGGTCCCCGGCGGCCGCATGGAGCGCGACACCATCACCGTCAACGTCTCCAAGATCCTCGCCGGCGACTTCGGCTCCGACCAGTATCTGCGCCCCCGCGACACGGTCATGGTCCCCCGCCGCGGCGAAGGCGAGGAGGCCGAAACCCCGGAGGTCCTGGCCCTCGGCGAGTTCGTCAAGCCGGGCTACTATTCCTTCCGGCCCAACATGGATATCATCCAGATGGTGACGCGCACGGGCGGACTCGGCGAATTCGCCGACTGGAGTGCCGCCCGCATCCTCCGCAAACGCCCCGGCGGCAACGATTATTCCGTCGTTCCGCTCGACCTGACCCGCCTCTTCAGCGCCGCCGACATGTCCCTGAACCTCAAGCTCCAGCCCGGCGACATCTTCTTCGTCCCCTCCACCCGCGGCACCAAGGTCCGCGCCCAGGTCTATCTCCTCGGCGAAGTGGCCAACCCCGGCGCCCGCGAACTGACCCCCGGCCCCAACGCCACCGTCGCCCGCATGGTCCTGGAGTCCGGCAAGGGCACCGAATTCTCCTACCTGGGCGCCGTCCAGGTCCACCGCGTCGCCCCCGATGGCGCCCGCAAGAAGCTGGAGGTCGATGTCGGCAAGATCCTGGAAACCGGCAACTTCGATACGGACGTCCCGCTCCAGGACGGCGATGTCATCATCGTTCCCGAAAAGTCCCTCATGCGGACCATCATTGGAGGATAGCGCCATGTTCATGGGTGACATGCTGGACAAGGACGACGTGAACGCTGGCAAAAAGGCCCCACGCGGCGGCTCCGGCCCCTTCGCGCCTCCGCCCCCCCCCGGTGGCCCCTCCATGGGCCCGGTGGACGACGGCCCCAAGGGCTTCGAGTTCCGCCGCTATCTCTTCGTCATCGCCCGCCGCTGGTGGCTCCTCCTGGCCTGCTTCTTCGCGGCCCTGCTCGTCTCGCTGGTGATGATCATCCGCCAGGAACCACGCTACGAAGCCTCCGTCAAGATCCAGCTCACCCGCCCCCGCGACCTCCCCTCGAATCTCCAGCAGCGCGACATCGACGCCATCGTCGGCGACTACGTCCTCACCGAGCGCAACGTCTTCCTCAACAGCGAGGAGCTCCGCGACATGGCTCGTGAACGCCTCGGCCTTCCCAACAAGGACTTCGACGCCCAGCGCTTCGAAGTCATGGTCGACCGCATGTGGGAAACCGCCATCCTCATCGTCCGCGTGCGCGGCAACGAGCCCGAGCCCTGCGCCGACTATGCCAACTCCCTCGCCGATGCCTACGTCGCCTACAAGGCCTCCCTCCGCTCCGACCGCAGCAAGGACACGGTCACCACCCTCTCCGAACAGGCCCAGACCCTCTCCGACCAGATCTCCGCCATGGAGGACAAGCTCCTCCAGTTCCGCCGCGACAACGGCCTCGCCGCCATGGAGGAGCTCGGCAACCCCTCCGCCGAGGCCCTCGCCAAGCTCTCCCGCACCGCCCTCGGCTACCGCATCGACCGCATGCTCCTCGAGGAGCAGCAGCCGCTCCTCGCCAACGCCTCCGACGAAGTCGTCCTCGCCGCCCTCGAATACGGCCTTGGCGGCAGCCTCGGCCCCACCGCTGCCCTTTCCTCCCCCCTCCCCCGCCCCGTCGCCGCCGGCGAGATCGCCCCCGGTGCCTCCGCGCTCGCCTCCGGCGCCACCCTCGAAACCGCCGGCGCCGAAGCCCTCATGGCCCAGGGCGTCGGCATGCCGCCCCGCTGGGAGGAGCTCAAGCGCGAAAACGCCCTCCTCAAGGCCCGCCTCGAAACCTATCGGGCGAAATACAAGGAAAAGCACCCCCTCGTCGTCGACACCCTCCAGAAGCTCCAGGAGAACATGGAGGCCCTCCAGGTCGAAAAGCAGTTCGCCCTCGGCCAGTACTACAGCCAGCTCGAGGCCCTTTCCATCAAGGAGCGCGGCGCCAACCAGGTCGAGCAGAAGCTCGTCGACCAGGCCGAGGACATCGACCGCAAGCGCAACGAATACGCCAGCCTCGAACGCAATCTCAAGCGCCTCAACGGCCTCTACGACGTCATCTTCAACCGCCTCCAGGAAATCGACATCGCCTCCAGCATGCAGCTCGAAAGCGTGGTCGTGCTGCAACGCGCCAAGATCCCCGGGGGCCCCGTCAATCCTCGCCGCCTCCAGAGCCTCTTCATGAGCGCCCTCATCGGCCTGGCCATCGGCATCGCCCTCATCCTGCTCCTCGACTTCATGGATGACACCCTCCGCTATCCGGACGATGCCGTCAAGGCCCTTGGCGCCCCCTTCCTCGGCATGGTGCCCGGCGCCCACTGGGAGGCCAAGACCCCTGGCGACTACTGGGTCGCCAACGTCGACACTTCCAGCTCCTACTCCGAGGCCTACCGCAACATCCGTTCCGCCATTCTTCTCAGCCCGACCGGTGTCACCTGCAAGACCCTCTGTGTCGTTTCCTCCGTGCCGCAGGAAGGCAAGACCACCACCTGTGCCAATCTCGCCACCAGCTTCGCCCTGGCCGGCAAGCGCGTCCTCGTCATCGATGCCGACCTCCACCGCGGCAAGCTCCACAAGCTCTTCGGCCTCGCCGCCGGCATTGGCCTCTCCGATGTCGTCCAGGGCCGCCGCGCCTGGCCCGACGTCATCCAGCGCACCTCCGTGCCGCGCCTCGACTTCATCGGGACCGGCCGCTTCCCCGAAAATCCCTCCGAAATGATGATGCGCCCGGCCCTCCGCCAGTTCCTGCAGGAGGTCGAACAGCAGTACGACCTCGTGATGCTCGATGCGCCTCCCGCCCTTGCCGTCTCCGAAACCTCCGTCCTGGCCGCGCTCGCCGACGCCTTCCTGCTCGTCGTCCTCGCCGGCCGCACCAGCCGCAAGCTCATCAAGGTCGCCCTCCACCAGCTCGAGACGCGCGGTGCCAACATGCTGGGCACCGTCCTCAACAACTTCGACCTCGTCAAGGTCTCCAACTACGGCGCCTACAGCTACTACTATCATTACTACGGCTACGACTACGACTACTCCGACGACACCACCGAGGAGGATCAGCGCGCCACGCCCCCGACGCCCCCGTCGGCCCCACGGTCTGCTCCCGCGCCACAGCCTGCCCCGCAGCCCCAGAAGCCCCAGAAGTCGCAGAAGCCCCCCAGGCCACAGCCCCCTTCCTCCTCCCCCCGCGAGCCCGAGCCTCCGCAGCCTTCGCCGTCTGCCCCGCCTCCTGCGCCCTAGCCCGCCCCGCCGCGTCCCTCCCGCTCAATGCCCCTCTACGTCAGCCAAGGCAAGCGCATCACCCGGCGCCATGTCGGGATGACCCTCCTGCTGGCGCTGAACATCATCGTCAGCCACTTCGCGGCCATCTGGCTCCGCCTCGGCTGGGAGGGCTCCGCCGGCAAGCCCTACGACTGGAACGCCGGCCTCCTCTGGCTCCAGCAGAACTGGCTCGCCCTGGTCGTCTCCATCCTCGTCTACGCGCTCGTCTTCTACGCTGGCGGCATGTACGAGCCCTCCGTCCGGCGCCGCCGCGGCACGGTCGACCCGCTGCCCTTCGCCACGACCGCCATCTCCGCCGCCCTCGTCGGCCTCTTCTTCTATACCGGCTCCTCCGAACGCGCCCGCATGGGTCGCGGCCTCTGGGCCCTCGCCTCCTTCCTGACCCTCATCTTCTCCTATCTCATACGAGCCTTCCAGCTCGCCCTCATCGAACGCGGCCACTTCCGCCGCCGCGCCATCGTCCTCGCCGACTCCGACAAGGCCGTCGCCGACGCCCGCCTTCTCATGCGCCGCGCCCTCCTCCCCCTCTACCACGTCCTTGGCGTCATCCGCATCGATGCCCCCGACGTCCCCCCCGCTCCCGACTCCCCGCCCCCGCCCCTCCCCGACGTCCGGAATCCCGATGCCCCCTGGCCCCTTCTTGGCCCCCTTTCCTCCCTTGAATCCATCGTCCAGCAATATGGCGCTGTCGCCATCCTTGTCGAAGTGGGCCGCGACTACCCCACCGCCATCCTCCCCCGCCTCCGCCACCTCCGCTACGCCGGCCTTGCCGTCCTCGACCACGTCGCCCTCAGCGAGCAGCTCGCCCACGAAATCCCCCTCTCCCATATCAACGAGCAGTGGCTCATGACGGCCGCCCTCAACAGCGCCGTCCCGCAGATCCACCACCTCAAGCGCCTCATGGACATCCTGCTCTGCCTCCTGGCCATCCCCCTCGCCCTCCCCCTCGTCCTGCTGGGCATGGCGCTCGTCAAGCTCACCAGCGCCGGCCCGGCCCTCTACCGCCAGACCCGCGTCGGCCTCGGCGGCAGCACTTTCACCCTCGTCAAGCTCCGCACCATGCGCATCGACGCCGAAGCCTCCGGTGCCGTCTGGGCCGCCAGCAACGATTCCCGCGTCACCCCCGTCGGCCGCTTCCTCCGCACCTTCCGCATCGACGAAATCCCCCAGATCTGGAACATCCTCCGCGGCGACATGTCCTGGATCGGCCCCCGCCCCGAACGCCCCGAGTTCACCCGCCAGCTCGCCTCCCTCATCCCCTTCTACGAGGAACGCCACCTCGTCCGCCCTGGCCTCACCGGCTGGGCCCAGGTCTGCTACCCCTACGGCGCCAGCGTCGAGGCCGCCGCCCGCAAGCTCCAGTACGAGCTCTACTACATCAAGAACATGACCGTCCTCCTCGACCTCTCCATCCTTCTCCGCACCTGCAAGACCATCCTGGTCGGCCTCGCCCACGAAGACGACAACCCTGCCCCCGATCCCGATGCCATTCCCCTTGCCGACCTGCTCACCCCTCCCGCCGACGCCGCCAACGCCGCTCCCGCGAACGACGACGCCAAGTAGCCCCCCCCGAAAACACGGTTCCATTCCATGGAAATACCCCGGAAACATGCTTCCATTGTCTGGAAAAACGGGGAAAACATGGTTCCATTCTCTGGAAAACCGGGCCCCCGCCATCCCCTCCGCCGCGTCACCCTCCATGCCCTCCGCCAGCACCCCGTCGCCCTGGCCCTAGGCGCTGGCGGGGCCCGCGGCTGGGCCCATCTCGGCATCTGGCAGGCCCTCCTGGAGCGCGACATCCATCCCGTCGCCATCGCCGGCACCTCCATGGGCGCGCTCGTCGGTGCCTTCCTGGCCGCCGACCGCTACGACGCCCTCCTCGACATCGCCCGCTCCATCGACACCGTCGCCAAGTCCCTCGCCCTCTTCCTCGAGTTCTCCGTCACCTCCACCGGCCTCACCCAGGCCCGCCGCGTCGTCAAGCTCCTCGCCTCCAACCTGCCCCCCGAGTTCGCCGACCTCCGCCTCCCCTTCGCCTGCATCGCCACCGACCTCAGGACCGCCGCCCCCGTCACCCTTTCCGCCGGCCCCCTCGTCCCCTCCATCCGCGCCTCCATCTCCATCCCCGGACTCTTCACCCCCGTCGACGTCCCTCCCCACCGCCTCCTAGTCGATGGCGGACTGGTCGACCCCGTCCCCGTCTCCGCCGCCCGCGCCCTCGCCCCGAATGCCACCGTCATCGCCGTCGACGTCACCGCCGACACCAGCGCCCCGTGCTCCGCCGAGGCCCTCCTGCGCCCCGCCTATCCCCTCGTCCCCCATAGCGCCATCCCCACCCTGGCCATTCGCAGCCTCCAGATCGTCGAGACCCAGGTCGGACTCGCCACCCTCCGCGCCACGCCCCCCGACCTCCTGGCCGTCCCGCCCGTCGGCCATATCGCCACCCTCGACTTCCACCGCTCCGCCGAGGCCATCCGCCTCGGCCACGACACCCTCGCCTCCCTCCTGGACGCCCTTCCCCCCTGACCCTCGGCCCGTGCCGCAGGAGCGTTATCCCTGCCTTCTCCCTCCCGCTCCCTCCCCTGTTTCCCGGGGGTGCGGAGCGCCGCCCCCGCCCCCCCCACCCCGCATTTTCTGCTTTTTTTGCTTGCATCCGCTCCGCTCCCCGCTTATCTTCCGCCCGTTCGCCGTTGCGGAGAGATGGCTGAGTGGCCGAAGGCAACGGTTTGCTAAACCGTCGTACCGGGTAAACCGGTACCGAGGGTTCGAATCCCTCTCTCTCCGCCATTTTTCCAGCCACAAAAAAGGCATATCAGACCATGAAGAAGAGTCTCGCCCTGTCGCTGTCGGCCCTACTGGCGCTCGCCGCCGCCGCCTCCTACTCCCCCGCTCAAGACCTTGACCTTGCCGCAGTGCCGGCAGAGGTTCCTGCCGTCGAGGCCCCCGCCGAAGCCGCTCCCGCCCCCTTCACCATCGGCGACGGCGACGATGCCGTCACCTACGACCTCGCCGACGCCGACTCCGCCCAGGCCTTCGTCGACGCCTATGCCGACAATGTCCAGGCCGACCCCGAGTTCAAGGCCCACATCGACTCCGCCCTGACCACCATTCGTGGCGAGTCCAATCACTTCTACGGTACCTGGTGGGCCATCCTTCCGCCCCTCCTGGCCATTCTCCTCGCCCTCGTCACCAAGGAGGTCTACTCCTCCCTCTTCCTCGGCATCCTCGCCGGCGGCCTGCTCTACGCGAAAGGCGCCTTCGAGGGCACCATCGTCCACGTCTTTTCCGACGGCTTCATCGCCTCCGTCGCCGACGCCTACAACATCGGCATCCTCATCTTCCTCGTCCTCCTCGGCGCCCTCGTCGCCATGATGAACAAGACCGGCGGATCCGCCGCCTTCGGCCGCTGGGCCCAGACACACATCAAGAGCCGCCTCGGCGCGCAGGTCGCCACGGGCATCCTCGGCCTCCTCATCTTCGTCGACGACTACTTCAACTGCCTCACCGTCGGCTCCGTCATGCGCCCAGTCACCGATGCCAAGAAGGTCTCCCGCGCCAAGCTCGCCTACCTCATCGACGCCACCGCCGCCCCCATCTGCATCATCGCCCCCGTCTCCTCCTGGGCCGCCGCCGTCGCCGGTTTCGCCAAGGGCGCCGGCGCCGAATCCGGCTTCTCCCTCTTCATCGCGGCCATCCCCTACAACTTCTACGCCATCCTGACCATCGTCACCCTCTTCTTCATCGCCGCCTTCGGCTTCGACTTCGGCCCCATGCGCCTCCGCGAGCAGGCCGCCCTCCTCGATGACTCCGACCCCTCCGCCGACACCACGACCACCTCCCCCCGCGGCACCGTCCACGCCAACCCCAAGGGCCGCGTCGCCGACCTCCTCGTCCCCGTCGTCGTCCTCATCGCCGCCTGCGTCATCGGCCTCATCTACTCCGGCGGCTACTTCGACTCTTCCAGCGAATGCTACCGCCACATCGTGGACTACAAGACCGTGCTCGAAGACGGCACGCTTGAACAACATCCCGGAGCCTTTTCCAACGCCGATGCCTCCGTTGGCCTCGTCTACGGCGCCGCCTTCGCCCTCGTCTTCGCGGTCATCTACTACCTCTGCCGCCGCGTCGTCTCCTTCAAGGACTGCATGGCCTCCCTCCCCGAAGGCTTCAACGCCATGGTCCCCGCCATCCTCATCCTCTGCTGCGCCTGGACGCTCAAGACCATGACCGACTCCCTCGGCGCCAAGGTCTTCATCTCCCAGCTCATCAATGGCCCGGCCGCCTCCCTCCAGGCGTTCCTGCCCGCCATCATCTTCGTCATCGCGCTGGTCCTGGCCTTCTCCACCGGCACCTCCTGGGGTACGTTCGGCATCCTCATCCCGATCGTGCTCGCCGCCATCCCCAACCACGACTCCACCATCATCGCGGTCTCCGCGTGCATGGCCGGCGCCGTCTGCGGCGACCACTGCTCGCCCATCTCCGACACGACCATCATGGCCTCGGCCGGCGCCCAGTGCAACCACGTCGAGCACGTCTCCACGCAGCTGCCCTACGCCATGCTGGTGGCCTTCGTCTCCTTCGTCTCCTACGCCATTGCGGCCTTCGTCCGCAACTGGATCTACATGCTCCCCATCTCCATCATCCTCATGCTGGCCACCCTCGTCATCATGAAGCTCGCCCTCCCCCAGCCCGCCCAGGCGCCTGCCCTCAAGAAGTAGCCCCCCCCTCCCCTGCCCCGGCTCTCCCGAGCCGGGCTTTTTTTGTGCCCTCCCGGACAATTTCGCGCCTTCCACGCTCCGTTCCGCCAGCATCACTTGCTGTCCCCAACTTGGGACTTGAGAGGTCTCCCGTGCCGTGGCATACTATTCGCCCACCAAAGCAAAAAGGAAAAAGGAGTCCCCTATGACACGTCATATCTTGTTAATCGCTTCGCTGTCCGCCCTCGTGGCGGGCCTTTCGCTTCCTGCCGCCGCGCCCGCCCAGGAGTCCGTCGCCACCGTTGCCGCCGCCACCGACTCCGCCGCCATCCAGCCCATCACGGTCGACGGCTCGACCCTCATCGGCCAGCTGGCCTACGATCCTGCCACCTCGACCCTGTATGTGCAGATGACCTTCTCGACGGACTGGTACGGCTACGCAGGCGTGCCCGCCGAGGAATACGCAGCCTTCCTCGCCGCCGAATCGAAGGGAGCCTTCTTCAACACCCACATTCGCAACCACTATCCCGAGCAGCGCTGGGAACCCTAGTCCCCGCTGCGTCCTCTCCTCCCCCGCGCCCTTCCGCCGCGTCCTTCCCCCGCGCCCTCCGCCCGACCCATGCCCATCGACTTCCGCTCCGAGCTCAACGCCGCCCAGTTCCAGGCGGTGACCGCCGGCGATGGGCCCCACCTCGTCATCGCGGCGGCCGGCACCGGCAAGACCCGCACCCTCGTCCATCGCGTCGCCTGGCTCCTCCAGGAACGCCAGGTCTTCCCCCGCCAGATCTGGCTGCTCACCTTCACCAACCGCGCCGCCAGCGAGATGCTCCAACGGGCGGCCGCCCTCTGTCCCCAGGCCGTCGACGTGCCGGGCGGCACCTTCCACCACATGGCCAACCGCATCCTCCGCCGCCATGCCGAACGCCTCGGCTATCCGCGCGTCTTCTCCATCCTCGACGCCGAGGACTCCGTCAAGCTCATGCGCGCCTGCGCCACCGAACTCGGCCACAAGGACAAGAACTTCCCCAAGCCGGCCGTTCTCGCCGCCATCCTCTCGCTCTCCCGCAACCGCTGCACCTCGCTCGACGAAGACCTCGACGCCCGCTTCGGCCATCTGCGAACCGTCTCCGTCGACGACATCAAGGCCGTCATCGACCTCTACGACCGCCGCAAGCACGAGGCTGGCGCCATGGACTTCGACGACCTCCTCGTCAACGCCGTCCGCCTCCTCAGCGAGCAGCCCGAAGTCGCCGCCGAATACCAAAACGGCATCCACTACCTCCTCGTCGACGAATACCAGGACACCAACCGCATCCAGTCGGAGTTCATCGACCTCCTCTGCAAGGTCCATCCCAACATCATGGCGGTGGGCGACGACTTCCAGTCCATCTATGGCTGGCGTGGCGCCGACGTCTCGCACATCCTCGCCTTCGAGAAGCGCCACCCCGGAGCCCGCGTCATCAAGCTCGAGGAGAACTACCGTTCCGCCCCGGCCATCCTGACCGTCGCCAACCGCGTCATCGCGGGCAATCCCGAACAGTACCAGAAGGTTCTCCGCCCCTCCCGTCGCATCCCCAACCGTCCCCTCTGCGTCTCCCTGGCCGACGGCCGCCACCAGGCCTACTACGTCGTCCAGCAGCTCAAGCGTCTCCTCCGCAACCCCGACCTCCACCCCCGCGACATCGCCATCCTCTACCGCGCCCACTTCCACGCCCTCGACCTCCAGCTCGAGCTCCTCCGCAACCCCGACCTCCCCTTCACCATCACCAGCGGCGTGAGCTTCTACGAACAGACCCACGTCAAGGACCTCTGCGCCCCCCTCCGCCTCGTCGCCAATCCCCGCGACCTCCTTGCCGCCCAGCGCCTCCTCGAGCTTTTCCCCAAGATCGGCCCCCGCAAGTCCGTCGCCATCTTCAACAAGCTCGGGGGCCAGCTCGACTTCAAGGCCGCCGCCGCCCGCCACGCCCTCCTCGACCTCCTCCCCGACGTCGCCCGCGACGCCATGGCCGCCTTCTTCGCCAAGCTCCTCCCCGATGGCGACCACACCCCCGATGCCGTCGCCGCCACCTGCTTCGACAAGGCCCCCGACGTCGTCGTCGCCTTCCTGGACGCCTTCTACCACAACTACCTCCAGATGACGTTCGACAACGCCCAGCCCCGCGAAGACGACGCCAACGCCCTCGCCGAGGAATCCGCCCGCTATCCCTCCACCGCCGCCTTCATCGAAAACATCGCCCTCCTCACCAACCTCGACACCCGCGCCCGCGCCCCCGGCACCGCCGCCGATGCCATCCGCCTCTCCACCATCCACCAGGCCAAGGGGCTCGAGTGGAAGGTGGTCTTCATCCTCTGGGCCGTCGAGGGCATGCTCCCCAGCTACCGCGCCCTCGAGGACGACGACCTTTCCGCCGCTGGCAGCCTCGCCGAGGAACGCCGACTCTTCTACGTCGCCGTCACCCGCGCCCGCGACGACCTCCAGATCCTCGTCCCCAAGACCCGCCATTCCCGCGACGGCTCCCTCTCCTTCACCACCCCCTCCCGCTTCCTCGACGAGCTTGAGCCCGCCATGCTCGACCACCTCGAGCCTCCCATCCCCGCCGCCCTCTACCCCCGCCGTCCCCACTTCGGCTACTAGAGCAATTTCAAGAATTGTGTAGCCGTTTTCGGTAGGGCCCGACCGCCGGGCGGGCCGTTCTGCGAAGTGCGGCTTCCACCTGCGCTATCCGACTTGTATTTGTGGCGCGACAAGATGTCGCACCTCCGAACCTTGCGGCCACTTTTTTTCTGAAACCGCTCTAGCGATCCCGCCGCCCGCGCCTCCCGGCGAGCGCGGCCCCCCCCCCGTCCTTTCCCCGCCGCACCACCCCTTGCCCCCACTTTTGCCGTCTCTCCCCCCTCGTCCGGCGTGCCCCGCCCCCCGTGCCACCCCAAAAAAACTCCCATCCCGCGCTTGCAAACGCCTCGTCCGCTGGCTACAGTAGAAGGCAACGAAGGAATCATTTGCCCCGTGGACAATCTCACGCACGACACCCCATCCCCTACCAGCGCCGCTCCCTCGCCGCCGCCGGGCGATGGCGTTGGCGCTCCCCCTGCCGCCGTGGCCCCCGCCCCCGCCACTCCCCGCCTGCCGCCCGGCCCCCCGCTGGTCGAAACCCGCGCCCTCGTCAAGCAGTACAAGCGCCGCCGCGTCGTCAAGGAAGTCAACATGGACGTCCACGCCGGCGAGATCGTCGGCCTCCTCGGTCCCAACGGCGCCGGCAAGACCACCACCTTCTACATGATCACCGGCCTCATCCGCCCCACCAGCGGCAAGGTCTTCTTCAAGGGCCGCGACGTCACCGCGCTCCCCATGTTCCGCCGCGCCCGCATGGGCCTCGGCTACCTCGCCCAGGAACCCTCCATCTTCCGGAGCATGACCGTCGAGGAAAACGTCCTCGCCGTCCTCGAAACCCTCCCCCTCGGCCGCCGCGAACGCTACCAGCGCCTCGAACGCCTCCTCTCCGACCTCAAGATTTCCTACCTCGCCAAGCAGAAGGCCTACACCCTCTCCGGCGGCGAACGCCGACGCCTCGAGATCACCCGCGCCCTCGTCACCGAGCCCTCCCTCCTCCTCCTCGACGAGCCCTTCTCCGGCGTCGACCCCCTCGCCGTCTACGACGTCCAGCAGATCATCCGCGACCTCAAGGCCCGCGGCCTCGGCATCCTCATCACCGACCACAACGTCCGCGAAACCCTCTCCGTCGTCGATCGCGCCTACGTCATCTACTCCGGCGAGGTTCTCTGCGAAGGCACCTCCGACTACCTCGTCAACGACCCCGTCGCCCGCGAAAAGTATCTCGGCCAGGAGTTCACCATGTAGCCCTTTCGGGCGCACCCCGCGCCCAGAAAAACCCCACCACAACCCACAGGAGAAAGTTCGAATGGACATACAGGTCACCGGTCGCAACCTCCAGGTCACCCAGGAGCTCAAGGACTACGTCGTCGGCAAGCTTGGCCCCGTGCTTTCAGCCTATCCGCGCGTCGTCAGCGCCCACGCCATCCTCGCGCTGGAAAAGTACCGCCACACCGCCACCATCACCGCCCAGGGCCGCGACAAGCTCAACGTCTCCGCCGACGAAACCCTCGACGACATGTATGCCGCCATCGATGCCGCCATCCTCAAGCTCGACAAGCAGCTCCGCAAGTCCCGCGACAAGATGATCGCCCGTACCCAGGGCGGCCGCGACGGCCAGCGCCTCGCCGACGCCGAACCCCCGCAGGGCATCTAGCCGCCCCCCCCGCCGGGAGCGTCCTCGCGCGCTCCCGGCCTTCCCCTGGAATCCTGGCTTCCTGCTTCCCCTCCCCTTCTCTTCCATGCCCGAAACCATCGCCACCGCCACCCCGCCCGCCGGCCCCAACCTCCTCCCCGACGTCACCCTCGACCGCCGCGTCACCGTCGCCGAGTTCTACGAGGAAGGCCGCGATGGCCTCCGCCTCACCTGGGAAACCGACCCCGCCCTCGCCAAGGGCCGCATCATCCGCGAGATCTCCATCAACCGCCCCGGCCTCGCCCTCGCCGGCTTCGTCCAGCACTTCGCCAACAAGCGCATCCAGGTGCTCGGCCTCGCCGAGATCGCCTACCTCAAGAGCCTCCCCCAGCAGGATCGCACCGAGGCCATCAACGTCCTCCGCAGCGTCCCCGCCATCGTCCTCGCCCGCGGCCGCCACTGCCCCCCCTACGCCCGCCGCATGGCCGAAAAGGCCCACATCCCCGTCCTCCGCACCAGCCTCGTCACCGGCCCCTTCATCAACGCCGCCACCGTCCTCCTCCAGGAGCTCGCCGCCCCCCGCCTCCGTGTCCACGGCACCATGGTCGACATCAACGGCGTCGGCGTCCTCATCGAAGGTGAACCCGGCATCGGCAAGTCCGAGATCGCCCTCTCCCTCATCATGCGCGGCTACTCCCTCGTCTCCGACGACACCACCATCCTCTACCGCGACGCCGTCGGCACCATCCACGGCACCTCCGTCGCCTTCACCCGCGACCACATGGAGATCCGCGGCCTCGGCATCATCCACGTCCCTCGCGTCTTCGGCGTCGCCTCCACCCGCGGCCGCATGCCCCTCTCCCTCATCATCCGCATGGTCCAGCGCAACCCCCGCCAGGCCGCCGACGACATCGACCGCACTGGCCTCGACAGCGCTGTCCGCCCCGTCCTCGGCGTCAACGTCCCCCTCATCACCGTCCCTGTCGCCGCCGGCCGCGACCTCACCAACGTCATCGAAGTCGCCGCCCTCAACCAGCGCCTCAAGAACGCCGGATTCAACGCCGCGCACGAATTCGACGAAGCCCTCAAGTCCGCCCTCCTACGCAAGCCATGACCGCCAAGAAGAAATCCCCCGCTCCCGCCTCCTCCGCCACCTCCCGGGCCTCGTCGGCCGCGCCTGCCGCCCGGAAGGAACCGGCTGCCTCGGCCCCGGCCATGCCCCCGGCCGCCCCGGCCGCCGCCGACACCCAGTCTCGCACCGTCAAGGTTCTCAACCGCTACGGCATCCATGCCCGTCCCGCCGCGCTCCTCGTCAAGGCGGCCAGCCGCTACGGCAGCCTCATCCTCCTCGAGAAGGACGGCGTCAAGGTCAACGCCAAGAGCATTATGGGCCTCCTGACCCTCGAAGGCGCCTACGGCAGCACCATCGTCATCCACGCCCAGGGCGTCGACGCCGCCGAAGCCGTCGCCACCCTCGCCGACCTCTTCGCCCAGAAGTTCTTCGAGGACTAGCGCGGTTCTGATGCCGCTGTAGTCGCTTCGGCGGCATGGGTTCTGGGCTACAGATAATTTGAACCGCTCTAGATGCGTGCGCCCTGGCTGCGCAGGAACGCGATGACGCGGGCAAGGCGGGGGGACAGCTTCTTCACCGTGCCATCTGGCGCGACCAGCGCCTCGGCTTGCGCCAGAACCTCCTGCGCATTGACGTCAAGTCCCAGCGAGACCAAGTATTGGACCATCGCCAGATCCATGTTCCTGACCGCTCTCGCGAGATGGCTGTCGGTCACGGCGGCCCCATGGTCGACGAACATCCGCACGGCCAGGGTGTCCCCGGCGGCAACGGCCTGGAACACCACCCGGGCCGTGGGCGCGAGCGGCTTCTGGTCCGCGCCCAAGGGCGTATCCAGGAAGTACTTCAGCAAGGGCGTCGAACGAACCGCGAACGCATGCTCCAGCACGCCATCGCCTTCGTTGTCCGTGATGCCCACGTCGGCGTGGGCCAGCACCAGCGACCGCACGATGTCCGGCTGGTCCGCCAGCACGGCATGGTGCAAGGCGGTACGCCCCTTGCCATCCTGCGCATCCAAATCTGAAAAGCTGAGCAACGCCAGGACAAAGCGAGTCTTGCCCATGCTGGCGGCTCGCATTATCGGGGTCACCCCATCCGCGCCGCCGCTCCTGGCGTCGACTTTCTCCGTGAGCAGCTGCCTCAGCGCGTCCGCGTTGTCGGCCGACACCGCATAATACACCGCGCCATGCCCGTTCGCATCCATGACCTCGTGGCTGGCCTTGCGCAAGAAGGGCAGGGTCGCTTCGGGCACGCCGTATTGCAGCGTCAGCAGATACGCCGGACGCTTCAGCTGGTCCTTGGCGGAAGCCCCATCCAGCTGGGAGCCTTGGATTCCTGCCAGATTCATGATGTCGTCATAGCCCATGACGGCGGCGGCGACAAACAAACTGGTCGCCTCGGCGCGGGTCAGCCTTTCGCCTGCCAGCTGCCGCCGCAGCAGCCGCGCGCCTTCGCCCAGCACGGCCCGGAGGTCGGGATCCGCGTACGTCACCGGATAGGCTTCGGACGCATCTGCCCCTGCCGGATGACGAGGTTGCTCGATCGCCCCGACGAAGCCCGCAATCCGTTCCGACAGATTGACGGCCTGCAGGATCTTGGCCAAGGTCTGGGCGTCGATGTCCTTGTCCATCCGCCCCCGCACGCGCTCAAACAATTCCGCCTGCAGCTCGTGGATGGCATCGTTCAGCTCTTTGGTCGTCAACGCCCCGACCCATCCCTCCGGCTTCCGGCCCAGCTCCGCCAGCATCCCCGCCCGCAACAAGTCGAGCATGGCCACGCCGGTAATGGATGCCGTCCCGCCGTCGGCCTCCAGGTCATCGGCGAACAGCGTCGCCGCAACCGTTCGCAGGTCCCGGTCGATGACGGTCATGTCAATCTCGGCATTCTCCTCCGCCAACGCTCCCGGGCGCCGGGACAGCATGTCGTCGATGCTCAGGCGCGTTCCATGGACCAGTGACGAGGCCACCGGCTGCCGGGCACCTCTCCCGACCGCATCCCGGATGGTGGCATCAAGCGCTTCGGTGGCGGCGCCGGGCAGACTGCCATACCACGGGAACGCGGTGATGACCTCCAGGGCCTCGTCATACCGTTGCGCCTCGATCAGCCGCTCGACCTGCGCCACCTGCGTCTTCTTCACCGACTCCAGGCAGGCCGTGTTCACCCTGGAATTCAGCAGGCCGCACTTGAACTCGAAAACAATCCGGTCCACCGCCTGCACGCCGGTGACCCCATAGGCGTAAATGGCCTCCCGCGCCTCGTCCAGCTTGCCGGAGGCGACCATCGGCTTGACCTGCTCCATCAGCTCGTGCACGCGGCTCGCGGCCTGGACCTCGTCGACCGCTCTTTGCTGCAGATCGGCACGGAACACCTCGAGCTGCCGGTTGAGGGCCGTGATGCCCAACTGCGTGTATTCCCCAGGCTTGTCGCCATTCGCCGCCTGCCAGGCCTCCTGCACCACGGGACCCATGCACTGGCGGACCGAATCCAGGAAATCCCTCCGCTGCTGGGGTGTCCGCAGATAGTCTCCCATCTGCCGGGAAATAGCGGCAAGCACTTTTTCAAAGGACACCAGGTCAGGCTTGTCCGCCGTGCGCACGGCCATGGCCAAGTTGGCGAACACGCCACTCATGTTGTTTTCGACGCAGGCCTGGATCGCCGTGATGCTGTCCTGCGGCATCTTGGACTGCTCCAGCGAGCGGCGCGTGTCGGCCAGCAGCTGCTTCATCGCCCCCGGATAGGAGCGGATCATGGTCTGCGAAGCCAAAAACGACCGAGCTCCATCGTAATCCTTGGCCTTCACATACGTCGCCACCTTCCGGGTCAGGAGGTTGGTCGCATACACATACTGCGCAGGATTGATCCGGGTATTGCGCAGCTGGGCGCCGTGTTGCTCGACCAGGTTGGTGGCGGCCGGCAGGTACTGCCCTGTTGTCAGCAACATCTCCCAGGTGCTGTCCCGCGCCCGGTCAAAATCGTTCCGCGCCAGCGCCGCTTCCACATCGGCCGTCATCTTATCCTGCAACCCGTCGAGGATCCGGGACTTGATCACCCTTTCAAAATAGTTGGCAACGGCCTTGCCGGCCGCCTGCGACGCCTTGCCCGCCTCCGAAACGGACGACTCGCACGACTCGAACAGATCCTCCAACCCGAAGGCCTCCTCGTCATCCGTGCCCTGCAGCGCCAGGCCCGTCAGGCGATCAAGCTCACCCTGGGCCCGGGTGATGTATTTTTCCTCCTCTGGCCTGACGATGTTAGCGATGGCCCACTCCTTCTCCAGCTCTTCCGGCGTCTTGAACATGAGCCCGTTGGCATTCTGGGATGTAGCCATGCTGGCGCCCGTGGGAATCTTCAAGGCCCGCGCCTCGTCAAACCGGTTCTTTTTCGCCAAGTTGGTTATCTGGGCACGCACGGCTTGCCGACGTTGCTGTTCCTTCTGGGCCATGGTCTCGCAACCGCTCGCGAACACCAGCAGCCCCAGGAGTGCCCACAGGGACAATCTCGCCAGTGTGGGCAAAGGCCACCTGCCCTTCGGCCCGTTTCCGTGCTGGCTTGCCTGCCTCATTCCCATTTTGCGACTCATGTGCGCCTCCTGACCAATAAACATTTCTGGGATTATGGTGATGTGTGAGTTCTCCCCTACCCTAGTCCCCTGATGAGGTCAAGCCCGAAAAACTGCCATGCGCGCGTCCGGGTGTGAGCAAAAAGTGTGAGGTACGGGCGATTGCCCTGGGGGCGCGGGCGGCCCGCCCGCGATGTTCCCTGGGAAGCCCCCTTGGTAAACCGTTCTCCCGCCATCCTTTGGATTTTCGCGGGCGGGACGCCCGCGC
>JAFTAH010000096.1 GCA_017458625.1 Kiritimatiellia bacterium | reverse complement strand
TTGGTAAACCGTTCTCCCGCCATCCTTTGGATTTTCGCGGGCGGGACGCCCGCGCCCCCAGGCGTCTCCCTCGACCGCGAAAGGCCAAATGATATGTCTATATTTTCATAGACATGCGATTTTCGAATGTTTTTCGACAAACAAGGCCATTTTCTGCCCGTCCTCCATTGAAACCCTTACACTTTTTGCTCACACCCAGCAACTATTCGGACAGTGGCCTCCATGCAGTTTTAGCTTGAAGACCAACCACATGCACGCTATGATACTCAATGCATGGCACTTCATCGCCGGAGAACGACATGGCACGAACACTCATCTACGCATGGCTGGCAATGGGTTTGGCGTGGGGAACATGCGGCTGGGCCACAGAGAATCCCGCCCAGACGCCAGCGTCCCACGCCCTTGACAACGAAGTCTCGTCTGCGCCTGTTCCCACACCTGCTCGGCTCGAAAAGCATCGCCCCTCTGCGTTGCAAGCCTCGCTTCTCCTCCATTACGACTTTTCCACCCTGGCTCCCGCTGACTCCAATGGTATCCCACGGCTCGTCGATGGTTCAGGCCATGCCGATGCCGTAATTCTGGGTTCTCCCCGTGCCATTCGCGGCATCGGCAAACAGAAAACTGCCCTGCGTTTCGATGGCCTCCAGGATGCCCTCCGCATTCCCCGTCAGCCTGAATTCGAACCCGAAGTCGTCTCGGCCGCCCTTTGGTTCCGCATGCACAATGCCTGGCGGAAAAACGGGTTCACCACCGTTTTCCTCAAGCGCAATCATAACTTTCATTACAATGAGGACTATTCTCTCGGCTACCATCCGGGCGGCCGCCTAGATATTTGCGCCGGTCACCCCGACCAGTCTCAGGCCCGCGGCGAAATCACCCGCAACCTCGACGATGGCAAGTGGCACCATGCCGTCTGCACCTACTCCCACAAGCATGTACGTCTCTACCTCGACGGTGAACAAGTTCTCGATATTCCCAACACGGGCCCCCTTGACCACAACCCCGCGACGGACCTCTGGATTGCCGGCGCCGACCACGCCAGCGGCCTCATCTCCTACACCGCCATCGACCTCGACGACTTCCGCCTCTACGCCGCCGAACTGACGCCCCGCCAGGTCCGCAAGCTCTACCGCGAAAAGGCCGCCGCCGCCGCCAAGGAACGTCCCGTCCGTGTGCAGCGTGCCGTTCCACCGCCCCCCGTCACCTCCACCTGTGTCCCTCCGCCCCCCTCCACCTGCTCCTGCCCGCTCTCGCCTAGGCCCGCCTGTCCCCCCCGCCGGCACCGCCCCACCTCCCCGGCCCCCTCCACCACCCTCGCTGACGATCTCGAGCTCATCCTCCGCTTCGGGCGCGAAAACGGCTATGCCTCCCCCGCCTACCTCGACCTCCTCGAAACCACCCTTCGCCGCCACCAGGCCACCCAAACCTCCCCCTACCCTCCCCGAGAATTCTAGAAAGCTTGAAGCCTAGCAACACTAGGCGCCCCCAAAAAACGCGCGGCGCGCCTCTCGGCACGCCGCTGCTTTCTCCTTGCCCCCCTTCTTCCCCCACTGGATCCGCCTTACGACTTGTTGACGCGGTCGACGTACTTGCCGTCGCGCGTGTCGATGCGGATGTTGTCGCCCTCGTTGATGAAGATGGGCACGGCAATCTCGTAGCCGGTGTCGATCTTGGCGGGCTTGGTCACGTTGGTGGCGGTATCGCCCCGCGCCCCCGGCTCGGTCTGGACGACCTTCTTGATGACGAACGCCGGCAACGTCACGGAGACGGCCCGTCCGTTGAAGAAGAGGACATCGCACTCGAGATCCTCGATCAGGAAGTAGCGCGCATCCCCCAGCACCGACGCGTGCAGCTCGACCTGGTCGAAGGTCTTGTTGTCCATGAACACGTACTTGTCGCCCTCCTGGTAGGAGTACGCCAGCGTGCGGGTCTCGATGTCGGGGATGCCAATGGAGTCGACCGCCCGGAAGGTCTTCTCCATCGTGTTGCCGGCCAGCAGGTTTTTGATGCGGCACTTGTACATGGCCTGGCCCTTGCCGGGCTTGACGAACTGGTATTCGGTCACTTCGTAGGGAATGCCGTCGAGCTCGATCTTGAGGCCCTTGCGGAGGTCGGAAGCGCTATATTCTGGCATGAGGTCGTCCTTTGGATGGGGGGGTGAGTGGAAATTGCGGCCCCCTATCTATAGAAGAAAGGGACCCGTGGCAAGAAAAAAAGGCGGCAAAAGCACAAAAACTGCTATTGACAACGGGAAAAAGGCGGCTACTATAGGCGGACTTTCAACGAACCGAACCCGATGGCGGCCGCATGTCGGCGGCCGCGCAGACGAACAGGAGAGCATCGCAATGCCCAATATCAAGAGCGCAATGAAGCGCGTGAAGACCGCCGAGAAGGCGCATCGTCGCAACATGCAGGCCAAGGCCGAGATCAAGACCCTCCGCAAGAAGGTGGTGGGCGCGGTCGCCGGCACCGACGAGGCCGCGACCCAGGCCGCCTACAGCCGCTTCTGCTCCGCGCTGGACAAGGCCGCCAAGCACGGGATCATTCCCAAGAACACCGCCATCCGCCGCAAAGGCCGCATGGGCGCCATGATCCGCAAGGCCGCCGCCGCCAAGGCCGAGGCCGCCCCAGCGGAGGCCAAGTAGCCCGCACCCCCTTCCGGTGGTCGCGCCCCGCGCAGGGATACCGGCCGCCGCCGCCGCCACCGCGGCGGAAAAAATGCCGGCAAGGCAATTTGGGAGTTGCAAATGACCTCCGGGATTGCTAGTGTTCGCGCGTTTTTCAGTGGAACCCCAAGGATAGATACAAAGTTATGCCAACCATCAACCAACTGGTGAAGAGCGGGCGCACGCCCCTCCGCTCGAAGCGCAAATCCCCCGCGCTTCAGAAATGCCCGCAGCGCCGAGGCGTCTGCCTGCTGGTCAAGACCATGACCCCCAAGAAGCCGAACTCCGCCCTCCGCAAGGTCGCCCGCGTCCGCCTGACCAATGGCCAGGAAGTGACCGCCTACATCCCCGGCGAAGGCCACAACCTCCAGGAGCACTCCATGGTGCTCGTGCGCGGTGGCCGCGTGAAGGATCTCCCGGGCGTCCGCTACCATATCGTGCGCGGCACCCTCGACTGCCTCGGCATCGAATCCCGCCGCCGCGGCCGCTCGAAGTACGGCACGAAACGCCCCAAGGCCGCCAAGAAGTAGGATAGGAGCAGAGCATGAGAAGGCGCAAATCCGAAACCCGCGAATTCGCACCGGACGCCCGCTATGGCAGCGAGCTGGTGACCCATCTGATCAACATCCTCATGTGGCGTGGCAAGAAGTCCACCGCCCAGCGGACCGTCTACGGCGCCCTGGACGAAATCAAGGAAGCCACCAACGAGGATCCCCTCCAGGTCTTCCAGGCCGCCCTGGAAAACATCAAGCCCAAGGTCGAGGTCAAGTCCCGCCGTATCGGCGGCGCCACCTACCAGGTGCCCGTCGAAGTTCCCGCCGAGCGCCAGACCTCCATGGCCCTGCGCTGGATCCTTGACTATTCCCGCGGCCGCAAGGGTGCCTCCATGCAGAAGGCGCTGGCCGGCGAGATCCTGGACGCCTACAAGGGCCAGGGCAACTGCATCAAGAAGCGCGACGACACCCACAAGATGGCCGCCGCCAACAAGGCCTTCGCCCACTACCGCTGGTAGAACTCCCTACCCTCAGGTTCCACGAAGGGCATCCCGCCACCCGGGATGCCTTTTTTGTGCCCTCCCCTCCCCCCTTCCCCTTCCCCTTCCCCGCAAGTCGCCCGTCGCAAGGCGCAAGTCGCTCCGAATGGCCCATCCCCCCGCCAAGCGCTGTGATTTTCCGTCAAGACAAGGGGTTTTTGCGCATTGTTGACAAATCCTGTGCTCCTTGCTGTCGCGAGGATGCCCCCCCCCTCGCCAACGAGAGAGGCTTACCGGAGCGGCGTCGTGGACTTGGGCGGCGTCCAGAGCGGCAGAAGCGCACGGACGGTCGTCAGCACGTAGGTGGTGCTGACCCCGTGCAGCAGGACGCGGATGGGAACCTGCTGGCGCGCCTCGGATTCCATCATGACCTGGCGGCAGGCCCCGCAAGGGGAAATGTAGGGCACGTGGTGACCATCGTGGAAGGCGGAAATGGCCAGACCCAGGACGTTCGCCTCGGGATAGGCGGCGGCAGCGGTGAAAAGCGCGGTGCGCTCGGCACAGATGCCCGACGGATAGGCGGCATTCTCCTGGTTGTTGCCATCGATGAGACGCCCATTGGAAAGCCGCAGGGCCGCCCCCACATGAAACCGGGAATACGGCGCATAGGCGCGGAGGGCGGCCGCCGCCGCCGCATCGCACAGGGCGAGGTCCTCAGCGGCAAGCTCGCGGTTGGGAATGATCTGGTACGTGAACGAATCGGTATGCGTGGTCATGGGCATCGTCGGAACAGATGGGAGGGTGGATGGCAGAAGGAATCAGCGCTTTTCGCTCGTCTTCCGGTCGAGGTCGGCGAGGGTTTGCTGCAGGAGGGAGGCGGATTTGCGCAGGGCGTTGGCCTCGTAGGCGGTGAGACTGGCCTCAATGACGCGCTCGATGCCATTGGCGCCGATGATGCAAGGCACGCCCAGCGTCACGTTGTCCAGCCCGTACTCGCCATGGAGCGTGGCGGAGACGGTCAAGACGCGGCGCTCGTTCCGGAGGATGGCGGCGACAATGGTGCGCATGGCCATGCCGACGCCAAAGCTCGTGGACCCCTTGTAGCCGATGATGTGGTACGCACTCTGGCGGACCTCGGCCTCCACCTCGTCGCGCAAGGTCGAATGGGCGCACTTGCCGCAGATGGCGCAATACTCGACGAAGGGCATGCCGCCCACATGCGCCAGACTCCACGCCGCGAACTCGCTGTCGCCATGCTCGCCCAGAATGCTGGCGTGGATACTCTGCGGCGACAGCCCGCAATGGGACGCCAGCAGATAGCGGAACCGCGCGCTGTCGAGGACGGTGCCGCTGCCCAGGATGCGGCCACGCGGCCAGGCCGTGCGCGCGGCGGCCACGTGCGTCAGGATGTCGACCGGATTGGACACCACCAGCAGAATCGCCTCCGGAGCCGTCGCCTTCACCTGCTCCGCCACGATGGTCACGATCTTGGCATTGATGGCCAGCAGGTCGAGCCGCGACTGGTCGGGCCCGGCCTGGGCCTTGCCGGCAGTGACCACGACGACGGCGGCATGTTCATAGGCAGCAGGCGCGGCCTCGGCGCGGATGGAGACGGTGGGATAGAACGGGGTCCCGTGGGCCAGGTCGAGGGCCTGCCCCTTGGCTAGGTCGGCATTGAGGTCGGTCAGGACGATTTCCTCGGCGGCCCCGGCCTGGGCCAGCGCATAGGCGAACGCCGAACCGACCGCCCCCGCGCCCACCACCACCACCTTGCGACTGGAAATCTTGCTCATGAAATGCTCCTTCCTCAACAGGCCGAAACCTTACGCTCCCCGCCCCGGCAAAACAAGTGCAGATGTCCCCGTCCCAGTCCCAGGTTCGATGGAACACACCCCGCCCGCCCCTCTTGTCCAACGCCCCGAACCCTTGTGATTTTACGTGAACCATTGGGATTTTTGCGCATTTTTCTCCGTCCCCGCCCATCTTCCCCTCCCCGGCGCCTTGCCCTCCTTCCCCTGCTCCCGGACCAGGGGTTGCCCCCTGCCGAAACGCTTCACCTCCGGCCACGTTTCCGGGTTGCCCTCGCGTCCCGGTTCCTGTACAACCATCCTTGCGGCCGATGCCGCATCTACAAGAAAGGCATTCCCATGATCGATACCCCCTCCCTCGCCCCTGCCCTCGCCGCCGTCAAGGCCGCCTTCCCCGCCGCCGCTCCCCGCATCGGTCTCGTCCTCGGTAGCGGCTGGTCCGATGTCGCCTCCGCCTTCGACAAGCTCGGCGAACTGTCCTACGCCGACATTCCCGGCTATGGCGCCGCCACCGTCGTCGGCCACGCCGGCAAGCTCGTCTGGTGCCGCGCCGCCGGTGTCGAAACGTTCCTGTTCATGGGCCGCCGCCACTACTACGAGGGCATCGGCTGGAATCCGGTCGCGCTGCCGGCGTTCCTGCTCAAGTCGCTCGGCGCCAAGGCGATGTTCCTGACCAATGCCGCCGGCGGCGTCAACGCCGACTGGGCACCCGGCGACCTGATGCTCATCGAGGACCACATCAACATGATGGGCGTCACGCCGTTGCTGGGCGCACACGATCCGTTCTGGGGCCCCCGGTTCCCCGACCAGTCCCACGTCTACGACCGCGACCTGCAGCGCCTCCTCCGCAAGGCCGCCCAGGCCGCCGCCATCCCGCTCCGCGCCGGCATCTACCTCGCCGGCACCGGCCCCACCTACGAGACGCCCGCAGAGATTCGCGCCTGGCGCGCCCTCGGCGCCGATGCCGTCGGCATGTCCACCGTCCCCGAGGCAATGCTCGGCAACGCGGCCGGCCTGCGCATCCTGGGCCTCTCCTGCATCACCAACATGGCGTCCGGCATCCTCGACCAGCCCCTCACCCACGAGGAGGTCACCGAGACCACCCGCCGCTCCATGGCCAACATGCGCGCCCTGATCGCCCAGTTCTGGAACGAGCTCGGTGCCGCCAACACCCTCTAGAGAAAACCGAAAGGACCCCTCATGACCGCCAAGAAAGCCACCAAGAAACCCGCCGCCGCCAAGGCTGCGAAGCCCGCCAAGAAGGCCGCCAAGCCCGCCCCGAAACCCGTCGAGGAAATGCAGTACCACATCCATCTGCGCCCCTCCGACATCGGCCGCTACGTCATCCTCCCCGGCGACCCCGGCCGCGTGCCCAAGATCGCCGCCCACTTCGACAATCCCCGCGAAATCGCCTTCAACCGCGAATACCGCACCTTCGTCGGCACCGTCGACGGCATTAAGGTCGCCTGCACCTCCACCGGCATCGGCTGCCCCTCCACCGCCATCGCCGTCGAGGAACTGGTCAAGTGCGGGGCGGACACCTTCATCCGCGTCGGCACCTGCGGGGCCTTGCAGCCCGAGGTGGGCGTCGGCGATCTCTGCATCACGACCGGCGCCGTCCGCGAGGAGGGCACCACCCGCCAGTACGTCCCGCTGTCCTATCCCGCCGTCGCCGACCTCGACGTGACCCTGGCCCTCCGCCAGGCCGCCCAGAACCTGGGCCTCGTTGCCCATGCCGGTATCGGCCACTGCAAGGATGCCTTCTACATCGAGGACAAGGACACGCCCATCCGCGAGGAGATCGAGGCCAAATGGAACGCCTGGTACCGCTCCAACGTCATCTCCACCTCCATGGAGTCCGCAGCCCTGTTCGTCGTCTCGAGCATCCGCCGGGCCCACGCAGGCGAAGTCCTCTCCGTGATTGGTCTGACGTACGCCGATGCGCCCATCATGAAGGTCGTCGGCGTCGACGATGCCATCCGGACCGCCATCGAGGCCATCCGCATCCTCGACCGCCAGCGCAAGGGCCGCTAGGCCGCCTCGCCGCCACCTCCTCCCTGCCCTGCGCCTCGGCCCAGGGCTTCCGTCAGCCTAGAGTTCTAGAATCCTAGGCTCCTCTGTTCTCTATTGTCCCCGCCCCCCCTTGCGGAAATGCCTCGGGAACACACCGGAAATTGCTGTGATTTTACGGAAAAACAAGGGCTTTTCGCACAGTTTCGGCCCAGGTGAACCCCTGCACCGCCTGACGCGGCAGCGGCGTGCGCTACGCTGGCGAAACTGCTTTTCGGTTTCCTGCGGAGAGGCGACATGGTAGGCTTTGGACCGCCATGAGACGACTGGGTCTGGTATTCCCGTTCTTGTTCCTGCTGGCGCTGCTGGCAGACGGTCCCGGCGTGTTCGGCGCCGCGGAGAACGGCCCGGTGGGAGCCAGCGCGGATTCTCCTCGGCTGGCGGCTGTGTCGGCGTCGGAGGCGTATGCCCAGGTGGCCGCCTTCTACCAGCTCGGCCCCAAGCCGGCCGCCACCCCGCAGGCCGCCGCCGCCGCCCAGGTCATCGCCGACGCCCTCCATGCCGTCGGTGTCACCAACGTCCTCCTCAACGTCTTCGACAGCCCCACCCCCGTCGGCACTCGGCAATTCTGCAATGTCCTGGCGACCATCCCGGCGGCCGCGCCAGCCCCCGACTCTCCGCCCCTCCTCCTGCTAGGCGCGCACTATGACACGAAGGTCGGCATTGCCGACGATTTCGCGGGCGCGAACGACTCGGCCTCCGGCGTGGGTGCTCTGCTGGAGCTGGCACGCGTCCTGGCCGCCCATCCGCTCCGCCACGAGGTGCGGATGGCCTTCTTCGACGGCGAGGAGGCAGCCATCGAATATGGCCCCAACGACGGCTTCCACGGCTCCATGCACCTCGCCGCCCAGATGCACGCCGCCCAGGAGGTGCCTCGGCTGTCGGCCATGATTCTCCTCGACATGGTGGGCGACGCCTCGCTCTCCCTGACGCTCCCCGCCAACACGGATGTCACGCTCCGCCGTCTCGCCCTGGACGCCGCCACCGCGCAGGGCTGCCGGCCAGCCATCCGGCTCGTCCCCTACACGATGGGCGATGACCATGTCGCCTTCCAGCGCCTCGGAGTGCCCGCCATCGACTTCATCGACTTCGAATACGGCTCCGCCCCCCGCCTCAACGACTACTGGCACACCTCCGCCGACACCCTCGACAAGCTGTCCGCCGACTCCCTGGGCACCGTCATCGGCCTCGTCCTGCGCCTCGCCGAAGAACTGGACGCCCAGCTGCCGCCCGCAGCCGCCGAAACCGCCGACTCCGCCCCCGACTCCGCGCCCCTACTGGCCATCTGGCTGTTCACGCTGGCCCTGCTTTTGCTCCTCCTGGGCCTGATTGGCTGCGTCCTGCCCGCCCTGCCGGGTCCCCCGCTGGCCTACGCGGCCCTGCTCGTCCTCCAATTGCATCCTTCGCGCCCCTATTCCACCTCCTTCCTCGTCTTCGCCGCAGTCTTCACCCTCATCGTGACGCTCGTTGACATCTTCGCCCCATCCTGGCTCACGAAGCAATTTGGCGGTTCCCGACTGGCCACCTGGGGGTCGCTAATCGGGTTTCTGGTGGGACTTTTCTGCTTCCCGCCCTTCGGCTTCCTGATTGGCGGCCTGGGTGGCGCCTTTCTGGGCGAGCTGCTCGCGGGCTCCATGGCGGGCGGGCATTCCTCCCCGCGTCTGCCAAGCCCTTCCACACCCCCCGCGATTCCCCTGACGACGTCCTCTCGCGTCCCTGTTCCGCCTTCGCCCCCGCCCATCCCGGCCGCGCAGGCCGCCCCGGCCGCCTCGGCCTCTCCGACGGCGCACCCCTTCCGCGCGGCCCTGGCCGCCTTTGGCGGATTCCTGCTCGGCACCGGGTTCAAGCTTCTCCTCTGCCTCTACTTCATCTACGAAGCCTGCCTTTTCTGGCGCTGACCTCCACGCTCTCCCTTGTCTTTTCGCCAGAATCGATTATGCTCCCCGCCTATGCCCATCTCCCCCTCCAAGTCCGATGCGTTTCTTGAGGCGCTCAAGGCCTCTGCGGCGGAACTGCCCCCGCTCCCGTCCCCGAGTCCCATGTTCGCCCTGAACGCGATGTTCTCGGGTGTCCTCTGCGACCTCACCGCCCTCCGCGCCTTCGGCTGGACCCTCCTCACTCCGCTTTCCGCTCCCGACGACCCCCGCAAGTCGGTCTTCTACACCTGGAAGGGCATGACCTGGCTCAAACGCGTCTGGTCACTCCCGCACGGTGCCAAGGTCGTCTTCCGCCTCGCCGCCTCGCCCCCGCTCGTCCCCGCGCCCCGCGAACCCCATGCCTACGTCCACATGCCGGCCGGTCTCGTCTCGCGCCGCGCCCACGCCGGCGAGATTCCCTGCCGCGCCTTCATCCGCTTTCTCGCCGCCCATCCCGTCCCCGCCGCGCCCCCCCCCGATCCCGACTTCCCCGCCGCCCCTCCGCTCCTGCCTCCGCCCGTCGATGGCCGCGACCTGCCCCCCTCGCTCCTCCAGGCCATCCAGGCCCAGCTCCAGGAATGTGCCCCGTCGATTCCCCGTGGCCTCTGCGCCCACGTACGCCGCACCCTGAATGTCCCTGCCGCCGAACCCCTCGCCGCCTCGCACCTAGTCGGCTACCTCAAGTTCGTCTTCGAGGCTATCACCCGCGCCTCCGTCACGTCCGCGACCCCCTCCCTCTACCAGATCGCGGCCGCCCTCGCCCCCCCCGCCTCTCCCGTTCCCGATACCCCCGACGCCCGTCTCGCCCTTTCCTGCCCCGACCTTCTCCTCCGTCTCCTCTTCTTCGCCGACGACATCTCCACCGACCTCCAGCTCCGCGACCCCTCCGGCGCTGCCCTCGTCGGCCCCGACCTCCTCTACGCCTGCGACCTCATCCTGCGCCGTCTCCTCGTCCCGGACGCCCCGCTCTTCGACTCCCCCCCCGACCCCGACGACTGGTTCCCCCTGGCCGCCCTCTGCCACCACTTCGGCCTGCCCTACCCCGCCCTGCTCGCCGTCGATGCCGCCCTCGACGTCCCCATCGACCAGGCCAACTTCCCCGATGCCCAGCTCGACCTCATACTCCGCGCCTTCCTGGTCGACTATCTCAACACGCTTCCCGCCCGCCATCCCGTCGCCGCCCCCGGCACCCGCCGTCCGGCGCCGCCCGACCCCGCCTTCCGCCGCGAGCTTTCCCAGATCCTCACCATCCTCTTCACCCGCGAGTCCGACTTCATCGGAAACTCCGCCGCGCTCGGCGCCGCCGACCCCTCCGAGGGGCCCGGCGCTGCCCCCTACCACGCCGCCCTCGCCCTCCTCCGGACCCTCATAGAGCCCTCTGCCGCCCGCGCCGCCGCCGCCACCCTCCGCGCCACCGCCCTCCGACTCATCCGCGCCAATCCCGCGGCGCCGGGCTATGGCCGCTTCGAGCCTGACGCCCCCCGCACCCGTCTCGCCGACTACCGCCCCTACCTCGCCCCCAACCTCCCCCGCGAGGTCCTCGACCGCATGCCGCCCCCCTTCGCGCTGCCCGGCCCCACCCCGGCCCTCCCCTTCCGCACTGCCCCCGCCCAGCCCGCCGCCCGCCAGCCCGGACTCTGGCAGACCCGCAACGCCATCCTCCGCTACGCCCGCGACACGGCGCTCCTCGAACGCGCCCTGCGCGCCTTCCCCGTCCCTCCCTCCTGGGCGGGCCATCCCCATCCCGCCGACCTCGACGTCCTCCCCATCGAAGGCCTCTCCTCCCTCGACCTCTTCTCGGGCCTCCTCGCCCCCCAGCCCGAACACGCCATCCCCCGCCTCCTGACCCTCGTCCACCAGATGCTCCGGGCCATTTTTGGCGACCGGCCCTCCGGTGCCCGCCTCCCCCCTTCGTCGATTCCCTGGCGCATCCCCGTGCTACTGGCCCCCGACACCACGCCCGCCACCGCCAAGCTCTGGCGCATCCCCCTCCTGCTCCCCCCGGCCCCGCCCCCCGACGAGACCCTGGGGCTCCTCGTCCAGGTCCCCTCCACCCGGCCTGCGCTCCCGTCGCAGCCCACGCGCGCCGATTTCTCCCGGATGCTGCCTGTCCCGTTGCTCCCGCCCGCCTCCATGGCCGCCACGCACGCCGCCTTCCTGGCCCTCTACCCCTACACCTCCCTGGGCGCGACCGAAGCCTGCCTCCGCCTCCCCAACGACCTGCCCCTGGTCGCCTTCCTCCCGCAAGTCCCCTTCCTGTCCATCCTGCGCGACCCCTCTGCCGACCCGCTGCTCCCGCTACCGCCGGCCGGCCTCGCCTATCCCATGCGCCTCGCGGCCATCCCCCTCTTCCTCCAGCCGCTCCCCCGCCGCGTCCCCGACGGCAACACCCGCTTCAACAACCTCGTCGACCTCCCCGCCTCGCGCGCCGTCTACGAACTCTGCCTCAACGTCCGCCCCGACGCCCCCGACGCCCCCACCGCCCCGGCCATCCGGCTGCCCCTCGACAACGCCCCCGACGTCTCCCTCCGCGTCTCCCGGCTTGAAACCGCCGACTTCCTCGGCTTCGACCTTCCCCTCTTCCACCACGCCCCTCCCGCCCCCGCCTACGCCGGCTTCTTCTACCTCTACGCCCTTCCCTCCCTCTCCCGTCCCGCCATGCCCGCCGCCGACTTCCGCGCCCTCCACGCCCGTTCCGCCCCTTATGCCGGCAATCCCCCGCCCGAGCACAACCTGCCCCCAGGACACCTCCCCATCCGCGGCAGGACCCCCACCTACGAGGAGGCCCTCTCCGCCGCCGTCCGCCTGGTCGCCAACGACCTCTCCCTCCGTTTCGGTCCCCGTTCCTTCCGCATCCTGCCCCCCAATCCCCACTTCGCCTTCATCGCCCTCCGCCGCGACGGCCACGACGCCTACTACCACCTCCACGTCTCCGGCCACCCCGACTCCCCGCCTCCCACCCCCCTCCCCCCCGGCGTCACCCGCGTCGACGTCCACTTCCGCCCCATCGACCCCCGGACCTCCACCCCCGCCCTCGTCCTCCTCC
>JAFTAH010000095.1 GCA_017458625.1 Kiritimatiellia bacterium | reverse complement strand
GGTCCCCACCGTCTCCGTCCGCCGCCTCCACGAGCACCTCACCGCCCTGCAACGCGAAGGCTGGACCCTCATCTCCCCCGCCGACATCCCCGATTACGTCTCCCCAAAGGCCAGCGCCCTCAACCCCGACGTCTTCGAGGATCCCCCCTTCACAGCCCGCTTCTTCGACTTCCTCCGCTACTGCGTGACCGGCACCCGCCGCTTCCCCAAGAAAGGCTCCGCCGATTCCGCGGTTCCCGTCCCCCACAAGCTGGTGGCCGTCACCTTCGACGACAGCCTCCGCTCCTCCCTCGCCCTCGGCACCGACGTCGCCGCCGACTTCGGCGTCCCCTTCGGCATCTTCGCCCCCGCCGACCCCCCCAAGGACTACACCCCCTCCATGGCCACCTGGGAGGAGCTCCGCAAGGCCGCCGCCTCCGGCAACTGGGTCGTCGGCTCCGAACTCTTCAACTCCTACATCAAGAAGCCCGTCGACCCCGACGGCCTTGACGTCCGCGCCCCCCTGCCCAACCGCATCTGGCTCCCCAAACGCAGCCGCCTCGAGTCCATGAACGAGTGGGACCGCCGCATCCGCAAGGAGTTCCGCGAATCCGACCGCATCCTCCGCCGGGAACTCGGCGACCTCTACCCCACCGAAAACGGCCCCATGGTGGCCTTTCCCTACGGCGACATCGGCCAGGAGGCCTCCTGCAACCTCGCCCCCGCCAAGAGCGTCTGCTCCTCCATCCTCGCCGAATGCGGCCGCACCTACTCCATCGGCTTCGTCCCCTCCTCCTCCGGCTACACCCTCGCCGGCGACAACATGCTGCTCTGCAGCCGCTTCGAACCCACCTGGACCACCGAGGGGGCCGACATCGTCCGCCATGCCTACGAGTTCCATCCGGCCTTCCTCGCCCGCGTCCTCCGCGCCCAGGTCGCCATGCGCATGAACCGCCCCAACCTCGCCATCGAAATGCTCGCCGTCCTCCGCCGCGACGGCTATCCCGAGGTCCTCTGCAAGCAGCTCGAGAACGACATCCACACCCAGTTCCAGAACCGCCCCCCCCTCGAGGTCCGTGAACTCGTCGAGCCGGCCGACGTCGAGACCACCGTGACCAACGACCTCGCCATCCTCACCGGCACCACCTACGAAGTCGTCGAAGGCCCCATCTCCTCCCAGGAGTTCGAGTTCGACCCGATGCTCCGCGTCAGCGTCGACCAGTCCAAGGCCAACGACCAGATCGAGTCCTTCGGCATCTCCGGCGCGGCCTCCATCAACCTCCCCTACGACTGGACCATCGGCGCCCAGGTCCGCAAGTACCAGCTCAAGCAGGTCGTCCGCCCCTTCTGGAACGCCGTCTACATCACCAACGTCACCTACGAGCAGAGCAAGTACACCTACCGTTCCGAAGCCACCGAGGCCGTCGGCCGCCTCTCCCACAAAACCCACAGCGGACTGATCCTCGACGGCACCTTCGGCCTGGTCTCCCGCCAGCAGAAGAGAAACGCCAATATCACCACCAACTTCAACCTCCAGGACGGCATCAACTCCCACTCCTTCATCCCCGCCAAGGACGACAGCCACCTCGTCGGCTCGCTCTCCGCCTTCTGGTATCCCCTAGAAACCCTCTCCCTCCTCATCTTCTACGACCACAACACCGTCCTCTCGGCGGTCAAGGACATCCTCTACGACTCCGCCGCCGTCCGCGCCAAGTGGACCCCCACCGACCACTGGACCGTGGACACCCGCTCCCAGTACTGGGCCTACGAGGACGACAACGCCATGTTCTCCGCCATGCTGGAAACCCTCTGGGAAATCAACCCCACCATCGGCGTCTGGGCCGGCTTCCAGTTCTCGACGGTCTCCACCTCCGAAGGCTGCGACTACTACTGGACCCCCTACTGGGACCAGCGCATCATGGGACTCATCCGCTACCATCAGGCGTGGGAGGGCTACACCCTGGACTTCGACTTCCTCGCCGGCTGGTCCCGCACCGAGGGCCGCGGTTCCAAGCTCTACGAGTCTGAGGAGGAGGAGGAGAAGGACATCATGGTCGAAGGCGTCGCCAACACCGTCACCGAGACCAAGACGGTCTACGTCCCCCGCGACGACCCCGGCTCCGACTGGCATCTCGCCTGGGGCTTCGCCGGCAAGTTCGACAAGCGCCTCAACAACTACCTCTCCCTCGGGCTCGAGGGCAACGTCGTCGCCCTGCGCGAGTACATCGACCACGCCGTCCTCCTCTCCCTCGCCGTCCAGTTCTGACCTCAAATGGAGTCCCCATGACTACCCCCACCTCCCGCAGCTTCGACTCCCCTTCCCCCGCACCGGTGGCCCCTGCCCCCGCCACCGGGCGCGACTGCCTCATCATCGCCGACGACTCCGACCTCGCGCGCTCCATTGTCCGCCGCATCCTCACCCCGCACTACGACATCCTCGAAGCTCGCACCGGCACCGAGGTCGTCCAGATTCTCCGCAACCCCCCGAAACCCATCGCCGCCATCCTCCTCGACATGGTGATGCCGCTCATGGATGGCTTCCAGATCCTGGACTTCATGCAGCAGAACGGCCTGCTCGGCGTCATCCCCGTCATCGCCTCCACCGCCCTGGCCGACCCCCAGAGCAAAATCCAGTGCTACGAGGCCGGCGCCTTCGACGTCCTCGAAAAGCCCGTGGACGCCGACTTCCTCCTCTTCAAGCTCCGCCGCGACATCGACACCTTCCGCCACGTCAGCGCCCTCTCGTCCCATCCCGTCGCCCATGCCCAGGTCGAGCAGCTGGAAGCCCTCCTTTCCGCCCTGCCCGCCGCCATCTTCGTCGAAGACGCCTCCACGGGCGTCCTCCTCCACTGCAACGACAACTTCCTCCGCTTCCACGGCGTTCCCGCGGAGCCGGTCGGCCAGCCCGTCGACTCCTTCTCCGTCGCCCCCGGCCTCCTCGCCGCCATCCGCACCGCCCGCGAGGCCATCATCGTCGACCACGTCTCCAAGCCCGTCCTCTACAAGGGCTCCGACACCAGCAGCACCTATTCGATTCTCTACCTCACGTTCCAAAACCCCGTCTCCAACGTCACCCAGCTGCTCTGCTACATCACCAACGTCACCAACGAAGTCCAGGAGCTCACCGCCCTGGAAACCCGCATCCGCGAACTCGAAGGACAGTTCCCTGCATGAAGACCCGCGCCAGCCGCGGCCCCGCGCCCCTCCCCCAAGCCCGCCCGTCGGAAAACAAACCATGATGTTCAAGAAAATCAAATCCGGCATCCTTCCCCTCGACAACGTCTTCCAGGGCTTGTATCTCAACCGCCCCACCCTGCTTTCGGGCAAGTTCAAGAGCGGCACCACCACCCTCGCCCTCCGCTTCCTCACCCGCGTCCTCCAGCTTGGCGAAAAAATCCTCTACTTCACCGAAACCTCCCCCGACCACGTCACCCTCGCGGCCCACGGCCTCGGCGCCGACATCGATTCCGCTGTCAATAACGATCAGCTCCACCTCGTCCCCTACGACCGCCACCTGCCGCTCCTTCCCTTCCCCGAAGCCCTCGACGAGCTCCGCGAACTGGTTGCCGACCAGAACCACTCTTTCGTCATCTTCGATTCCGCCATTCCCTGGCTCGCCGCACCCGCCGCCCGCCTCGACGAACGCCTCACAGCGTTCTTCGGACTCCTCGACGACACCGCCGTCACGGCCCTGCTCATTCTCCACCACCCCGTCTCCCCCCTTGCCTGCCGCCTGTTCGACGAGGTTTCGCAGCGTTGCGCCATCTGCCTCAACGCCGTCCGCTCCGCCGGAGGCGCCCACGCGCTCGAAGTCACCAAATACATGGGCGCTCCCCCCGAGAAATGCCCCCAGGTCATTCCGCTCGCCTCCGACGGCCCGGACTCCGCGCCCCGCTTTACCCCTCCCAAGGACGGGATGACCCTCCAGGCGCTCCACAAAGCCACCCAGCGCATCCAGGTCGATGTCTCGTCCTTCCTCACGCTCCCGTCCCGGCGCGGCACGGCGACTCCCTCCCGCGGCTTCCAGTCCCCGCCGCCACCGCCCGCCGTGCCCCGGCCCCGGCCCCGCAAACCCGCCGCCCCCTCGGACGATCGCCGTCCCGGCGAGCCGGCCATCGCCCCGCTGCCGGCCGCGCTTACCCTCTCCGCCCTGCAGCAAGCCGTGCCGCCCCTGCGGCCTGCCGTCCCCGCCGCAAGCGCGACCGCCGCGACCGCCGCCCGGCGCACCCCCGCCGCCACGGGCCGCATCCCCGTCGAGGCGGCCGCCGTTCCGCCCCGCCGCGCCGAGCCCCGCGCCATCCGCTTCGCCGACGCCGAATCCGTCGCCAACCGCCTCCCGGACACTTCCTCCGCCGCCCCGTCT
>JAFTAH010000094.1 GCA_017458625.1 Kiritimatiellia bacterium | reverse complement strand
CCCCCCCGCCGTCCCGCCCCGGCCACCCAGCCTGTCGCGCCGGCGACCGTCTCCCCGCCGCATGCCCGTCCGGCCGCGCCCGCCGCCGCCCAGTCGTCCATCACCGTCCCCGCCGACCTCGTCGCCGACCTCGACCTCGACCCCGAGGCCAACAATCAGGGCAAGCGCGTACGTGTCACCGGCGAACTCCGCGTGGCCCCCCTCCGCTCCGCCTCGCCCAGCCGCTATCGCCTTCTCGACCTCTCTGACGGCTCGCCCTCCACCCTTTGCGACATCCACGGCCGCTCCGAAGAGCTCCGCCCCTACATCGGCAAGACCGTCACCATCCGCGGCCAGGCTTATCTCGTCACCTCCTCCCCCACGCCCGTCGTGGTTGTCGGCGAGCTAATTCCCGCCAATGCCCCCTAGCGGCCCAGCTGACGCCTCCCCCGCCCCCGCTTCCGCCGCCCGCCGCCGCCGCGTCGGCCTGTTCGGCGGTACCTTCAACCCCGTCCACGAAGGCCATCTCGCCATCGCCCGCGACGCCCTGGCCCTCTTTGCCCTCGACGAAGTCTGGCTTCTGCCCGCCTCCGTCCCTCCCCTCAAGCCCAGCACCAATCTCGCCCCCGACGCCGATCGCCTTGCCATGCTCCGCCTGGCCCTCGCCGAGGCCGCCGAGCCTCGCCTCCGCGTCTGCCCCATCGAATATGAGCTTCCGCCGCCCTCCTACACCTATCGCACCATCCTCGCCCTCCGTGAACGCCATCCCGACCTCGACCTCGCCTTCGTCGTGGGGGCCGACAGCCTCCTGACCCTTCACCTCTGGTACCGCATCCTCGACCTGCTTGAGCTCGTCCCCGTCCTGCCGCTGGCCCGTCCCGGCTTCGCGCCCGCCGCCGCCGACATCCAGCTCCCGCCCCCCTGGCCCGACCGCCTGCTGGCCTCCCTCCGCACCGCCACCTTGTCCCCGGCCTCCTCCACCGACATCCGCGCCGCCCTTGCCGCCACCGGCACCTCCCCCCACCTCGCCCCCTCCGTCCTCGCCTACATCCGCGCCCACCAGCTCTACTCCTCCGACCCTCTCCGCTAGTGTCCTGAATTCATAATTCCTTGTCCAAACTTGCCCTGATGTTCCCCCACGTCGTTGCCGGATTTCGACGCAGGAAACTGCGCCTTCAATCCGGCGCCTCGTCGGGAAACACCATGCCGTCGTTTGAACAAGTTTTTTATCATCCAGGACACTAGAGCGTTTTGCAGAATAGCGTAGCCACAAACAGGTAGGGCCCGACCGCCGGGCGGGCCGGTTGCCAAAACCGCCCATAAACGTCCCCATTCCGTTGTCGCCCCTTGACCGCTCTTTATCCACCCTTTCCCGACCGGGCCGCCCGGCGGTCGCAATGCATGGCGTCCCGCCCCGCTATGGGGGCGCGATGAACGTCTTGGCGTAGATCCACTTGGACCGGGGGCGGTCGATATATTGAAAGTGCTCGTTGGTGTAGACGCCCTGGAGGCAGGCGATCTGGCGCGGCACGTAGTCGATGGGGAGCGGCTCCAGGATGGGCGTGAGGGCCCCGGGGCCGGTGGTGTAGAATACGGTGGGCCCGTCTGCGGCCGGGTAGGTCTCGATGTTGGCGACGACGCGGTGGATGAAACTGGCAAAAAGCGGATGCTGCGGCACGGTGGCGATGAAGAAGTTGGAGAAATGGCGGCGGTCCCAGAGGAAAAAGGTGTCGCGGTTGGCCAGAAGCGCGTCGAGGGGACGGAGCAAGGTGGCGTCAATGTCCATGTACACGCCGCCCTCGTAGTAGAGGACGACCAGACGCCAGAGGTCGGCCTGGGCGGCCCCGTCGGTGAGCCGCAAATAGGCATTGACGACACGGTCGGAGGCATGGGCCTGGACGTAGGCTAGCCGCTCCTCGGTGGAAACGAAGCGATACTCGTAGTTCCGGGACAGGCGCAGGTTGTGCCGGTAGTTGACCCACATCGGCAGGGAACAGGAGGCGGTGAAGTTGGTCTGCCAGACGATGCGCGGAATACGCACCTCGGAGGCGGTGGACCTGGCGGCGGCCGTCCGAAGGCATGGCTGCACGGTGGAGGGCATGTGCCAGCGCTTCCAGGGGGCGACCGCGTGGTAGAGATAGCCCACGCCCTTGATGGCATTGCCCCACAGCCGCAGGGCGCGCCCCTTGGCGGTAATGCAGCGCTCGCGGAAGGTCATGGCGGCCTTCAGCTGGCGGGCGCGGTCGACGGGCGCGGCAGGCGTGGAGATGCGAACGGGGTCGGTCATAAGCACAGACATTGAAATGGATCGAAAACATCCTATCATATCAGGAACGCCCTTGCGAGACGCTTTTCCGAAGATTGCCATTGGGCAAGGTGGCAGGCGTCGGGGAGGCGAAAACGCTTGTCGGAAGGTGGGGGCACAGGTAGGATGACGGCGACGAACGGAGTTGGGCAGAAGAGATGAACCGCGCAAGAGCAGTGCTGGAGGGGGTCCGGGACGGAAGTGTGTCGGTGGAGCAGGCGCTGACAGAGTTGCGGATGGCACCGTTCGCGGACTTGGGCTTCGCAAAGGTGGACTTGCAGCGAGAGGTGCGGCAGGGCGTGGCGGAAGTGGTGTTCGGCGAGGGCAAGACGGCGGCGCAGATGGTCGGAATCGTGCGCGCGTTGCTGGAGGGGGGGGGCGTCGGGGGGGGTGGTCAGCGGCCGGTGCTCATCACGCGTCTGGACGCGGAGAAGGCGGCGGCGGTGGGGCGCGAGGTGGCGCTGGACTATCGGGCGGAGGCGCGCCTGGGACTCGTCGGGACGATGCCGGAGCCGGACGGGATCGGGGACATCGTCGTGGTGTCGGGGGGGACCAGCGACGGGCCGGTGGCGGAGGAGGCGGCGGTGACGGCGGAGGCGCTGGGGAACGTGGTGCGGCGCGTCTATGACGCGGGAGTGGCGGGACTGCATCGGCTACTGGCCCATCAAGAGGAGCTGGCGGCGGCGAGCGTGGTGGTGGCGGTGGCAGGCATGGAGGGGGCGCTGGCGAGCGTGGTGGGAGGGCTGGTGGCGTGTCCGGTGGTGGCGGTGCCGACGAGCGTGGGCTACGGGGCGTCGTTCGGGGGGGTGGCGGCCCTGCTGGCGATGCTGAACTCGTGCGCGAGCGGAGTGGGCGTGGTGAACATCGACAACGGGTTCGGGGGGGGCTATCTGGCGAGTCGGATCAACCATCTGGAGGCGAAGCCGCGATGAAGGTGCTTTTCTGGGACTTCGGGACCGGCGCAGCCGGGGACATGCTGGCTGGGGCGCTGCTGGGCCTGCTGGAGACGGAGGAACGGGCGACGGTCGTGGCCACGCTGAAAGGGCTGGGCCTGCCGGGCGTGGCCGTGGCGTGCGAGGAGGGAGCCAGCCATGGGCTGGCCGGACTGCATTTCTCCGTGCGCGTCCATGGCGAGGAGGAGGATATGGTGCGGGGCGGGGGCAGGCATGACCATGGGCATGGAGGGCATGGGCATGTCCATCGCACGCTGGCCGAGGTGCTGGACCTTCTGGCGGGGCTGCCGCTGGACGCGGCGGTGAAAGCGGACGTGGCGGCGGTCTACCGCTTGCTGGCCGAGGCGGAGGGGAAGGTGCATGGCGCGACACCGGGGGAGGTCCACTTTCACGAGGTGGGGATGCTGGATGCCATCGTGGACATTGCGGCAACGTGTCTGCTGATGGCCAGGATTGCTCCGGACCAGGTGGTGGCGACGCCGGTGCAGGTCGGCAGTGGAACCGTCCGGTGCGCGCATGGCATCCTGCCGGTGCCGGCTCCGGCGACGGCGCTCCTGCTGCAGGGGATTCCGGCGTATGGCGGGGAAATTGCGGGCGAGCTGTGCACGCCGACCGGCGCGGCGCTTCTGCGGCACTTCGTCCAGGCGTTCGGGCCGATGCCGCCCATGCGGACGGAGCGCATCGGCATCGGGCTGGGCACGAGAGATATCGGGCGGCCCAGCGCCGTCCGGGCGTTTCTGGGCGAGAGCGTGAAGTTGGCGTCGAGAAAGGAGCCGTCGCGATGAAAAAAGGCAGCCGGAAGACCTTCAATCTGGTGTCGCTGGGGTGTCCGAAGAACACGGTCGACTCGGAACGTCTCATGGGGGCGTTTGCGACGGCGGGGTGGACCTATGCGGAGACACCGGGCGATGCGGCGCTCTGCCTGGTCAACACGTGCGGGTTCCTGCGCTCCTCGTGCGAGGAGGCGGCCAAGACCTTTGCGAGCTTGCGGAAGGCATCGCCCGGAGCCAAGATTGTCGCTCTGGGGTGTCTGGCCGAGCGGGTGGGCGGCGAGCCAGGCCTGGCGGACTATCTGGCGGGAGCGGACGCCAGCTTCGGATTTGCCGACTACGCGCAGCTGCCCGAGCTGTGCGGGGCATTGCTCGAGGGGGCGGGCAAGCGGGCCGAAACCGTCGTCGAGGCGCCCAGGCGGACGGGGTATCGCGGGGCGATTCTGCCGAAATCGTACATGCGGTGGCTTTCGGGGCCGGCGTGGCGATATGAGGGCGGGACCACTGCCTGGCTCAAGTTGGGAGAGGGGTGCTCGAACCATTGCGCGTACTGTGCGATTCCCCTGATCCGAGGCGAGCGGGTGTCGCGGCCTCTCGAGGAGATCGTCGCCAATGCCCAGGCCCTGCTGGCGGATGGGGCGCGCGAGCTCAACCTCGTCGCGCAGGACACCACCGCCTACGGGATGGATCGCGACGGGCGGTCGCATCTCGCCGAGTTGTTGCACGCGCTGCTCAAGCTGCCGGACGCCTTCTTCCTGCGGGTGCTTTACGCACATCCTCGCCACCTGGGGCGCGACGTCCTCGAGCTCATGGCGTCCGACCCGCGCATCTGCCCCTATCTCGATTTGCCCATCCAGCACAGCGAAAGCCGCGTGCTGAAGGTCATGCGGCGCGGTTACGACGGTCGGCGCGTGCGCGAGCTGCTTGACGACATCCACGAGATTCTGCCTGGCGCCGCGTTGCGCACCACGCTCATTGTCGGCCATCCCGGGGAGACGGAGGCCGAGTTCGAGCGGCTGCTGGCGTTCGTGAAAGAAGGACATTTCGCGCATCTCGGGGCGTTTGCGTGGTCGCCGGAGCCCGGCACCGCCGCCCTCCGCTCGCGGGCCCCCGTGGCACCGCCCGAGGAGGCCCAGCGCCGCCGGAAGGCCGTCATGGCCGCCCAGAAGAAGGTGTCCGCCGCCCATTGGCGCACCCATCGCGGAGAGGAGACCGCCATCTTCCCGGACACCCCGCGGGGCGACGGCACCTGGAGCTGCCACAGCCTCTACCAGGCGCCGGACGGCCTCGATGGCACGTGCGTGCTGGAGGTGCCGCCGGAGCTGGCGTACCGCTTCGATTCATCCTCGCCCGTGGTGGCCACCATCACGAGGACGGCGGCCTATTCCATTCGCGCCACGCTGTCCCCCCTGTAAGGCAAAGGCGACGGGCGACGGTCGACTGTCGGGGGGCAAGGGCGGAAAACACGTTTCCATTCCATGGAAAAAGTGCCGAAACACGTTTCCATTGTCTGGAAAAGCTGCCGAAACACGTTTCCATTGTCTGGAAAAGTTGCCTTTTCCGGCGGGGATTGCGCGGAGGACCTTTGAGGGACTGAATCTGTGTGAGTTTACGGTGAAACTGGGTAAAAAATGTAAACTTCCGCCGCCGCCTCGCTCTGGGGGCTACGGCTGCGGCGCGGCCGCTGCTGGGCGGAGCGCAATCCGTGCGTTGCCGTGTGTTTCCGCTTGCGGGCGGAGAGTGAGAATGGCATTCTTGCGAAGTCGACATCCACCCATCCAAGCAGGAGCCTAGCCATGTCCGATCAATTCCAGCCGCTGTCGTTCAAGCAAATCGCCAAGTGGGTGTTCACGGAGCTGGAGGACCGGCATAGCATTTTCGGCATCCCGCAGGAGCTCTTCTTCCGTCCCGCCGAGGCCGACCCCTTCCGCACCGCGCTCTATGGCCAGCTGCTCGAAACGCCCTTCGGCGTCGCCGCCGGTCCCCATTCCCAGATGGCCCAGAACATCGTCGCCGCGTGGCTGCAGGGCGCCCGCTTCATCGAGCTGAAGACCGTCCAGACGCTTGACGAGATCAAGGTCTCGAAGCCCTGCATCGACATGCAGGACGAGGGCTACAACGTCGAATGGTCGCAGGAGCTCAAGATCGACCAGTCCTTCCGCGAGTACCTGATGGCCTGGGTGCTGATCCATGCGCTGCACCGCCGCCTGGGCTTTCCGGGGGCGACGCCGGGCGTCATCTTCAACATGTCGGTCGGCTACAACCTGGAAGGCGTCCTCAAGCCCAACGTCCAGAGCTATCTCGCCCGCATGGCCAACGCCGGCGACGAGTTCCAGGAGGCGCTCGACGCGGTGGCCGAGGTCTATCCCGAGGTCCGCGGCATCGCCATCCCGACCCAGCTCAGCGACAACGTGACCCTCTCCACGATGCATGGCTGCCCCCCCGAGGAGATCGGCAAGATCGCCGCCTATCTCATCGAGGACCGCGGCCTCCACACCAACGTCAAGCTGAACCCGACCCTGCTGGGCCCCGACGCCCTCCGCGACATCCTCAACCGCGTCTGCGGCTTCTCGCAGATCACGGTGCCCGACGCCGCCTTCGGCCACGACCTGAAGTATCCCGACGCGCTGACGATCCTCCGCGACCTCCGCGCCCGCGCTGCCGCCAAGGGCGTCATCTTTGGCGTGAAGCTCTCCAACACCCTCGAAGTCGAGAACCATCGCACCGTCTTCTCGTCCGACGAGAAGATGATGTACATGTCGGGCCGCCCGCTCCAGGCGGTCACCGTCAACCTGGCCGCCAAGCTCCAGAACGAGTTCGCGGGCGACCTCCGCATCTCCTACGCCGGCGGCGCGGACGCCTTCAACGTCGCGGACCTGCTGGCCTGCGGCTTCAACACCATCACCTCGTCCTCGGATCTGCTGCGGCCCGGCGGCTACGCCCGCCTCCTCCAGTACCTCTCCGAGACCCGTGCCGCCATGGCGGCCGCCAGCGCGAACAACCTCCCCACCTTCATCCAGGCCCGCGCCCACGCTCCCGCCGACTCCGACCTCAAGGCCGCCGCCCTCGCCAACCTCCGCGCCTACGCCGCCGCCGTCCTCGAGTCGCCCGCCTACAAGCGCGACACCTACGACCGCCGCGCCACCAAGACCTCGCGCCCGCTGTCCGCCTTCGACTGCATCGCGGCCCCCTGCCGCACCACCTGCCCCCTGTCCCAGGACGTTCCCGAGTACCTCCGCGCCATCGCCTCCGCCGACTTCGATGCCGCCGCCCGCGTCATCCGCGACGACAACGCCATGGCCGCCACCCTCGGCCGCGCCTGCAACCACGCCTGCGAGACGACTTGCGTCCGCTCCCAGTTCGACCAGCCCCTGGCCATCCGCGAGCTCAAGCGCGCCGCCCTCGAATACGGCAAAGACCCCGCCCTCGCTGGGGGCGCAGGCGGCTCGCCTGCGAAAAAGGTCGCCATCATCGGCGCCGGTCCCTGCGGCCTGTCGACGGCGTCCTTCCTGCGCGCCGCCGGCGTCGAGGTCGACATCTACGATGCCGCCCCGGCCCCTGGCGGCATGGCGGCCCAGACCCTGCCCGCCTATCGCGCCCTGCCCGAACTCGTCGATGCCGATGCCGACCGTCTCGCCGCCGCGGGCGTCCGCTTCCACTACGGCCAGGCCGCCGGCCGCGACTTCGCCTTGGCCGACCTCCTTGCCGGCGCCGCGCCCGCCGATGCCGTCGTCATCGCCGCCGGCGCCCGCTTCGGCGCGCCGCTGGGCGTTCCCGGCGACGACCTTCCCGGCGTCCTCGACGGCATCGACTTCCTCCGCCGCGTCCGCACCGGCGACCTTACCGCGCTGAGCGGTCCCGTCGCCATCGTCGGCGGCGGCGATGTCGCCATGGACTGCGCCCGGGTCGCCAAGCGCCTCGGCGCCACGCCGTCCGTCATCTACCGCCGCACCCGCGACGAAATGCCCGCCCACCGCGACGAACTGGAAGGCCTCCTCTCCGAGGGCATTCCCGTCCAGAACCTTCTCGCGCCCGCCGCCGTCCAGGAGGGGCCCGACGGCCATGCCGCCGTCCTCCTCTGCACCCCCATGCAGCTCGGCGAGCCCGACGCCTCCGGCCGCCGCCGTCCGGTGCCCGTCCCTGGCGCCGAGCCCGTCGCCATTCCCGCGTCTGCCGTCATCGCCGCCATTGGCCAGCGCCCCGACCTCACCTTCGCCACGGCCGCCGGCGTCGCCCTCAACAAGAAGGGCTACATCGATGCCGACCCTGCCACCGGCGCCACCAGCGTCCCCCACATCTATGCCGGCGGCGACGCCGTCAACAACGGCCCCTCCACTCTCGTCAAGGCCCTCGCCGACGGCCGCGCCATCGCCGCGCACCTCCTCGGGCACCCCGTTGGCCGTTCCGTCAAGGCCAATGCCGGCAACCCGGTTCCCAACTACGCCGAGACCCTTCGCAAGCGCGCCACCCGCGTTCCCCGCCACGAACCGGCCACTACCCCCGCCGAAAAGCGCATGAGCTTCGACGAGGTCGTCCTGCCGCTCTCCCGCGAAGACGCCATCGCCGAAGCCCGCCGCTGCCTCTCCTGCGACACCTTCTGCTCCATCTGCACCTCCGTCTGCCCCAACCACGCCTTCCTCACCTACGCCAGCAAGCCCTTCGAGGCCGCCCTGGCGTCCTGGACCGTCGAAAACGGCAAGATCGTGACTGAAGCCACGGTGCCCTTCGCCGTCCGCCAAGCCACGCAGACCGCCGTCCTCACCGACTTCTGCAACGAATGCGCCAACTGCGCCACCTTCTGCCCCACCGCCGGACGCCCCTACGCCGACAAGCCCCGCCTCTACGCCTCCATGGCCGAGTTCATGGTCCAGCCGGCCAACGCCTACCGCTTCATCGGCGACGGTTCCGCCCGCGCCATCGCGGGGCGCTTCGACTCGAAGACCCACACGCTTGCTCCGACCCCCGACGGCTTCCTCTACGCCGCCCCGGCGTTCCTGAAGCCCCTGCCCCTCGACGCTTCGCTCAAACCGCTAACCGCTCCGACCTTCATCCCGGGCTTCACCGGCACCGTCTCCCTCCTCCCCGCCGCCACCCTCCGCACCCTCCTCCTCAACATCGCCCCCTCCCAGCTCCCGCCGCCCACCCCCGTCTGACCCCCCGCCCCCCCTTCCCGCTTCGTCCACGTCCTGGTTCTGCTGGTGGCCGCTCCGTCGGCCACCTCCCTCCCGCCCCAAAACACGTTTCCATACAATGGAAACCTGTTTTCACCCCCCGCAAAACCGCTTTCCATTCAATGGAAACGTGTTTCATTGAGCGCTTTTGCGCGCCCCCTCCCCGTCAAAGTTCTGCCGGGCGCTCCCCGTGCCGCCCTCCTCCCGCGCTCCTGATGGCCGGCCGTCGGTCGGCCATCTTATTCCCCGTCCCTCACCGGCCGCCCGCCGTACTCCACTCCCCACGGTCTTTTCGCGCGCCAGCTCCGCACCGCCGCCCCCGAATACGCCGAATATCCCTCCCCGACCACGCGCCCGTCCGCGTCGAAATACACCGTCGCAACATCCGCGATGCCCGCCAAAAACCCCAAGATCTCCGTGATAAACGTCTCTGGATTCACCGTGAAGCACATGCGTTTCGCCGGACGCGCATCAACATCGACCACGGATGCACCGACGAAAAACCAGTCCCCTTCATACGTCGACACGTCGAACCGCTTCGGTGCCAGCGCCAGCACCTCCGCCTCCGTCATCCCCGGGCGCACCTTCGCGAGAAACGGCCGCACGTCGCACCATCGCGCGTACCCCGACTCCGCAAGCCCAAGCAGCAACCACAGCGTCCCCAGCACCACCCACACCGCCAGACACCCCATGCCGCAGCCGTGCGACGCATTGGCCATGCACCCACGCCCCACCTTTTCCGCTAGCCGCCGACGCCGACGCGCCTGCTCAGCTGCCGCCTTGAGATCCGGCTCGCCCATGTCCTCTGAATTTCGCTCTCCCTTCGACTGCAATCGACGGGCCTCTACAGGAAGAATCCGACAAGGCAAGGATGACAAAGCCGTGTTCTGTTGGCAAGTCCTATTGCAGCTGCCCCATTGGCCAGGCAGAGAATGACGCCAAACGTTGAGCGGGCGGAAATGCGGTTGCGGGAGGGGAGGGGAATGCGGTAGAGTCCGGGGCGCAGGCAAACGACATGGAAAAAGCGCAGCAAGACCCCCTGACGACTCCCCGGGATGCGTGGATGGCCGCGTTCGCGCGGCATCTGCGGGGGGAAAAGAATGCCTCGGAGCATACGGTCGAGGCGTATCTGCGGGACGTCGGGCAGTTTGCGCAGATGATGTGGAAGGACGCGAAGCCCGCCTGGCGCCAGGCGGGAAGGCTTTCGGCCAGGCGATTCCTGGCCGGGGTGCAGCGGGACGGGCTTACGGCCCGGTCGGCCAGCCGGAAGATGTCGAGCCTGCGCTCGTTCTATCGCTTTCTGATGCGGGAGGGCGGGGCCGAACTCAATCCGTTCGCCCTTGTCCACCAGCCGCGCGGCAAGGCGCATCTGCCCAAGGTGCTCACGAAGGAGGAGGTGCTCCGGCTCCTGGCGGCACCGGCGGAAGGCTATCGCGCGGAACAGGCCGCCGGCCTCTCGCGCGGGCCGGAGGCGGATCGCTTTGCCGCCATTGCCGTGGTGCGGGATGTGGCCATCCTCGAGCTTTTCTACAGCACCGGAATGCGCGTGGCCGAGCTCTGCGGGCTGACGGCGGAGCGGCTGGACCTGGACGCCGGCGTGGCGATCGTCCGGGGCAAGGGCAAGAAGGAGCGGATGGCCCCCATCGGCCGGCCGGCGGTCCTGGCGATGAACAAGTGGCTCGCCGTCCGGGATGCCTGGTGGGAGCGCGAGGGATTCGCGGACAAGGGCGCACGGCCGTCCCTGTTCGTCAACCGCTTCGGCGGACCGCTGACCACGCGGTCGGTCGAGCGGATGCTCAAGAAGCACCTGGCGACCGCCGGCCTGGACCCGGGCATAACCCCTCACACGTTGCGCCATAGCTACGCGACCCACCTGCTGGACGGCGGTGCCGACCTCCGGAGCGTCCAGGAACTCCTGGGCCATGCAAACCTTGGCACGACGCAGATTTATACGCATGTGAGCATCGAACGGCTGAAGGACGAGTACCAGAAGGCGCACCCGATGGGCCGCCGCCGGTCGGCCCGGGCCAGAACGGACACCCCATCATAAACGATAAGGAAAGGATTCCACGAATGAACACGAAGAAGAAGGTTTGCTTCCTGCTGGCGGACGGTGCCGAGGAGACGGAGGTGGTGACGCCGGTCGACCTGTTGCGACGGGCGGGCGTGGAGGTGACGCTGGCCGGCGTGCGGCTGGCGGACGATGCGGAAGGCCTTTCGCGCACCTCCCACGGCTTGGGACTTGCGGCGGACGTGGCGTTCGACGGCGATATCGATGGCTTTGACATGGTGGTCGTGCCGGGCGGCATGCGCGGGGTCCAGAACCTGCTCGCGGCCGACGAGGTCGCAGATGCCCTCCGGGACGCCCATGCCCGCGGCATCTGGGTGGCGGCCATCTGTGCGGGACCCTGGGTTCCGGCCAAGGCCGGGGTGCTCGGCCAGCGCCCCTACACTTGCTATCCGGGCTGCCAGGGCGAGATCGACGGCGGCACCAACTGGCAGGACCGCCCGGTCGTCATCGATGCCGAGGAGAAGGTCCTGACTTCCCAGGCCGCCGGCACCGCCATCCCGTTTGCCCTGGCCATCATCGAGGTACTCTGCGGACGCCCTGCGGCCGACCAGGTGGCCGCCGCCATCGTCTGGAAGCCCAGCGCACGCTAGTTTTTCGATGCCTGCCGCTTCGCCAACGGGCCGCCGCCGCCTGCTCCTCCACGTCTGTTGCGCCCTTTGCGCCTCGAAAGCGCTTACCGCGTTGCGCCGCGACGAGCCGGAGGTCTGGGATATCACGCTCTATTGGGCCAATCCGAACATCCACCCGCTCATCGAGTGGCGGCGGCGGCTGAAGGCCGTCCGGATGCTGGCAGACCGCGAACGGCTCCCCCTGCTGGAGACTGGAACGGGCGGCGATTCGGGCTACGGCCTGACTCCCTTCGCCCGCGCCATCGGTGGGCGTGAGAATCGGCCCGACCGCTGTGGCATCTGCTACGCCCTCCGCATGGATGCCACCGCCCAGGCCGCGAAAGAGGGTGGCTTCAACGCCTTTTCCACCACGCTCTTCACGAGCCCTTGGCAAGACCATGCCCGTCTGAAGGTCGCCGCCGAACGCGCCGCCGCCGCCACCGGCGTCCCTCTCGCCTACCGGGACTGGCGCACCGAGCCCGAAAACCGCGCGATGACCGCCGGCCTCTACCGCCAGCAGACCTGCGGCTGCGTCTGGAGCGAATTCGACCGCTACGCCCCGACCACTCTCCACGTCTGGCCCCCGCCGCCACCCCGGCCTCGGCCGCAGTCTCAGCCCTAGGGCCCTCTCCGCCCCTGGTCGCCCAGGGCGGTCGTCGTCACCGCCCTCTCTTCCGCCGTTCCCGGGCAGGGGAGGGGACAAGCTCCCTTGCGCCCGTCGCCTTCCCCTGTGGTAGGGCATGTCCCGTTTTCGGAATATGCGCGAAAATCCTTTTGTTTTACCATAAAACCACTGCATTTTGTGCCCTGTCCTGCCGACTTCAGGCGCTGTCCGGTCATGGCCGGTGCGGACGGGACCACCCGCCCGCTAAACCGTTTTAGCGGACTTGCGGAAAGAAGCTGGAAAAAGAGGCCGCCGTCATGGTATGGTGCGGGGGTTGAAAATCACGAAAAAGCAGGAAGCGAGGCATTCATGAGCGGACAGAACGTCGAATTGGAAGGGGCACGGTGGCGGGCCATTGCCTTGCTGGCAATCGTGATGCTGGGAATCGCCCTGGTCGTCGCGGTGTTCTTTGCGGTGCGCAAGCCGAGCGCGGCCCGCATCACGACGCAGCTGGGAGAGGGCGCTGCCCTTGTCAACACGGGTGCCGTGCTGGATGCGACGGATCCGTCCGTCCGCCTGACCCCGCAGGTGGGCTACCGCTATCGCGTCTTCGTGGATGACGAGTCCGACGACCGCGCCAGCGGTGTCACGCGCATTGGGGGCAAGACCACGTTCATCGACGGGGCGCGTCGCGGCCAGACCTGCATCGTGGATGTCACGCGTGTCCAGGAGCGGGTGGTCAACGCAAGTCTGGTGCGGGTGGTGTCGGAGGTGACGCTGGCCCCCAAGCCGAAACGCGAGCCCTACGTCCCGGCGGCGGACGACCCGGCCGCGTTTGTGAAGGACGGCGCGGTGCTGGATGTGGTGATTTCCGAGGCGTCCTCCAAGAATCCCGAAACGGAGGGTGTCGCCAAGGTGGAAGGCCTGATCGTATTCGTGACCGGCGCGACGACGATGGGCGAACGCGTCAATGTCCGCATCACGCAGCGCCGCGAGCGGATGGCGTTTGCGGAGCTTACGGGCGAGCCCGCCGGCACGGGGCCTCTGCCCTACTCCGAGAGTGGTAGCCGCCGCTCCCGCTCAGCCTTTGTGCCTACTGCCAACGACGAGACGGCCTTCGTGGTGCCGGGCGCCGAGTTCGACGTCATCATCTCCGAGGCGTCCAGCAAGAACCCCGACACCGAAGGGGTCGCCCGCGTGCGCGGCCTGGTCATCTTCGTCGAAGGCGCGACGACCATTGGCGAGCGCGTCAACGTCCGCGTCACCGAGCGGCGCGAGCGCATGGCCCAGGCGGTGCTTAGCGGCAAGTCGGCCGGCACCGCCCCGCTCCCCTACGCCGCCCCGGCCGCCCGCCCGCGCCGTTCCCCGTCCTACATCCCGCCGCCCGGCGACGAGACGGCCTTCGTGGTGCCGGGCGCCGAGTTCGATGTTGTCATTTCCGAGGCCTCCAGCAAGAATCCGCTGACCGAGGGCATCGCCCGCGTGCGCGGCCTGGTCATCTTCGTCGAAGGCGCGACGACCATTGGCGAGCGCGTCAACATCCGGATTACCGACCGCCGCGAACGCATGGCCTTCGCTGCCCTGAGCGGCCACCCGGCCGGAACCGGCCCCTTGCCTTACGCGATGCCCCAGATGAACGCGCAACCGCAAGTCCGCCTCGACACCCCGGCTCCTGCGGCCGATACGACCGCCCCCGCGACCAAGCCTGCCGCCAAGTCTGCCGCCCCTGCCGCCAAGCCTGTGGCCCCTGCCGCCAAGCCTGCCGCCCCCGCGAGCAAGCCTGCGGCCCCCGCGACCAAGCCTGCCGCCCCCGCGACCAAGCCTGCGGCCGAGCCTGCCGCCAAGTCCCCTGCGGCCGATGCCCCTGCCGTTGCCCAAATCGTGCCGGGCGCCGAGTTCGATGTCGTGATCGAGCAGAAGTCCAGCAAGAATCCGGGGCTCGAGGGCATCGCCAAGATCAACGGTTTCGTCATCATCGTGAAAGGCGCTCCCACGGTCGGCCAGCACGCCAGAATCCGCATCTCCGACCGCAAGACGCGCGTCGCCTTTGCCGACGTCATTGCCCCGGCTGCCCCCTAGTCCCCGTAGTATAAAGGAAGTCCTCTCATGGCACGCACCCTCACCAGCGAACAGAACCTCTCGCGCCGCCGCGACGAGATGGCCCACGAAACCCTCGTCCTCAAGCGCATGCGCATTGCCGAGTTCAGCATCGCTGCCATCTGCCTCATCGCGGGGCTCGTGTGGAAATTTGGCATGGACAAGGGCTGGGGCGTCCTGCTCCTAGGCGCCTTCTTCGCCTTCCTGGCCATCGGCCACGCCGTGCGCCAGTCCGAAACCCGCGACGAAACCGCCGACACCGAGGAGCTCCTCGAGCACAAGAAGCAGATTGCCGCCCTCCTCGACGAAAAGCTCGCCAACGACCACTACGTCCTCAACGACCTCCGCCTCAAGGTCGGCCGCGAAAAATGCTGGATCGACCATCTTGTCGTCGCCCCGTCCGGCATGTTCGTCGTCAAGAACGTCCCTTGGAACGGCATCGTCTACGGCGACACTGCCCGCCAGGCCCACGTCTGGAAGATCAAGAACCCGGAAACCGGTGCCATCCGCCCCGCCCGCAACCCCGTTGGCCTGGCCCTCCGTAGCCGCCGCCTCCTCTGCAACTGGTTGAAAGGCACCAACCTGATCTGGGAACGCGTCTTCCCCGTCGTCGTCATGTCCAACCCGAAGGCCGAACTCCACATCCAGAACGCCCGCGACCGCTATCCCGTCCTGACCCCCGACGATTTCGTCAACTATATCAACGATTTCTGCTTCGAGAAGCCCGTTCTCTCCAACGCCGAGGTCGAAAAGCTCGCCAACGGCCTCAACGAGCAGCAGGACGCCTGACGCCCCGTCCGCCGCCGCCTTTCCCCCTTCCCATGGCGAAAATCCTCCGTTCCGAAACCTCTCTGGGCCGCCGCCAGCGCGAGCTTGAGGAGGAGCTCCGGCGTTCCCCCACCGCCTCCGTTGTCGTCTGGGCCATCATCGCCGTCTGCGCCCTGGCGCTCCTGCTCCCGCCGTTGGGCACCGCCCTCCGGACGGGCGTCTGGACCGGCCCCGCCGCCGCCAACTGGCTTGGGCGCCTGGCCGCCGTCGCCCTGCTCGTCGCCCTGGGCATAGGCTACCGCTGGCGTCTCCGCGAAATTGCCGAGGAGGCCCATAACCTCGAAGGCGGTGAACGGGGCGAGCGCCGCCTCGCCGACCGCCTCGCCGAGCAGCTGGCCGACAACCACCTCATCCTCAACGACCTCGACCTCCGCATCGCCCACGAGCGCTTCCAGATCGACCACCTGGTCATCGCCCCCTCCGGCGTCTACGTCCTCGAGTCCAAGTACTGGACCGGCACCCTGTCCGGCGATATCCACGACCATTCCTGGACCCAGACCGCAGGCTCCCATCCCCCGCGTACTGTCAAGTCCCCCGTCATCCAGGTGCTCCGGCAGCGCCGCATGTTCATCTCCCTCTTCCCCGGTGGCCCTGCCGACGACCATGTCCACGCCTACGCCGTCTTCACCCACCCCCGCGTCGCCCTCAAGCTGACGGCCAACGACCCGCCCGTGGCCCTCCGCATCCAGGATGCCATCCGCCTCATCAACGACCACTGCTTCGACCCACCCGTCTGGTCCGACGAGCAGATGCAGGCCTTCGCCCGCCGCATCCTCGACTCCCAGAAGTAGTCTCCCCTGCGACCGCTGTTCATCGACCGTCGGTAGGCGGGCGTCGCACTTTACCTGCCTTTCTGCGCCAGTATTTGACAGAATGACCGCACTTGCCGAGTTATGGCCTGCGACATTTTGCGCGCATTGCGCTGCTGCTTTTCCCGCCCTCAAGGGCCCAGTAGCGTTTCTCGTAGCCAGGGGACGAACGACTTCAGCGGCGAATGGTCCGAAAAGGGCCCGCAGATGATGGTCTTATATCCTTGGGCAAAGGACCGCAAGGCTTCCACATGGGCGACATCCACCTCGACGCGGCGGCCATCGATGATGAACGTCGGGGATGGGATGTCGGAGCGTCCGGTGGAACGTTCCGTACGGACTATGTCCAGGAACTTCCCGGGAATGTTCCTTTCGGAGGCGTATTCCACATTCAGCACCTTGCGATACGTCATGCCGTCTTCGCCGACGACCTCCTCCCGGGGCTCGGCATAGGTGAGAAAACTGTCATCCATGATGCCAAGGAAGGGTGCCCCGCCCGGTTTTTCGTGCACATCATACCATCCGTTTTGAACTCGCAGCCATGCTTCCGGCAGAACGATGCGCAGCTCGTAGCGAGGGTTGGTGCCGTCCCGGTCGGTCCAGATGCTGACGACGGGCAAGTCCCAGTTCGTCCCCACGCCGACTTTCCGCAACAGCCAACAGCCCGATAGTTCTTCGTCAGCATCAAGCGCTTCCGGCTTGAGGTGGCAGACGACGGGGAAGTCGGCAAGCTGGAACTCGTCCGGGTTCCCACTGCAATCGGGGCAAGCCGCGCGGGCATCGACCTCGACGGGAATGCCCCACTGGCTGATATCGCGGGCAATGTCGCGATATTGGGCAGGCGTCAGGTTGTGGTAGGTTTCATCCAGTTGCCGATAGAGGACATGCCGACCGCAGTGGATGCATTCCACATCGATGGCCAGCGTGCAGCAGCTGCTGCGACACGAGCCATCGTCCATGCAGACGGGAAACGGATCGGCGGCCTCCAACGCATCCAGGCGCGCGGCGATCTCCTCCCGGGAGAGCGGCGGGATGCGGCCCGCGGCGCGGTCCTCGACCTGCTGGCGCCAGGCAGCCTCCAGCGGGCCGTAGGCCTCGCCCAGCAGCGACTGGAGCCATTCGAGCTTGGGGGCCATGGGGCGCCGGGAGCCGGACGGGACGCGATAGAAGTCGCGCCCGTTCAGGAACGAGTCCACGATTTCCGCGTCCGCCGCGCTGAGGCGGGCGGGATCGATATCCACGCCCCGGCGGGCGAACTCCTGGCAGTTGGCCTCGACGACCTTGTCCAGAGCCTGCTGATACTCCACCGGATCCACTTCGTAACCCACGCCCAGACACCAGTTGCCTGCCAGCAAGATTGCCATCCCTAGCCCCGCCGCCCAGTTGCCGACTGTTCCGCCGCTCGCCTTCATGATTCCTCCAAGTTCCGAATGTGCTTTGGTCAAGTTGCCGAGGCCGCGCCTTGCTGAAGCCGCCGCCGCGCGTCCGCATTGTTGCCGACGACCATGGCGACTTTCCCGCATTCCTGCCACTCCGCGCAATCGCCGCAGGTCTCGACCTTCTTTTCCAGCGCGCATTGGCGGATGGGACAGAGCTTTTCGCAGAACGGGGTCTTCACGCCGTCCACGCGACAGCCGACGCAGTTGATCATCTCGGGCGTGATGGTGACGCCATTCAGCTTGCTCCACAGTTGCGCCGTCTTTTCCCGGAGGGCGGCATCGTCCGTCAGCGTCGCGATGCGGGCATCGCATTTTTCGCAATCCAGCCCGCAAAAGGCAATCAGGTCGTTCATGGGGCAGTTCCTTCCGTGACTGGAATGCGGCGGCCCAATACCACCGCGTTCCATCCGAAAGGATGGTGGCCGTTGCAGAGTCAGTCAAGGCGGAAATCAGGAATCCTTATACCTTTAAGAGGGGCCTGTCCCTGGTGCCCATCTAAGGGTCTGTCCCCTGGTTCCGTCTTCACGGATAACCTGGGTGCGCTGGTCCGCGTCGTCGAGGGTGAGGGCGAAGGAGGAAAGAACTCCGGCGTCGGCGCGGTTGACGAGATTCGTCAAGCGGAGAAGCGCGTCGAACTGGCGCTCGGCGGTGGTGCCGTTGGCGAGGGTCAGGTTGGTCCAAAGGGTTCCCGCGGTTGTGTAGGCGTAGGTGTTGGTTCCTTCGGCACCGACGACGGTGGAGAGGCGACCAAGCGAGTCATAAGCGTATTCGACGTTGTAAAAAGAGGAGGTGATGGCGGCGAGCTGGCGGTCGGGGGTGTAGCCGTAATGGAGCGTGTCGTTGGCGAAGGGGCCGTCTTCCGTGACGAGGTTGCCGAGGAGGTCGTAGGCGTAGGTGGTGGTGCCGATGGAATCGACCATGGAGGTCTTGCGGTTCAGGGCGTCGTAGGCGAACGTGACGGTGGAGGCGTCGGGGTGGAGAATATTGGTGAGGTTGCCGTTGGGGTCGTAGACGTAGGTGGTGGTGTCGCCCTTGGCGTCGGTGCGGGAGGCGAGGCGGCCGAGAGGGTCGTAGGTGTAGTCCCAGTGGGAGCCGTCGGCGTAGGTCTTGCGGGTCTGGCGGCCTTCGGCGTCGTAGGTCCAGACGGTGACGGTTCCAGCCTGGTCGACGAGGTTGGTGAGGTTGCCGAGGGCGTCGTAGCGGTATTGGACGACGCCTCCGGCGGCGTCGGTGACGCGGACGGGGCGGCCGGCAATGTCGCGGTCGGTTGTGGTGGCGCGCCCGGCGCGGTCGATGGTCTTCCAGAGGAAGGCGTTGGAGTAGACGTTTTCGGCGAAGGTGCCGTCGGGCATGACGGTTTTCCAGAGGCGTCCGGCGGCGTCGTAGACGTTGGAGACGACGAGGCCGTCGGCGTTGCGGGTCCACGCGGTCCGTCCGGCGGCGTCGTAGCCCGCGGCGGCGACGGAGACGCCGTTGCGGAGGGTTTCGACGCGGCGTCCGGCGGCGTCGTGGAGGAAGTCGTTGGTGATGCCGCCGCGCAGGACGGAGCGGACGAGGCGTCCGTTGGCGTCGTAGGTGTTGGACTGGGCGAGACCGGCGGCATCCGTGACGGCGGTGGCGCGTCCGGCGGGGTCGAGGGTCTGGGTGGTGGTGTGTCCGAGCGCGTCGGTGACTGCGATGCGGCGGCCGAGGACGTCATAAGCGTAACTCGTGGTGTTTCCGCGGGCATCGGTGACGGAGGAGAGGCGGCCTTCGGCATCGTAGGCGTTGCTCGTGACGTTTCCGAGGCGGTCGGTGTGGGTGGCGATGCCGTCATAGACGTGGGTCCAGCGTTCGGAGGTGCCGTCGGTGGAATAGGTGCGGAGGACGAGTCGGTCGAGGTTGTCGTAGGCGTTGCTGACGACGAGGCCGGAGGGAGCCGTTTCCGTGAGCTTGCGGCCTTTGGCGTCGTAAGTGGTTTCGGTGACGGCGCCGAGGGGGTCGGTGGTGCGGATGCGGTTGCCGCGTTCGTCGTATTCGTGGGTGGTGACGCCGCCCGCGCGGTCGACGGATTGGGTGACACTGCCGTAGCGGTCGTAGGCCCACCGTTCCTCCGTTCCGTCGGGATGGAGGGTGCGGGTCTTGCGGCCCTCCCAGTCGTACTCGTGGCGCGTGACGAGGCCGACGGAGTTGGTTTCGCTGGTGACGCGGTCAAAGGCGTCGTAGCCGTAGCCGGTCCAGGCGCCTTCGGGGCCGGAAACCTCGACGAGGCGGCCGCGCGCGTCGTAAGCGTTGGTCCACGCCGTGCCGTCGCGGCGGACTTCGCGGACGGGCTGGCCGTGGGCGTTGTATTCGAACGCCTCGGAGGTGCCGTCGGGATGGGACACGGCGACGGGGCGGTGCAGGGCGTCGCGCCGCCAGGAGGTGACGTGGCCCATGGCGTCGGCGACGCTCGCGAGGTAGAACGGATACGTCTCGTCGGTGTAGGTGTTGACGCGGTCGCCCCGGCAGGAACAGCTGTTGGAGACCGTAAGTTCCGCGCCGAAGTGCCAGGTGCGCGTGTAGGTGGTCGTCCGGCCCATCGGGTCGGTGGTCGATTGCAGCATGCCGTCACCGCCGAAATAGGTGCGCGTGGTGGTCTGCCCCGCCGCGTCCGTGTGGCCCGCCGTGTTCGCGGCGCCGTTGACGAACAAGTAGTCGTTGGTCGTGCCGTCCGCCGTCACCACGTGGCGGAGGAGCGGATTGGCATCGTCGTATTCCAGCGCCGTCCGGACCTCGCCCGTGGAGAGCAGGCACTCTTCGTGGATCTGGCCGGAATAGTCGCGCTCGACGTGGTAGGTATAGAGGATGGCGCGGCCTGCGGCGTGGCCGTGCGGGTCGTCGGCGGACTTGAGAAGGATCGAGCGGCCCTGGTCGACGGAGGCGGGATAGTAGTCGTAGAGGGCGCTTTCGCCGGTGCCGTAGGCGACTTCGCGGAGGCGCATCGCGAGGGCGTGCGCCGTGTCGTTCCAGTCCCAGTCGTAGACGTAGGAGACCTCGCGCCCGTCGCCGCCGGTGACCTTGGAAACGATTTTCGCCGTGCTCACCACCGCCAGGGAGTTCGAGGAGGCCCCCACCGCGATCGGGTTGTCCGGGTCGGAGACCATGCGCCACGTCGCGCTGTTCGTCGCGCGGACGGCGAACTTGTATTCGAAACACCCCTCCGAAAGCACCACGTCCGCCGTCCAGACGCCGTTGCCGTCGTCCTGCATCGGCGTGGCGGTTCCCGTCCAGCCGTTCCAGGTGCCGGGAAGGAGGACTTCGGCGGCGGCGGCGTTGGTATAGGTGAAGCGGACCGTGCCGGGCGGGACCGCCCCCTCGACGGAGCGGTAGTCCAGCGCAAAGAAGTGGTTGGTGTTGGGGCCGGACACGCGCGCGAGCCAGCCGTCGGCGTCATAGGCGTAGCCGTACCAGTTGGAATAGGCGTCCCAGAAGCCTTCCATGCGGTAGGTGGGAGCGTTCGTGCCGCCCCGTTGGGTGATGTGGTATTTCGTGCCGTCGAGCTGGTAGAGGTAGTAGTTCGTGCCGCCGTCGAACGCCACGCGCGAATGCGTCGAGGGCAGGTAGGTCAGGAAGAGGTCGTCCGGCGATTTCTTGTTGTAGTAGGACACGCGGCCGTCCGGGGCGATGACCTGCAGCTTCCGGCAGCCATTGGTGAAGCCGTCGTCGAGAATGGTCCACTGGTGGCTG
>JAFTAH010000093.1 GCA_017458625.1 Kiritimatiellia bacterium | reverse complement strand
GCGGTTTTCAAATTACTGTAGCCATTTGGCGGGCGGCTTCCGGAGGTGCGGCTTCCAGCCGCGCAATTCATTTGGGCGCGACAGGATGTCGCACCTCCGAACCTTGTGGCCACACATTTTCGCAAAATGCGCTAGCCTTGTCCGCAAAAGCTCCCCAAACGCATGTTTCTTGTTGGCGGCCGAGACGCGCGGAGAGAGCGGAGACAGCTGGGAAACGACCGTCTGCCGACGGGCCGATGGGGGGCTCAGAGGGTGAAGTCGTGGAGGGTGGACTGGACGGGCCGGGGGAGGGGAGTGGCGTGGGAGGGAGTGGCGGACGAGGGCGGGGGGGCGTCCTCCTCGGGGGGGAGGGGGGCGTCGTCGTCGAGGCCGCCGCGGGCGTAGGTGAACTCGTCGGAGGCGAGAATGGCCTGGGCCGTCGCGCCGGGGGTCTGCCAGAGGATGTCCAGGAGCTCGATGAAGTCGCGGATCACCTCGCGCGGCGTGATATGGCTGTCGGCGCCAATCCTCGCATATTCGAGGCGGATGAAGGCGGCGAGGTCGGCCTCCGGGAGGTTGCGCGCGTAGCCGTAGAGGCTGGCGTGGATGTCGGCCAGCTTTTCGCAGAGGACGAGCATCTCCTCGCCGGTCAGGGGGTCGAGGCGGATGACGGGCGCGAGGAGGTCGCGGCGGCCTTCGCGGCTGAACTTGCCCTCGGCCAGGCGGGAGCGCAAGGCCTCGTAGCTGTAGACGCCGCGCCGCGTGTCCTCCATGCTCTGGGGGGTGCCGCCCATGAAGATGCCCAGGCCCTGGACACGGCCCTGGAGCGTGTCGTTGTACATCGTCAGCAGCTTCTCGTAGTTGTTGTTGCGGGTGATGGCGTGGGGAATCTTGTAGAGGTTGACGAGCTCGTCGACGAACAGCAGTAGCCCGCGATAGCCGGCCTGGCGCAGGAAGGCGGCGAACAGCTTGAGGTGGTCGTACCAGTCGTCGTCGGTGACGAGCGACCCCACGCCCAGCTCGCGGCGCACCTCGGCCCGGGTCTGGTACTCGCCCCGGAACCAGCGCAGGATGCGGCCCTTGCGGTCGTCGTCGCCGGCCAGATGTGCGTCGTAGTAGGCCGACAGCAGGTGGGCGAAGTCGAAGCCGTGGACCATTTCGTCGAGGGCGCGGACGGCCTCGTGGATGCGGAGGTCGAGGGCGCGGCGGAAGCCGGGGGCGTCGGGAGGAAGCCCGGTATCCTCGGCGGTACGCTGCTGGGCGCCGCTGATCCAGCGCTCGAGAATCATGCCGAGGGCGAGGCCGTCGGGGCGGGTGCGGGTGGCGAGGTGGCTGACGAGCTCGCGATAGGTGGCCAGGCCCTGGCCCCGGGTGCCCTGGAGGCGGCGTTCGGGAGAGAGGTCGGCGTCGGCCACCACGAAGTCGCGGTCCATCGCGTAGTTGCGGAGGGTCTGGAGCAGGAAGCTCTTGCCGCTGCCGTAGCGGCCGACCACGAACCGGAATGTCGCGCCGCCCTCGCCCACGATGGCCACGTCGCGCAGCAGGGCCTCGATCTCGGCCTTGCGTCCGACGGTCACGTAGGGTAGCCCCACGCGCGGCACGACGCCTCCCTTGAGCGAGTTCATGATCGCCTGCGCGATTCGCCTCGGCGGCAGGCCGCCATACTTAGCATCCATTCCGTTTTCAGCCATTTTCCTGCGTATCCTTCCATGCAATCATGGTTGCGACCTGCGGTCGGTAGTCCTCGACGAGGGCGGGCTGGCCGTCCGGTCCCTCCTCCAGCGCCACGTCGCCGAGCAGCGGCAGCAGCTTTTCGTTGACCGCCTCCATCACCGCCGAAGCGAACAGGTGCCGCGCCCGCAAAAGGGGGGCCGTGGGCGCGCCCGCCAGGACGAGACGGAGGAAGTCGGTTTCCAGTGCGGAGAACGGGGTAGGGGACGCGGCAGACGAGGGCGCGGCCGCCGCTGGGGAGGCTAGGCTGGCCGCCGCGACCTGCGGGGAATCGGCGGAGGTGGCGGAGACGGCAGGGACGGCGGGGGGGGAGGGGATGGCGGGCGCGGCGTCGGCAACGGGGCCTTCTGCCCGTTCCCCCCCTTCCTCGGGGACGGCTGCGGCGGCTTCACCGGGGGCTGCATCAGCCAGCAGGGCCTCGCGCGTGAGGGCGGCATCGCGGCGGATGGCATCCAGCTTGCCGACGTCGAGCCGCACGACGGGCCGCGTGGCCTGTCGTTCGGCCGCCACGCGGTCGGCGACGGCCTGCCGCACGAACGCCACCAGCTCCGGCTGGTCCAGCGTCTTCTTGAGTGTGCGTGCTGGCGGAAAGGCTGCCCGCAGCTGCCGGTCGCATTCCCGCAGCAGCTCGCCCAGCAGACGGCTCCGGAGGCGCCCCGGCCCTTCCAGCAACCATCGGCCGTTCCGGCAGCGGTAGATGCGCGCGGGATTCACCTCGTAGCGATAGCTCAGGTAGTGCCGCCAGTCGTGGAACACGGCATTTGCGAACAGGCGGCAGGGCACCTCGCGCGGGGTTTCCGGACAGAACCACGCCAACGTTCCGCCCGTCCGCTCCCGGAAGTGCGCCGTGGCCGCCCGGAAGGCCGCCGCCGCCACTGCCGCGGCCCGCTCGTGGTTTTTCTCCAGCCACACGGAAGGGCGTCCCTCGTAGGCGGAAGCCGCAAGGGCCGCGTACAGCTCCTCGTCCGGCGTCTCGTCGCACCGCAGCAGCGCAATCTGCGACCGGTCTCCCGCCGTCACCTCCGCGAACAGCCGGTCCGCGCGTGGCCCCTTCAGCCCGTAGTACACCGCATAGTCCCGCATCCATTGCGGCAGGTGCTGCCGGATGGCGCGCGCCGGATAGGCTGCCAGCACGCGTTCCATGGCGTCCAGCCCGGCCTCCGGACTGCCCACGCCCACCTGCATCAGCAGCTCGTAGACATGGACGAACACGAACGACACCGGCGCATCCCGGGCCTCGCCCCGCCGAAACGCCGTGCGCCACGAGAAATATCCCCGCTTCTCCTCGGCCGTCATGTCCTCGTAGACCGGATAGTAGTGCGAGAAGTTCCCGAAGTACTCGTAGTCGTCCGTCCGTTCCCGCATGGCCCGGGCCTGGCGATAGAAGCGCGCCGCCGTTTCCGCAGAGGGGGGCACCACCAGGCCGTCGTCCCCGTCCCGCCGCCAGGCGCCGCCCGCCTTCCACCGCCGCCAGGGGTACGCCGTTCCCGCCGGCCGTGCCACCGGCGTCCGCACGGGCCCCGTCGCCTCCTTGCCCCAGCGTCCTTCCCCCTGTGTCCCGAGCTCGCCCTGCCAGCCCGTGCGCCGCTTTCCCGAGCCGGGCACCACCCGCGCCCCGACGGCTCTCGGCGCAATCGTCCGGCCAGGCGCCGGAATGCTTTCCTCGCCGTACGGCCCCCCCGGTCGCGCGTTCTGGTTCTCAACTGTCTCCATGACACCCCTTCCTCTATCCCCATCCGTCCCTCGCGTCAACCCCGAAGATGATTTGACACCGCCCCCGCCCCGGTGGTAGAAAAATGGGTTGCGGGCGTTCACCCGCCGGAGACCCCCCTACTATGGCAACTGTCGTACTCAAGAACGTCTACAAAATCTATGCTGGCGATGTCACCGCCGTCCACGATGCCTCCCTGGAGATCAAGGACCAGGAATTTGTCGTCCTCGTTGGCCCCTCCGGCTGCGGCAAGTCCACGACGCTCCGCATGATCGCCGGGCTCGAGGACATCTCCAAGGGCGAGATCCTCATCGATGGCAAGGTCGTCAACGATGTCCCCCCGAAGGACCGCGACATCGCCATGGTCTTCCAGAACTACGCCCTCTATCCCCACATGTCGGTCTACGACAACATGGCCTTCGGCCTCAAGCTCCGCAAGTATCCCAAGCCCGAGATTCACCGCCGCGTGCTCGAGGCCGCCGAGATTCTTGGCATCACCGAGTACCTCGACCGCAAGCCCAAGGCCCTCTCCGGCGGCCAGCGCCAGCGCGTCGCCGTCGGCCGCGCCATCGTCCGCAAGCCCAAGGCCTTCCTCTTCGACGAGCCCCTCTCCAACCTCGACGCCAAGATGCGCGTCCAGATGCGCGCCGAGATCTCCAAGCTCCACAAGCGCCTCAAGAGCACCATGATCTACGTCACCCACGACCAGATCGAGGCCATGACCATGGGCGACCGCATCGTCGTCATGAAGGACGGCTGGATCCAGCAGGTCGACACCCCCCTCCACATCTACCACCATCCCGCCAACCAGTTCGTCGCCGGCTTCATCGGCACCCCGCCCATGAACTTCTTCCGCGGCAAGCTCGAAAAGGGGGCAGGCGGCGGGCTGGTCTTCGACGAGGGCACCTTCCAGATTCCCATCGCCGACAAGGCCCTCGCCACCGCCGCCGCCGCCGAGGCGGGCAAGGTCGTCACGCTCGGCATCCGTCCCGAGAACATGGCGTGGGTCGGCCCCGGCGCCCGGCCGGAAGGCCCCGCCATCAAGGCGACGGTCGAGGTCATCGAGATGATGGGCTCCGAGGTCTTCCTCTACGCCACCACCGGCAAGACCAGCTTCTGCGCCCGCGTCGAGTCCCTCTGCCCGCTGCGCATCGGCGACTCCTTCGAGGTTGCCCTCGACCCCGCCCGCATGCACCTCTTCGCCGCCAACGGGGAAGCCCTCGCCTAGGCCCCGGGCCTGTCCGTCGGCTTTTGCCCTTCCGCCATGCCGCACCTCCTTGCCGAAGTCGTCCAGTCCCTCGCCGCTGGCGTCGTCGCCTTCGTTGTCCTCGCCGCGCTCGCCCACTTCCTGAAGGCCGAGTCCGCCAACCGCCCCCGCTAGCCCATGTCCGTCCCCATTTCCATCCAGCACGTCGTCAAGTCCTTCGGCCAGAAGACCGTCCTCCGGGGCATCGACCTCGAGATCGGGGCCGGCGAGCTCTTCTTCCTCCTCGGCCCCTCCGGCTGCGGCAAGACGACGCTCCTGCGGGCCGTCGCGGGCCTCCACGGCATCGACAGCGGCCACATCCTGGCCGGCGACCGCGACGTGACCTCCCTCCCTCCCCACAAGCGCGACATGGGCATGGTCTTCCAGTCCTACGCCCTCTGGCCCCACATGACCCTCCGCCAGAACGTCGCCTTCGGCCTCGAGATGCGCGGCATCCGGGGCCGGGCCGCCGACGAGAAGGTCATGCGCGCCCTGGCCCTCGTCCGCCTCGCCGACCGCGCCGATGCCCGTCCCAACGAGCTCTCCGGCGGCCAGCAGCAGCGTGTCGCCCTGGCCCGTGCGCTCGTCATCGAGCCCCAGTGCCTCCTGCTCGACGAACCCCTCTCCAACCTCGACGCCAAGCTCCGCATCGACATGCGCACCGAGATCCGCCGCATCTGCAAGCAGGCCGGCCTCACCGCCATCTACGTCACCCACGACCAGAAGGAGGCCCTCTCCATCGCCGACCGTCTGGCCATTCTCGAAGGCGGCCGCCTCCTGCAGGTCGGCGCGCCCCAGGAGGTCTACGACCACCCCGACAGCCGTTTTGTCGCGCAGTTCATCGGCGAGACGACGCTCATCGAGGCCAAGGTGGCCGCCGACGGCACGCTGGAGACGCCCTGTGGCCCGTGGCGCGTCGCCGATGCCGCCACCCGCAAGCCCGCCCCTGGCGCCACCGTCTGGCTCTCCGTCCGGCCCGAGGCGGTCCGCGTGCTGGCCGGACACGTCGCGCCTGCCCCGGACGACAACCTCTTCGACGGCACCCTCCACTCCTCCATCTACCTCGGCGAGACCGCCCAGCACCTCGTCCGCCTCCCCGGCGACATCGAGCTCAAGAGCCTCGAGACACGCCCCCGCGTCCTTGCCGCCGACGATGCCGCCGTCCCCGTCAAGATTGCCATCTCCCCCGATGACATCACCCTCCTCGCCCGCTAGCCCCGCCCCGCCCGGTCCGGACGCGCCGTCCGGTCGCCCAAGCCATCCTTCGTCCCTTTCGTGACCTGTTGATGTCGCCGCATTTTTCCCTCGCCTGGCATGTTCTGCTCCTGGTTCACCTCCTCCGACCATCCGATGTGGCGGGCCTACCACGACGACGAGTGGGGCCAGCCGTGCCACGACGACCGGTTGCTGTTCGAGTACCTCGTCATGGAATGCATGTCCTGCGGCCTGAGCTGGGGCCTGATGATGCGCAAGCGCGAAATCTTCCGCCAGGTCTTCGCCGGCTTCGACCCGGCCCGGGTCGCCCGCTTCACCGATGCCCGCCTCGGCCGCGCCCTCGCCGCCGACGGCATGATCAAGTCCCGCCGCAAGCTCGAAGGCATGCGCGGCAACGCCCGCTGCTACCTTGAGGTGCAGCGCGAGTTCGGCTCGTTCGACGCCTACCTCTGGGGCTTCACGGCGGGCCGCACCGTCGTCTACCGCGAAAACCTCGCTGGCGGCATGGCCACCCGTAGCGCGCTTTCCGACCTCGTCGCCGCCGACATGCGCCGCCGCGGCTTCCGCTTCTTCGGCACCGTTCTCGCCTACTCCTACCTCCAGGGCGTCGGCGTCATCTGCGACCACGACCCCGACTGTCCCGCCGGCCGCCGCGCCCTCCGCGCCGCCAACGTCCTCCTCTGCTCCCTCGAAGACCCTCCCCCTCCGCCTCCCCGCTCCCTCCCCCGCCTCCCGCCTCCTCCGGTGTAGCGACGGCGTCCCCGCCGTTGCGCCTCCCTCCTTTCAACTCTCCCCCTGCGTGAGTTCTATTGGTCTTCCGACATCCGGCGTCCGGACTTCCCCGCAAGTCGCAAGTCGCTCGTCGTACGTCGCCCCCTTCAACTCTTCAACTTTTCAACCCTCATCTTGTCCCTTGTCTCTCCCCCCCCCTCTCCGCTATGATAGGACTGTTCACCAACAACCACCCCGGAAAGGCGGCAGGCATGGATGCGGAATTCAACGGAACGGAAGAAGACGGGCGCGGGCTGTTCGAGCGTCCGGCGACGCTGCTGGCGACGCACGGGGTGTTCCCGTGGTTCGCGGTGGCGGCGGCGCTCTACCAGTGGTGGCTGTTCAAGGGCGAACTGCACGGGACGGCGGCATGGCTGTCGCTCGGACTGTGGGTGGCGCCTGCCGTGCTGTCGGCGCTGGGGTGGGCGCTGTGGGGCTGGATGAAGGCGACGGCGCGGCGGCGGACAAATGCGTGGCTCATGAGCGCCTTTGCCGTGGCGTCGGTGGCCTATCTGTGGGGGATGTTTCCGGCGATGACGCGCGTGGTGGACGGGCTCTCCGACGGCGAGTTGGGCGTGGGGTGGGTGTTTTCGGTGTTCCTGGGGATGCTCCCGATGGTCTACGCGGGGGTGGGCCGCTGGATGGACGCCGGCGCGCGCAAGGGCAACGGCTGGCGCTGGTGGCTCTGGACGCTCGGCATCGGCTTCGGCGGCGTGCTGGCGCTGGCGCTGTTGCTGAATTTCCCCTTCATGGGCCATTGGCGTTTCGCCACCGCGTGGTTGGGAGCCACGGCGGCGGCAGTGGGCATGGGCGTCTACGTCGTGGGCACCCTGGCCGCCCTCTTCGGCCTCCTCCGCCTCACCTACTGGCTGGGCAAAAAGCGCAGCGCCGGGCCGCACCGTGAGGCGTGGCGCATCGGCCAAGCCCTGCTGTTCGGCCTCGCGCTGCCGCTGGGCGGGCTGGCGCTGAACCTGAAGATTCCGTTCCCCGCGGACTTCGCGACGCCGTGGGCATGGGGCATCGCGGTGGCGGCGGGCCTTGTGCTGCTGACGCCCCTGCGCGGCGGCGTCTACGGCCTGCTCGCGTGGGCGCTCCGCTGGGCGGTGGGGCCCTACGTGCTCTACTTTTTCCTGCTGTTCCTGCCGTTCCTTCCGCTGACGCCGCTGGCGATGGTGTTGGCGGGCGCGGGCATCCTGATGGTGGCCCCCCTGCTCCTCTTCCAGTTCTGGTGCCGCGACGTGGCGGAGGGCTGGCGCGCATTGCGCCGCCAAACCCGCGCGGGGCCCCTCGTCGCGCTGGCCGCCGCCGCGGCGCTGGCGTTGCCGCTCCTCTGGATGGCCGCCGTCGAGGTGGAGCGCGCCGACGTGCGCGCGCTGGTGGCCTGGCAGACCGGGGAGGACTTCGACCAGCCCGAAACCCCGCCCCCGATGGGCATGGCGCGGGCGCGGCGCGTCATGGAGGGGGTCAACGACTACCGCTTCGGCGTCGAGACCCCCTTCCTCACCGCGTGGCGCACGTGGCGCGTCTACGGCGGAATGCACATGGCCAACCCGCTGCGCCAGGCCCTCAGCCGCCGCATCCTCGGCCGCGAGGTCCGCGACCTCCGCGACTGGAAAAAGGCCGGGCGCAACTTTATCGGCAACGAAGTCTTTGCGGCCTCGCGCGGACGCGAACGCGGCGAGCGCTTCACCGCCCCGCCGCCCACCGACGACTTTTTGGTTTCGCGCGTGGACGGCGACGGGACGGGCGGCTACGTGGTGGGGCTCGCGGCGCACTGGCGCGAAGAGGCGTGGAGCGGATGGAATCCCGACCAGGAGTTGGTGCTGGACTTCCGCCTCCCGGCCGGCGCGTGGCTCGAAGGGGCGCGGCTCAAGATGCCGGACGGCGCGTGGAAGGACGCCCGCGCCAGCGAACGGAAGGCGGCCGAGTGGACGTATCTCAAGATCGCCCACCAGCGCGCCCAGGACCCGCTGCTCGTCACGTTGGACATGCCCACGGAGGGGCGGTTGCGGCTCTTCCCCGTGTCCGAAAATGAACCGCGGGAGTTGGAACTCAAAGTGAGGTTGCCCGCCGCGGGGGCGGCTGCCGCCGTCGCGGAGTTCCGCGTGCCGGGCTGGAAGCGCTCGCGGAGGGAGTGGGAACATGACGAAGAGACCGACCGCTGGACCTCCAGGGAAGTCGTCGACCAGAAGGAGCAAGGCGACTGGGTATGCGCCCGGCCCCAGGACGGCAAGGCGCCGGGACCGGAAATGTTGGTCGCCGAGGACGCAGATGTGACTTACATCAAGCCGAACTGGTTTTCCAGTCACGCCGCCGAAGCCGTGCACCTGGCACTCGGCGGCGAAGAAACGGTTTTCGATTCCGCCGACCCCGATTTGCCCCGCAAGTTGCGGCGGGTTCTGCGGCAGGCGTGGCGTCGCCTGGAAGCCGACGGCCCTGACGCCGGGACGCCGCGCGTCGCGTTTTCCGGAGAGGGCGAACCCGCGCTCTCCGACGCCGACAAGCGGATGCTCCGCCGCGAGTTCCCCGGCCTGGACTGGCTCGGCGACGACCCCGTGGAAAGCTGGTTCTTCCTTCCCGCCGAAGACGGCCGCACCATTCCTGTCCCGTGGCGTCCCCGCCAGGGGGCGCTCGTGTTCGCGCGGCTGGCTGGCGCGAAGCCCGTCGATGGCCCCTGGGCGGAGGGCGCGAAGGTCTGGGCCCTCGAAAACCGCGCCTTCCTCTACCCCGGCGAAGACCACCGCGCCGAACTGCTGGAAAAGACCCGCGAAACCGGCGTCCTGACCACCCAATCGGCCTACATCGTCCTCGAAAACACCATCCAGGAAAAAGAACTCTCCCTCGACGAAAAACGCGCCCTGGCCGCCGACAAGTCGATGGAATTCCACGAAACCTCCCCCGAGCCGCCCGCCTCCGCCGCCGCCCCCGAACCCTCCACCCTCGCCCTCCTCGCCCTCGGCGCCGCCGCCCTCACCCTCCGCTCCCGCCACCGCCGCAAATAACCGCCCCCCCTCTCCCTCTCCTCCCACTCTCCTCCCGCTCTCTGTCCTTCGCGTCCTCCTCGCCCTACCCGTCCTTTCTTCCCCCCAGGCGCGTCAGCGCCCCTCCCTTTGTGCTCTTTGTGCTCTTTGTGGCCAAATTCCTTCGGCCTCTCTTCCCCTCCCCGCGTCCCTTCTCGCTCCTCCGCGCGTCAGCGCCCCCTCCGTCGTTTTCGTCGTTTCTGTCGCTCCCTCGTCCTGCCTCCCGCCTTCTTCTCCTCCCTGTTTTGTTGCGGCCGTCCCGTCGGCCGCTCCTCCATCAATTCCAAAATAAGTGGGATAATCCCACCTCTTTTGGAATGAAGACTTGACTTGCCCTGTCGCCTGAACCATACTCGCGCCATGACAACAACCATCAAACGTGACTTCTATCTCAACCGCCTCATCCATGCAAAAGGCGACGGATTCGTCAAAATCGTGACCGGTCTCCGCCGTTGCGGCAAGAGTTTCCTGCTCTTCAACCTGTTCAAGTCGCATCTGCTCAAGGAAGGCGTCCGACGGGAGAACATCGTCGAAGTCGCCCTCGACCGGAAAAAGGATGCCCGCCTGCGCAACCCCGACGCGATGTATGAGTTTCTGAAAACGAAAACCGCCAAGCGCCGCGGCACCATTTACGTGTTCCTCGACGAAATCCAGGAGTGCAAACGCCCCAGAACCGCAGGCCGGGAATCTGCGGAGGCAAAAACGGAGCGCGAGCAGGAGTTCTACGACATCTTGAACGAATTCCGCGACCAGCAGAATGTCGACCTCTACGTGACCGGTTCCAATTCCCGCTTGCTCGTCACCGATGTGGCGACGCAGTTCAGGGGACGCGGCGAAACCATCCAGGTCAATCCCCTGACGTTCTCGGAGTATTATGAAGCCGTCGGCGGAGACAAATCCGATGCCTGGTCGGACTACCTGCTCTATGGCGGGATGCCCGAACTGGTGCATCTGAAGACCGACGAGGCGAAAAAATCGTATCTGGACGGTCTTTTCAAGACCATCTATTTCAAGGACATCGTCGAACGGAATGACTTGCCGGACGAACTCTTCCTTTCAAACGTCAACGACGTGCTGATGAGTTCGGCGGGAAGCCTGACCAACCCCACGAAACTGGCCAACCACATCGCTTCCGCCACGGGCCGGAAGCCTGACCCCCGGACGGTGGGCCGCTACATCGACCTGCTCATGGATGCCTATCTGTTCCGCAAGGCGGAACGCTACGACATCAAGGGACGGAGCTATCTCGAATCGCCCTCGAAATACTATCCCGCCGACCTCGGCTTGCGGAACGCACGTCTCAACTTCCGGCAAGTGGAACCGGACCACCTCATGGAATGCGCCATCTACACGGAATTGGTGGCCAGAGGTGCCAACGTGGACGTCGGAATGCTCGAAATCGAGACCCGGGCCGGCGGAATCCGGGAACGGAAGCGCCTCGAAATCGACTTTGTCGTCAATTTTCGTCACGAAAAGGTTTACATCCAATCCGCCTATCGCCTCCCCGATGACGCCAAACGTGAGCAGGAAACTCGCGGACTCCGAAAAATCGGCGACTCCTTCCGCAAACTGGTCGTCGTCGACGGCATCCAGCCGTTCTACACCGACGAAACCGGCATCTCCTACGTCGGCCTCATGGAGTTCCTCCTCAACCCCACCCTCCTCTCCCTCTAAGCCCCCCCTGTTTTGCGGCGGCCGTCCCGTCGGCCACCCTCTCCCGCCCTCAGTCCTGCTCGTCCTTCGCGTCCTGCCCATCCTTCCTTCCCCCCCCCTCTCTTTTCGCTTTTCATTCCGCCCCCCATCCGCAACAATCGGCTTGTCAACCCACCCCCGGAGCCCCCCCCATGAACCTGACCCCTGAAGGAAAAGACCGCCTTGATGCGATGAAACCCAAGTTCCAGCCCTTTGCTCAATGTTCCCGCCGCGATTTCGTTCTGTATTCATGCGGGTTTGGCGGCTAGCTGGAGTCCATGTTCCATGCGGGGTTACTGCCCACGTCCCGTTGGGGGCCACCAAGGGGAGGGGGC
>JAFTAH010000092.1 GCA_017458625.1 Kiritimatiellia bacterium | reverse complement strand
TAGAACTTTCCCAGTCTCTGGGACTATCCAAATGGGGGTGAACGAGGCCGTTTTCCCGTGATTTTGCGCGAATCTGTCCCGAGCGGGGGGATTTGAGGCCCCCGAAACGTCGCTTCCGGGACGGCACGTTGTTGGACTTCGTGCTTCCGAAAGCGACAGTGGATGTGGTTTTGGGCTTGATATATAGTCTTATATTTGCATAATAGGACTATATTTCAAGGCAAACGAAAGGAGCCCCATGCCAACCCCCAAGGATATTCTCGCCGTTCCCCGCCCGAAGAACACTGTCGTCGTCACCTACGGAAAGGGCCATGACCGCTACGCCGTGCGCCGGCGCGTCGGCTGCCGCTACATCAAGGGCCGACACGTGCCGATCACGGGGCCGACCGTCGGCCACATCGTCGGAGGGGCCTTCGTGCCGCTGGAGGAACGAAAGCCCGTCGCGGGGCGGGAGCCGGAGTTGAAGGACTGGGGCGTCGTCGAACTGGCCGACCGCTGCTTCGCGGACGTCTTCGGCGAGCTCTCCCGGGTCTACAACGCGGCCGACGCCCGGCGCATCTGGTGCATCGCCCTGCTACGTGTCTGCTATCCCGGAGTCCCGGACTGCGAGCTCAAGGAACGCTACGAGACGAGCGTCCTCTCGGAGAAGTACCCTGGCGTGGCCCTTTCGCGCAACGCGGCATGCAAGTTCCAGAACGATCTCGGCAAGGCCTGCTCGCGAATCATTGAGTTCATGCGGAGCCGCGCCGCGGCCGTCGGCGCGGACGCGCACCTGCTGCTGGACGGCACGCTCAAGTCGGACGAGTCGCGGGTGAACACGCTTTCGGACTTCTCGCGCAAGGCCCGCACGAAGGGCTCGCGCGACATCAACGTGCTCTACGCCTTCGATCTGGATCGGCAAGAGCCAGTCTGCTCGAAGTGCTTCCCGGGCAACATGCTGGACGTGACGGCGTACGGGGCGTTCATGGAGGAGTGCGGCGTCGAGAAGGGGCTTGTCGTGGCCGACAAGGGCTTCCCGGCGGGCGCGGCGGCGGAGCACCGGGCGCGCCACCCAGGCCTGCACTACCTCAACCCCGTCAAGCGCAACTCGCGGTTCATCGAAACGCACCGGTTGCTGGAGTTCGATGCGCCGGTGGCGGGCCGCGAAGGCGTCCTCTGCCGCAAGGCGAAGTGCCGGGGTGAGCGCAAGTGGCTCTACTCCTTCCGCCATGCTGGCAAAGCGGCCGCCGAGGAGCAGGCGTGGCTGGCCAAGGCGAGCGCGAAGGGAACCTACGACCGGGCCGAATACGAGCGCCAGCGGCGGCGGTTCGGGACCATCGTGCTCGAGTGCGACCTGGACTTGCCGCCGGAGACCGTCTACAAGGCCTACGAAGAGCGCTGGCAAATCGAGATCGTCATGCGTTACTACAAAAATGCGTGCGGGTTTGACGAGACGCGGGTGCAGGACGACTACTCGGTGATCGGCAGCGAGTTCTGCGACTTCCTCGCCACCGTGCTGACCTTCCGCCTCCTGAAGGCGTTCGACCAGGCCGGGCTTCTCAAGAAATCGACCTACTCGCGCCTTCTCTCCGTCCTGCGCCGCGCCAAGCAGGTACGCTGGCCCGACGGCGAATGGCGCCCTGTCAAACTCGCCCCCTCGCAGGAAAACGTCCTCCGCTCCCTCTCCCTCCTTCCGTCCCCTCCACAGCCTCCGCCCCGCAAACGCGGCCGCCCGCGCAGGTTGCCGCTACCAACATCCGTATAGTCCCAGAGGCTGGGAAAGTTCTACTGTTGATTTCGGAAATGAGCTCAATCCCCCACGCCCGCTCGTTGAAGACCGCCCCGACTGTCATGGAGTCCCCGCCGACATCCACGCCTCGGCCAACCGCCGTTCCGCCAGCGCCAAGCAGTCCACGGGCTTGTCCTTGAAGCGTTGCATCGCGTCGTTTTTCTCGATTCCGACGTAGTGCCGTCCTTCCAGTTGCGCCGCCACCAGGAAACTCCCGCTGCCGAAGGCGTTGTCCAGCACCAAATCGCCCGGATTCGTGAACGTTTGAATCAAATAGCGCCCGAGAGCCACCGGTTTTTGCGTCGGGTGCCACACCTCGCCCTCGCTCTCAGCCGTTTTGAAATAGACCACGTCCGTCGGATAGCGTCGTCCGTCGCTTTGCACCCGCACTGGCCGGAAATCACCGTAGGATCCAGACAACTGGTCCTTCCGCACCCCTTTGTCATAGGGTTCCCCCTCGCCCATCACCGGGCGGTAGGTCGCCCGCCCCGAGTAGAACACGCACACGTCCTCGTGCTTACGCAACGGCTGGATTTTCGCGTTCAGGAAATTGGTCGGCTTCGACTTCACCCACACCAGCTTGTATTTGAACCACTCCTCGTTGCTCAAGATGAGTCTCGCCGTGAACACGCCCTGCGACGTCAGCGCCACCACCCCGCCCGGCTTCAGCACCCGCTGGTATTCCGACCACAATGCATCCAGCGGAATCACGGAGTCCCACTTGTTCTGCGTCGTTCCGTAGGGCAAATCGCACAATACCATGTCCACCGACCCCGCCGGGAACCGCGGCAACACCTCCAGACAATCCCCCTCGAACAGACGGTCTTCCAAATCTTCCCGCGACAATGCCCCCTCCACCTTGCCCCGGCGTGTCGCCCACCGCCCCCATCCGTACCTCGCCCACGCCGCCGCAACGCTCTCGCGCTCCTCCAGTTCCGTTGAAAACAGCGACAATTGCGCCATCGGTTCGCAGACGCAATCCGCCCCGCCCATCTCTTTCGAGGTGCCTGCCACCGGGGGCTCCAATTGTTTCGCCACGCTTTCCTGACCGCTCATGCCTTTTGTCCTTTTCATCCTTGCCCCTCTATTATGCATCATGCCCAACCGATTGCAAGAAGAAATTGAACGATTGTTCAGTGATTTTCTGGCGACACCATGCAAAACGCCACTTTCAGCAACTTTGCCACAACCTTTGCCATGTTTCGTTCCTTTCGCATGATGCCACGCCCATTATCGCACGGAGGAGACGGCATGTCCACAGGAAACCCCCTTCGCGCCCTTCGCGGACTTCGCGCGAGGTTTTCCAGACATTGGAACCCGGTTTCGCCGATTTTTCCAAGCATTGGAAGCCAGTTTCGCGGACTTTTCCAGACATTGGAACCCTGTTTTCCTCCCGCTTTCTTCCCGCCATCGCGGGCGGGGGGGCCGAGCTCCGGCAATCCATGCGCCTCCCTCCCGCTTCGTTGTTCGCTTTGTGGCTCCCCTCCTGCTCTGGCTTCCGGTCACCCCGACCGTCTACAGGAACATGGCCATGTAGTGCGGCAAAGTGACTTTCTTGCCCGATACACCGACGTTCCCGCCGGTGAGTTTGACGCCGTAGGGCACGGCCGCCTCACCGAGAAGCCGGTCGAACGAGCGCGAACGACTCGCCGTGGCCTTGACCTCGACGGGCACGACGCCATCGTCGTTTTCGATGACGAACTCGATTTCGGCGTCGCCGTTCCGGTAGTAGCGCACCGGGTGGCCGTTGCGTTCCAGAACGCCCGCGACCAGGTTTTCGTAGATGCCGCCCTTGACGGGCCCCGCCAACCGCCCCTTCAGCAGCTCCCGCTTGGCCAGCATCCCGTACGTGGACATGAGGAGACCGACATCCGACAGGTAGAGCTTGAACCATTCCTCCTTCACGTAGCCGGAAAGTCCCGGCAACGCCGCGCTGACGCACTCGGCGAGCGTTGCCAGTCGCGCATCTCGGAGCCACTCGACGCTCGCGAGGTATTTTCGGGCTGTTCCCCGATCCTCGACCTCCGCGTATTTGAACTTTTTGTTCTCCTTCGCCAGAATCCGGGGAATGGCGCGGAAACAGGCCTCGACCTTCGGAATGTCCGTCTTGTCCGCGTATTTTCGGATGTCGGCGACGTAATCGGCGACCAGCGCCTCCTGCAAGGCCTGCACCTCCCCGTAGTGCCCCCGATCCAGAAAGGCGGACGCCACGGCTGGCATTCCGCCCACCACCGCGTACTCCCGGAAAAGCGCGTGGAATCGCTCGTTCACGGCGTCCGGCACCGGCTCGCGCCGCTCGAAGCACCGTTTCACCAGGTCGAGCGACTCCCCCTCGAACCCCTTCGCCGCCAGATATTCCGCGAAGGACAGCGAATGCATGACGACCTCCCGCTCGAAACCGACGGGTATCGACCTCGGCGCGTTCCCCCGACGCCCCTTTTTGTACTTGATGCCCAGCAACGAGCCGGAGGCGACGACGTCGAACGTCCCGTCCAGCGCCAGCGGCTTGAACGCCGTCCGCGCGTCGGGACACTCTTGTATCTCGTCCAGGAAAAGGAGCGTCCGCCCGGGGACAATCCGCACGTCTCCCCTCATCGCCGTCAACCGCTCGCGGATGGACCGCGCGTCCAGCGCCCCCTCGAACACGTCGGCGAACTCCGGTTCGAGGGCGAAATTGATCTCGATGAAGCTCTCGTAGTTCTCCCGGCCGAATTTCTCGATGAGGAACGTTTTCCCGACCTGCCGAGCCCCGTTTACCAAAAGGCACTGCCCGCGTTTGTCGGCTTTCCAGGCAAGCAAAACGTCGTAAAATGTCCGTTTCAGTTCCATATCGATTCGAATCATGCATCATTTTGGAAGTTGCGTCAATCGGATTTTGCATCATTTTCATGGTTGAACTCCGCAAGATTTGCATCATTTTAGGAGCTTCCCTGCCGCCCCCCCCGTTCAAGCGAAAACTTGTCCTTATTCCCAAGCTTTTTCCTCCCGCTTGCCTTCCCCCCTCGCGGGGGGCCGCCCGCGCCCCCAGGCCGCCCGCCATTCTTTGCGCCCTTCGCGGACTTTGCGCGGGGTTTTCCAGACATTGGAAGCGGGTTTTCCTCCCGCTTTTCCTCTTGCTTCCCTCCTGCCGGGCGCGGCTGGAAGCCGCACCTCCGGAAGGTGGTGCTTCCGCTTCCGGGGGTGCGGCATCTTGCCGCGCTGCTGGTAGGGCGAGCCGTCCCGGCGAGCCTCATTTCTTCCCGGTTTTCAATGGTTTTCTCTCTCTTTGCGCCCCTTTGCGTTCTGTGCGGCTAAACCTTCCCCCCCATCCCCGTCCTCTCCGCCCCCCGCCCGGAATCGTCCCTCCCGTTGTCTGCAAGCCGTGGGTCTGTTTGCTCCTTCCCATGGATTGGCATGGGCTGGCAGCGGTTCTTTTGCGGAGGTTGGGTTGACGCGGAGGTCGGACAGGGCGCGGCGCAGGAGGAAGGCGACGCAATGCGGAAGGGTGAGTATCCGGTTCTCGAAGCCGATGTTCCCCGATATGAATTTGATGCCCCAGCGGATGTCCGGGTAGCGGTCGCGGGTGATGAGTTCGCGAAGGGATTGACTCCGTCCGCGAGAGGCTTTGACTTCGACGGGGACCAAGTCGTCTCCCGCGCGGACGAAGAAGTCTTCTTCGAGGGTCGAATCCTCGCGCTTCCAGTAATAGAGTTCGTAACCGCTTTTGGCGAGGGCTTCGGCGACGATGTTCTCGTAGAGACCGCCCTTCCAGCCCCCGAGATTCCGGTTGGCGCGGATGTCGAGCTGGGTTTCGTCGTCGAGCATGGAGACCAGCAAGCCCGAGTCGGCCATGTAGAGTTTGAAGCGGTCGGGGTCGAAATTGCCCCGGAGAGGCAGTTCCGGGAAGGAAAGGCAGTGGCATTTCCGGGCGATGCCGGCATCGCAAATCCATTCGACGCAACCGCCGTAATCCTTGAAGCGAGCCCCCTTGGCCACCTTGGAAAGCTGGAACTTCTTGTTTTCCTTCGCCAGCTGGGCGGGAATGCTCTCGAACACCTTCAGGATGCGTGCCTGGTCGAGACCTTCGACGTATTTGCGGACGTCGGCGCGGTAACCGGCGACGATTTGTCGCTGGATGTCGAGGGTTTGCTCGAAGGAACCGCGCTCCGCGTATTGGCGCACGACGGCGGGCATTCCCCCGAGGATACAGTAGTCGAGGAAGCGCGCGGAGAGCACGGAGAAGTCCACCTCACGGAGGGGACGGGCTTCCACGATCCGGGCCAGCGCCTCGTCCACAAGGTCCTGGCCGTAGCCGCAGGCCCAGAGGAACTCCTCGAAATCCATGGAATGCATGTCGAGTTCGGTTTGGCGACCGACGGCAATGTGGGAGATGCGCTTGTAGTGGACGCCGAGAAGCGAGCCGCTGCAGATCACGTCGAAGCGGCCATCCTCGGCGAACGGCTTGAGGGCGGTGGCGATGTCGGGGAACTCCTGGATTTCGTCGAAGAACAGGAGCGTCCGTCCGGAGGAGAGGCGAAGGGACGGGTCGATGCGGCTGATGTTGCGGAGAACGTCGCGCGCGGTGTAGCCGTCCGCGACGATGGCACGGAACTGCGGTTGCGTGGCGAAATTGATTTCGACGACGTTTTCGTAGTTCGACTGTCCGAAGCGCCGGATGGTCTCCGTCTTGCCGACCTGCCGGGCCCCTTTGACAATCAAGGGCAAATGCCCGTCCCCGCGCTTCCACTCCAGAAGCCTGTCGTCCATTTTCCGTCGCAAATAGGCCATGTCCATCTCCCTTGTTTTCTCCACGGCCGATTTTGATGGGCACCGCCCTTGCCGTCAACACAAAAATGAGCCTTATTTTCCGTATCGAAACAAAAAAATGAGCCATTGCGGCAACAGGCAGACACAAAAACAAGCCTGATCATCCTCTTTCAAAAGTGGAATGGCCAAAGAACGCGTCCGGATTGCAACAACCGAATGGAACGCCCGCCGCCGGTGGGGCGAGCCGTCGCGGCGAGCCGAATTCCCTCCCGCTTTTCAATGGTTCTTCTCCCCCTTTGCGCCCCTTTGCGTTCTGTGCGGCTAAACCTTCCCCCCCATCCCCGCCCCTCCCTCACTCATACGAATCGAACACCACCCTCACCCGCCCCTCAGGCCCGTAAACGACATCGATCGGCCACTCCTCGCTCCCGAACACCCGGTACTGCACGCACCACTCCCCCTCCTGCAACACGTAGTTGCGCCCCCACCACGAATCCTTCATCTCGATCTCCAGCGCCGAACAAAACCACAACCGCCGGTCCACCTTCTCCTTCGCCGGCTTCGCCTTCCCCAGCCACGCCGACGTCCAATTCGCCACACCGTATGGCCATGCCCCTTGAAATCCCAGCGTGGCTCCCCAAAACAAAACCGCCAGCACGACCGCCTCCACGCCCCGCAACACCCATTTTCCCGCACCCCTCATGGCGACACCTCCTCCCCCGCCTCCCCCGCCCCCATCCAAACCACTCGGGATGCCTCGGCCCCTCCTCGGACGACAGGAACACCCCCCATCCCAACGCCCCCGCCAGCAAATACACCGCCAACCCCCACCGTACCGCCCGCGAAACCCGCGGACGCCGCTTCCTCACCGTCCACGCCCCCACCCCCAACACCCCCAACCCCACGGATACCGCCCACACCATCGTCGCACCTTCGTCCATCGCTCACTCTCCATCAACACTCGCCTTGTCATCCATCACCGCCCCCACCCTACCCGACTCCTCTCCGCCGCGCAAGTTTTTCCAATGATTGGAACCCGGTTTCGCCGTTTTCCAATGATTGGAAGCCAGTTTCGCGGCTTTTTCCAACCATTGGAACCCGGTTTCCCTCCCGCTTTTCTTCCGCTTTCCTCCCGCCGCGCGCGGCTGGAAGCCGCACCTCCGGAAGGTGGTCTTTCCGCTTCCGGGGGTGCGGCATCTTGCCGCGCTGCTGGTGGGGCGAGCCGTCCCGGCGAGCCGTTTCCCCTCGCCCGGCTCGGCGGGGACGCCTCGCCCCACCGCCTCCTACCACCTCCCGCTTTTCCTCCCGCACTCATCGCGCGGAGGGGGAGACGCGACGTTGAACACCGCTTCGCGGACATTGAAAAGCGCTTTTGCCCCTTCCACTCTTCGCCGACCCCAAGTACATTTTTCTGCACTTTTCCCTGCTGTCCATGCACATTTTTCTGGGAACCACCTTCTCGCTTTCCTCCTGCGCGGCTGGAAGCCGCACCTCCGGAAGCCGCCCGCCAAATGGCTACAGTAATTTGAAAACCGCTCTAGGGGGCGGATGGCTTGGGGGCGGGGGCGAGGCGGAGGATGCCGGGGAAGGGGGCGTGGGCGCAGCATAGGAGGGCGTCGGGAGTGGCGCGGCAGCGGGCGAATTCGGCTGTGCGGACGGCGATGGCCTGGGCGGGGGCGGCATCCCAGCGGGCGCAGAACTCGGGATGGTCGAGCTGGAGGGAGGCGGCATGGAGGATGTCGCCGGCAAAGGTGAAACGGCCAAGGCGGAAGAAGATGTGTTCGGGCGTGTGGCCGGCGGCCGCGATGCAGGTGAAGCCAGCGGGCAGGACGGCGGCGGCCGGGTCGGCGAAGGCATCCAGCTGGTCATAGCCGGCGGCGCGGCAACGGGCGGCAAAGGCGGCGCCGTCGGGTGGCACGTTGCGGAAGTGGATGGTGGCGGAAGGGAAGACGGCGTTTCCATCGGCGTCGAAGAGCCCCCCGATGTGGTCGGGGTGGAGGTGGGTGAGGAGGACGTCGGTGATGGTGTCTGGGGCGAAGCCGTCGGCGCGAAGGCGCTCGAGGAGAGCGCCGCGCGGGAGGCCATTGCCGGTGTCGACGAGGATTCGGGCGCCAGGCGTGGCGCGGGGCTGGCGGCGGGGGGCGACAAGCGGCTCGGACGGCTTGACGAGTACCAAAAAGACGTTGCAGGAGGCCGGGAAACCACCGGGGGCGGTTGCGGCGGGCATTTCGCCGTCGGGGTTGTGGAAGAGACTGACGGGCATGGACGAGGGAGCGTCCTGGTAGGCCCGGACCTCGAAGGAGGGGAGTCCCGGCGCGGTTTCGTCCGCGTACCGGGAGGGTTCGGCCGCTGGCGCAGCCGACGGGGAGAGGGCGAGGCCGACGGCGGCCGCCAAAAGCGAGCAGGGGAGGGAATGGGGATGCGTGGTCATGGCGGCATCCTAGGGGTTGGAGAGGAAGTAGAAGGAGGCGGGGGCGGTAGGGGCGATGGAGACGGGGTGGTTGGTCCAGGGGAGCGAGGAGGTGGGGGAATGCCAGACGTCGGGAGCGGAGGAACGGGGCTGGAGGAGGTTGGTGGAGCAGTGGAGCGTGAGGGGGGTGTGGCCGAGGAGGGGAACGGAAAGGGTGTAGCCGGAGGCGGTGGACTCGAGCGCGGGAATGATGGGCGCGTAGAGACGGTTCGGCTCGGTGCGGACGTCGAGGAGGAAGTCGAAGACGTCGGCGATGCGGGCGGCCCAGGCGGGTTCGTTGTGGTCGCCTTCCCAGCCGGTGTAGACGCCGAAATGGAGGGATTTGTTGTGGACATGGCCGGCGTAGAGGAGGAGGGTCAGGGCGTCCCAGTTGGAGTCGTAAAGATTGAGTTTCATATCGCCTTCGCCGACAGCGGTTTCTTTGGTGCCGGTGTCGAGCCAGATGCGCTTGGGGCGGGCAACGGCTTCGGGATGGTTCAGGCACCACTGGCGGAATTGGGGGATGTATTCTTCGTTGTAGACGCCGGACATGGGGGCGACGAGGCCGAAGACGTCGCCGAAGACCGTGCCGAGATAGAGGGAGAGGAGGCCGCCCGCGGAGGATCCGATGTGGACGGTGTTGTCGCGGTCGGAGAGGGTGCGGAAGTTCCAGTCGAGGGTGGGCTTCACGTTGTCGATGAGGAATCTCGCATAGTTGGTGCCGAGGCCCTGGAGATCGGTGGTTATGAGTTTGTCGGTGGATGGGAGGTATTCCCAAAGGCGGGCGAACTCGGCCGTTCCGGGCGCGCCTGGGATATCGTTGGTGCGGCAGGGGACGGCGACGAGGATGGCCTCGCGCATGCGGCCGCCGCGGATTTCGCGGTCGGCGGCAATTTCGGCGTCCCAGCAGCCGTACTGGCCGCCCGGCTGGAAGACGTTCTGGCCGTCGGAGAAGTAGACGACGGGGTAGCGGCGGTTGGTGTTCTCGTCGTAGCCGCGCGGCAGGTAGATGCGGATGTCGCGGCCGTCGATGCCCGCGGCGGTCGAATCGACGTGCCGGGGCTCGATGCGGGAGTCGGAGACGCCGTTGGTGGGTTCATAGTCGAAAACTTGGCCGACATCGACGCAGAATGCATCCAGGGGGGACCAGAAGTCTTCGTTTGTGGTGCCGTAGAAGTGGTACCACTTCTGTTCGCCGTTTTCATAGCCGGAGAAGGTGAAGCGCATCCACTCGCCGGGCTCGCCGGCGTAGCCCTCGTAGCGGCCGGGGGCGGTTTGGACGAGGTCGGTGGCGTGCCAGTCGTTGGTGGCGGAGTAGTCGGGGGTGGAGAGCGTGGACCAGACGATTTGGACAGGCGGGTCCCAGGGGCAGCGGAAGACGACATGCTTGGCGTCGAAGGGGGCGTCGGGCGCGGAGGGGACGGAGAGGGTGAGGTTGGAGTCGGGGAACCAGTCGGCCTGGGGATTGGTGTAGAAGTCGGCGTCGATGGAGCGGCGGATGAACTTGTATTCGAGCTCGGTGCCGGCGGGAATGGCGATGGTGGCGGACCAGACATTGCCGTCGTGCCAGGCGAGGGGGACGGCGCGGGTGAGGTCCCAGTCGCCGAGGGCCGGGCAGTTGCCGCTGACGCAAAGGTAATAGCGGTTGCCGACGTCGTTGGTGTAGGCGAAAGGGATGGGGACGGGGAAGGGAGACGCGGCGGGGGCCAGGGCGGGGAGAAGCCCCGCGAAGAGGATGGTGGCAATGGCTACGAGGCGGAGAGAGGAGATACGTTTGTGCATGGTTTTTAGTCCCGGGGGGGGCGTTGAGGTGAAAACATAATCTACATTATGGCCCCAACCGGCGACAATGAAAAGCGGAAAGCGACGTCACGCTTAGACTTCCGGCTGCGGACTTTCGACTTCCGACAACCGACTTCCGGGAGTCGGGGGGCGGGAGTCGGAAGGCCAGGCTTGGCAAAAACGCCCGCGGCCGGGGGGAACCCGGGGCGGGCGTTTTGGGGTAGGATGGCGGTGGGTTTAGGCCAGGCCGATGGACATGGAGAAGACGAGGACGAAGAGGGCCACCGTTTCGACGACGCCAAGGGTCATCAAGTAGTTGGAGAAGCCTTGTCCGGTTTCCGCCAAGGCATCGGCGCCGGCTGCGCCCGCCACGCCCTGGTACCAGGCGCTCGCCATCATGCCAAGTCCGCCGCAGATGCCGCAAAGCAGGCTCGCCATCCAGTGGGTCGCCACCCATTCGGGGTCGGAGAGGTGGCCGTTGATGGTGATCATCAGGATCATGCCGTAAATCGTCTGGGACAGCGGCGCGCCGATGAAGGTGATGAGCATGAAGGGGGCCGCCTTGCCCTGGGCGTAGCATTTCTTCCAGGCGCCGATGGCGCTTGCGCCGGCGGTACCGGCTCCGAGGGAGGAACCGACAGCCGCGAGTCCGAGGGCGGCCACGCCGCCGGCCCTTGCCAATGCAGTCATGAGAGTAGGATCCATGGTAACTTCCTTGTGGTTTTGTGGGGGTTCTAAATGGGTTGGTTGGCGGGGTCGCGGAAGGGCTTGTAGGCCTCTCCGGACCAGGTGATGCCCTTGTGGTTGGAAAATTCGAGGGTGTTGAGGCGGATGGCGTGGACGAGGATGCTCATGACGCAGAGCAGGATGTTAAGGGCGTGGGCCGCGAAGAGCAGGACGGCGCCGACGATGCCCATGGCGACCAGCTTGACGGGGCTGCCGGAAATCATCGGGAGAATCATGCCGTTGAAGGCGTTGGCGATGGCGAAGCCGGCCGCGCCGACGGCGTAGAGGCGGACGTAGGAGACGACGTCGGTGAAGTTGCTGACGAGGTTCAGGGGGAGGAGCGCGAGGCCGGTCCAACCAGTCTTGAACTCGCTGGGCTTGAGCATGAAGAGGACGATGAGGGCGACGCCGATGCAGAGGAGCCAGTAGAGGCCGGTCCAGAGGCCGGAGAGGGCGGCGTCGGAGAGGTTGAGGAAGTTGACCATGGTGCCGTTGATGATCATCTTGTCGGCGAGGAAGAACATGAACCAGGTGGTGCAGAGCCAGCCGAGCTGCTCAAGGGCGTGGGTGTCCTTCTCGCGGGCGCGGTCGAGGAAGTTCCAGACGTGTCCGATGGAGATCTGGATGGCGCCGATGAGGAAACTCATGCCCATGACGTTCTGGGCGGGGTCGCGCTTGACGCCGTCGAGCCAGGGGGCCAGGAAGGGCACCTTGTCCCAGATGGCGGTGAAGCCGAACTTGGCCAGGACTTCGTACTCGATGCCGAAGACGGTGCCGGTGACGATGCCCCAGAGGATGGTGAGGACGGAGGTGACGTAGAGGAGGTGGCGGGCGTCGTCGGGGAGCTTCCTGCGGAAGGCCCAGGTGAGGAGCAGGAAGATGGTGCCGTAGCCGGCGTCGCCGAGGATCATGGCGAAGAATAGGGAGAAGAAGAGCATGACGACCCAGGAGACATCCGCCTCGCGGTAGCCGGGGAGGATGTTGATGCCGCCGAAGAGGGCGGAGATGGGCCGGCACCAGGCAGGCTGGCGGAGGAGAACGGGGACGTCGTCCGAGGCGGAAGGCTCCTCGACAAGGAGGCCCCAGCCGTTTTCGGCGGCGGCGGCGCGGACCTGGTCGACGGACTCGGCGGGGAGGTAGCCCTGGACGGCGGAGGCAACGCCGTCGGCAGTGGCCATGCCGGCGCGGACTTCCTGGAAGCGGAGGTCGGCGGTGGCGTCGTCGAGGGCGGCCTGGAGGGCGGGGCGGGAGGATGCGGCGGCGGCGAAGCGGGCAGTGATCTCGTCCTGGCGGGCACGGGCGTCGTCGAGGTCGCGGCGAAGGGCGTCGGTGGACTTTTCGGGGAGGCGGACCTCCTCGGCGCCGGGCCAGGCGAAGTCGGGGGCCTTGGCGAAGAGGGCCCAGTAGCCGTCGGCCTTTTCGACGGAGAGGAGCTGGGCGGCGACGTCGGCGGGAAGGTCGGGAGTGTCCTTGACGGGCGCGCGGAAGAGCTTGAGGACGACGCCCTGGCCGGCGAGGGCCGCGATGGTGGCGGGGTCGAAGGCGCCGAAGGGGGCGAGGCGGTGGAGCTCGGCCTCGGCCTTGTCGGCGGCGTCCTGGAGGGCGGCACGCTGGTCGAGGAGCTCGGAAAGGGAGGCGGCGAGGGTGGCGCCATCGGCGGCGGCGTCCCGGGGGGCGTCCTTCCCGGCGTCGGCGGGGACGGCGTCGAGGACGCGCTGGAGGGTGTCGACCTTGGCGCGGGCGGCCTCGAGGGAGGCGCCGGCGGGGGCGACGAGGGGCTTGACGTGGAGAACGCCAAGCTGGCGAAGGGCGGCGAGGGAGGCCTGGGCGTCGGCGGGACGGCAGAGGACCGTCAGTTTCTGCATTCGGACAATGCTCATGCGACGACCTCCCCTGCGGCGTCGGCCTCGGCGGCCTGGGCCTTCTTGACGGACTTGCCCTTGGCAATCTTGGAGCGGACGACGGAGGAGGTGTTCTCGTCGCCGAGGAAGATGTTGATGCGGCGGATGTTCTCGCGGCACTCGGGAATCTTGACCTTTTCGAAGAGGTTGACGCGCTGGCTGGTGGTGCGGAGCTCCTCGGCGAGCAGGCGGTGGGTTTCCTCGAGCAGGCGGCGTTCCACGCGGAGGCGGAAGAGCTGTTCGAGGGTGGCGAGCCCGGAATCGAGCCACGCGGGGGTGGCCCAGAGGTCCACGGCGCCGCGCTTGAACGTGAGCGTCTTGAGCGAGCGGACGGCGACGCCGGCGATGTTGCCGGGTTCGACTTCCATCGACTCGACGGACAGCCACGACAGGTAGTCCAGGCCGTCCGCGTAGAGCTTGACCCAGCCGGAGAGCGCCGCGCGCGCGCCTTCTTCCTCGGCGCGTTTTTCGGCGACGGCCTGGTCGATCTTGCGCATTTCGAGCTGGAGCTGCTGCTTCTTGAGCTGCAGCGTCGGCAGGTAGCGCCGGTAGCGCTTCAGCGCGTCGCGCTGCGCCTTCAGTTCGGTTTTGGTGTTCTTGACTTTCGCCATGGCCCGCTACTCTTTTCCCTTCTTCGCCAAAGAAACTGCTGCCAGCACCGTCGTCAACACGTATCCCAGGCACGCCACCGCCGCCCCGATGACCAACCCGCAGGCCATGCCCGTCGCCGCGCTGATGCGTATGGTGTGTATCGGGTCGCCGGCGACAACCGACACCAAGGCCCCGAACACACCGCCCAACACCGACGACACCAGCCCAACGATGGCCGTCACCGCGGTCATTCGGACCACTTTTCCGGTTGTTCCATTCGCCGTCATGCAGTATTCCTCAACCATTGACCTTTCGGCCTTTCAATCCCTCATCCGTTCTTCTTCGGCCAGAATTTCGCGATCAGCTTGCTGGAGATGCCGGTTTCCTCGGGCTCGAAGCAGTCGGCCATGATCTGCCAGCCGAGGTCGAGGGCGGCTTCCAGCGGGATGTTGACGGAGAGGTCCATCATTTCCTTCTCGAAGCGCTCGCCGTAGCGGAGGAGTTTCTGGTCCCACGCGCTCATGCGGAAGCCCATGGACTGCTTTTCGAGGGTCTCCTTGTAGGACGCGTAGAGCTGGATCATGGTGTTCATGACCGTGCGGTGGTCCTCGCGGGTGCGGCCGTTGACCTGCTGTTTCAGACGAGACAGCGAGCCGAAGGGCTCGATGCGGCCGTTGCGGAGGTAGAACTGGCCCTCGGTGATGTAGCCGGTGTTGTCGGGGACGGGGTGGGTCACGTCGTCGCCGGGCATGGTCGTCACGGCGAGGATGGTGATGGAGCCCGCGCCCTCGAAGTCGACGGCCTTCTCGTAGCGGCTGGCGAGCTGGGAATAGAGGTCGCCGGGATAGCCGCGGTTGGCGGGAATCTGTTCCATGGTGATGGCGATTTCCTTGAGGGCGTCGGCGAAGCTCGTCATGTCGGTGAGGAGCACGAGCACGCGCTTGTTCTGGAGGGCGAACTGCTCGGCGACGGCGAGGGAGATGTCCGGCACCATCTGGCATTCCACCGTGGGGTCGGCCGCCGTGTGGATGAAGAGGATGGAGCGGGAAAGGGCGCCGTTCTTTTCGAGCGTGTCGCGGAACTGGAGGTAGTCGTCGTGCTTGAGGCCCATGCCGCCGAGGATGATGATGTCGACCTCGGCCTGCAGGGCGATGCGCGCGAGCAGCTCGTTGTAGGGCTCGCCGGCGGCCGCGAAAATCGGGAGTTTCTGCGACTCGACGAGGCTGTTGAAGACGTCGATCATGGGGATGCCGGTGCGGACCATCTTGCGGGGGATGATGCGCTTGGCGGGGTTGACGGAGGGGCCGCCGATGGCGATGCGGTGCTCGTCGAGGGCGGGGCCGTTGTCGCGCGGCTCGCCGGACCCGTTGAACACGCGGCCGAGGAGGGCGTCGGTGAACGAGATGTCCATCTTGTGGCCGAGGAAGCGCACCTGGGCGTCGGTGGAGATGCCGCGGGAGCCGGAGAAGACCTGGAGGAAGACCTTCTCGCCGTCGAGGCGGATGACCTGCGCGAGCGAGGTGCCGAGGGTGCCGACGACCTGCGCGAGTTCGCCGGCCATCACGCCGTCGGCGCGCACGGTGATGACGCTGCCGGCGATTTGTTCGATGCGGTGGTAGACCTTATGCATTTTCGACGACCTCCTCGAGCATCCCTTCGATGCGCTTCTCCAATTGCTTGAATTCTTCGGTGTCCATGGCCACGCGGTTCCAGTCCTTCGTGACCGAGGTGAGTTGCAGGAACCACTTGCGGGCGGCGTCCTTGTCCGCGAACTGCATCTTGTCGAGCAGGATGCCGTGGATCTTCGCGAAGACGTATTGCTGGCGCTCGGCGCTGGTGGCGCCGTCGATGTCGTGGAAGCTGTCTTGCTGCAGGTAGGCGGCGTCGAGGTATTCGCTCTTGAGGTAGGTGACGAAGTCGTCCATGGACGTGCCTTCCTCGCCGACGACCTTCATCATCTGGTTGACTTCGCTGCCCTGGCGGAGGACGCGGCGGGCGTCGGCCACCTGGCCCTCGTCGACCACGCCCTTGTAGCGGCTCCAGGAGTCGAGCGGGTGGATGGCCGGGTAGCGGCGGGCGTCGGAGCGTTCGCGGTTGAGGCCGTGGAACGCGCCGACGACCTTCAGGGTCGCCTGCGTCACGGGCTCGTCGAAGTTGCCGCCGGCGGGCGAGACCGTGCCGCCGATGGTGACCGAGCCGGTGGAGCCGTCGCGCAGCCGCACCACGCCGCCGCGCTCGTAGAACGAGGCGATGGTCGATTCGAGGTAGGCCGGGAACGCTTCCTCTCCGGGGATTTCCTCCAGGCGGCCGCTCATTTCGCGCAGGGCCTGCGCCCAGCGGGAGGTGGAGTCGGCCAGCAGCAGGACGTTCAGGCCCATCTGCCGGTAGTATTCGCAAATCGTCACCGCCGTGTAGACCGACGCTTCGCGCGCGGCCACCGGCATGGAGGACGTGTTGCAGATGATCATCGTGCGTTCCATCAGGCTGCGGCCCGTGCGCGGGTCGGTCAGCTCGGGGAACTCGCGGAGCGTTTCCACGACTTCGCCGGCGCGCTCGCCGCACGCCGCCACCAGCACGATGTCCACGTCCGCGTACTTGCTGGTGATTTGCTGCAACACCGTCTTGCCCGCGCCGAAGGGGCCGGGAATGCAGTAGACGCCGCCGCGCGCCACCGGGAAAAAGGTGTCGATGATGCGGACCTTCGTCACCAGCGGCTCCACCGGGCGCAGGCGCTCGGCGTAGGCCTTGATTGGCACCTTGACCGGCCAGACCTGGACCATGCTGACGGGAATAATGGCGCCCTTGTCGTCCTTGAGCTTGGCCACCACCGTGTCCACACCGAAGGAACCCGCGGCCTTGACCTCGTCCACCGTGTATTTGCCCGCCAGGCGGAACGGCACCATGATGCGGTGCGTGAAAATGCCCTCGGGGACCGTGCCCAGCGTGTCGCCGGCCTGCACTTCGTCGCCGGGCTTCGCCACGGGCGTCCAGTCCCACTTCTTCTCGCGGTCGAGCGCCTGGAGGTAGGTGCCGCGCTGCAGGAAGAACCCGCACTGCTCGGCCAGCTTCGGCAGCGGGTTCTGGAGGCCGTCGAAGACCTGCGTCAGCAGGCCCGGCCCGAGTTCCACCGCGAGGAGGTTGCCGCTGAATTCGACCTCGTCGCCGACCTTCAGCCCGGACGTGTCCTCGAAGACCTGCATTTCCGCGCGGTCGCCGCGGATGCGGATGACCTCCGCGCGGAGCCCGATGCCGCCGGTTTTCGCGTAGCCCACTTCGTTCTGGGTTACCGGTTTCTCGAACCGCACCGTGATGAGGTTCCCGTTGACCCCGACGATCCGCCCCACGTTTGCCTTCTTCTCCAAGTCCATGCGACCCGCCTTTCCTATTTGAAACTCACGGCACCGCTGTCGGCGGCACCCTTCTCCAAGTCTTCCACCAGCCCGTCGAGCTTGGCCCGGCCGGCGGCATCATCCATTTGCGCCCAGCGGGCCACGAGGGTTAGCTTGGCGGCGAAGGCCACGACCGCGCCGAGGCCTCGCGCGTCCTGCTGCGCGATGTCGTCCGCCGCCTTCCAGCGCACGGCGTCCAGCGCCATTTCCGCCTGGAGCGGATTGGGCTTGGCGAGGGCGTCGGCAACTTCCTTGTCCAGCCACACCCGGTAGCCCCGGTGGGGCTTGAGGAAGGGCTTGGCCTCGACGCCCAGGCGGGCGCCGCGGACCTTGGCGGCGGCGTTCCGCACCTGCGCCTCGACGGCGGCCCATTCCTGCGCCGCGGCGCTGTGACCATCCGCCGCGCGCCCTCCCAGGACGGCGGCGATCTCCGCCAGGTCCTCGGCCGCCAGGGCCCCCTGGCAATGGAAGAGGAAGTCCTGGGGCGAGAACGGGGCCGGGCTGCCCAGCGCCAGGGCCGGCAGCGAGGCGACCAAATAGGGATAATCGCGCATCTCGGGCCGTCCGGTCGCGCTACTTCGCCGAGGCCTGCTTCACCACGTCCGCAAGATCCGGGCGCAGGAAGTTCGCGATGGACTCCGCGATGGCGTCCTTCGAGAAGTCGTGCATCACCTGGCCGCCGCGCCGGCCGACGTAGAAGCCCTTGAAGAGGCCCTTGTCGCTCTCGATGTGCAGGTTGCCGGCGGCGAGCTTGTCCTGGTATTCCTTGGCGAAGCCGGCCTTGAGGGCGGCGGCGTCCGCCTCGCCGAGGAGGGCCACCAGCTCGCCTTCGCCGTTCTGCTTGGCGTAGGCATCCGCGATGCGGACCAGCATCTGGCCCATCGTCTCGGGGGTCAGCGCGGCGCCGACCTTCTCGTCCACCATGCCGGCGATGACGCGGTTGACCGCGCCGCCGATGCTGATCAGCAGGTCGCGGGCCGCCTGCTCGAGGGTCTTGCGGCCGCGTTCCGCGTAGGCATCGCCCTCGACCTTGGCCTTCTCGACGATCTCCTGGGCCTGCTTCTTGGCGTCCGCGACGATGCCGGCGGCCTTCTTCTTGGCCTCGGCGACGAGCCCGTCGGCGGTTTTCTGCCCGTTTTCCACGCCCTCGGCGCGAATCCTGTCAATCAAGTGTTGTAGTTCTTCAGCCATGGGGATGTCCTCTCTATCGGATGCTGCCGATACATTCAAGTGCCATCAACATTACGCCGTCCTCCTGAACCCTTCAATCCTAAAATCCAGGGGCCGGCATTTTTCACCATGGTCTTTTCAGGTTCCTTCCAGGGTTCGCAGGGCACAAAAAAACCGCAGCTCGTGCTGCGGTTTCCATCGTCTGGCAATCGACTACTTGCCGAGGATGGCTTCCTTGCAAGCCTTGGCGATGCGGAACTTCACGACCTTCTTGGCCGGGATCTTGATCTGCGCGCCAGTGGCGGGGTTGCGGCCCATGCGGGCCTTGCGCTGCACGAGCACCAGCTTGCCCAGGCCAGGCAGCGTGAAGCCGTTCTTCGCATTCTTGCACGCAAGCTCCGTCAGCGCCTCGAGGGCGGCCTTCGCCTGCTTCTTGGTGATCTCCGTCTTCTCCGCGATGGCGGCGACGATCTGGCTCTTGGTCAATGCCTTTGCCATGGTTTTTTCTCCTATTAGGGTTGTTCTTGAACTGGGTTTCCGCTCCTGTGGGACGCCCAACGGCCCCGTTTATCCGCCTTCTTCCTCCCGATTGCAACTCATTTTTTCATTTTTCCTAATTTTTTTCGCCTTCCCCCTCCCCGGGGGCCCGCTGGACGCGGGTTTTCCGCCGGGGAGCACACGGGCAGGGCAACCCAAGGATGAATCAATTTCGAGAAAAACCTAATGAATTCACGTAGAATCACGGCGTTTGGAGGGGGCAAGACCGGCGAGCGCAGGGGGGCGATGTCCTGGCGGAGCGGGAGGGAGCGGGGGCGGAGGGCAAGACAGCGGGGAAAGTAAACTAAGTGCCAGACTATTTGTGGGCAAATGAAGTGAGTTCACAGGAGAACCAAGGGGAATCTGGCCATTTTGGGGCGCGAGGAGGAGGAGGGAGGGGCGGATGCGGTGCGGCGGTGCGGGGGTGCGGGATGCGAGAGGCGGGAGGGAGGGGAGGGGAAGGGAAGGGCGGGGCGTGGACAAAAAAGGGCGGCGCCAGGCATATGGGGGGGAGGAACCTGGCGCCGCGTACAACCGGGAGGGACTGGGGGGGCAGTCTCGCATTCCCGGCGTTTACCGCCGAAGCGGTAAATTGTCAACGACGCGAATCATACCAGCTCGCTCCCCCCGTGCAAGCAAAAAATGCAAAATTTTTTTGCGGGGCGAAAAGCGCGAAATTATCGGGAGAAAACGTGAAAAAAGGGGCGTGCGGGGGGCGAGAGGGGACGAGGCCGGGCGTGGAACGGCGGGTGGTGGCGGACGCGAATGGGGCAAAAAGCGATGGAAAAGCCTTGACGGGGACTTGACGGGGGGGGACGGATGGGAGAGGATTGTCAGGACAGATGGAGGTCATCATGAGAAAGACAAAGATTGTATGCACGATTGGGCCGGCGTCGGATGAGCGCGAGACGCTGGGCCGGATGATGGATGCGGGGATGAACGTGGCGCGGCTTAACTTTTCGCATGGCACGCAGGAGGAGCAGGGGGCGAAGATCAAGCTGATCCGGGAGCTGGCGGCGGAGAAGGGGCTGCCGATCGCCATTCTGCAGGACCTGGCCGGGCCCAAGATCCGGACGGGGGCCTTCGCGTGCGGGGGCGTGGATCTCAAGCCGGGAGACAAGTTCACGCTGACGGCGCGCGAGGTGGAAGGCAACCAGGAGGAGGTGGGGCTGACGTATCGGCAGCTGCCGGAGGACGTGCGGGCGGGCGACACGCTGCTGCTGGCGGACGGAGCGCTGGAGTTCAAGGTGGAGGAGGTAAGCGGGCCGGACATTGTGTGCCGCGTGGTGCTGGGCGGACGGCTGAGCAGCCACAAGGGCATCAATCTGCCGAGCCGGAGCATCCGCGCGCCCATCTTGACGAAGAAGGACTACGACGACCTGGCGTTCGGCCTGGCGCAGGGGGTGGACTATGTGGCGCTGTCGTTCGTGCGGAGCGCGGAGGACATCGAGGTGGCGCGGGCGTACATGCGGGCCCAGGGGCGGGTGGTGCCGATCATCGCGAAAATCGAGAAGCACGAGGCGCTGAAGGACATCGACCGCATCATTGCGGCGGTGGATGGCATCATGGTCGCGCGCGGGGACCTGGGAGTGGACATTCCGCAGGAGAAGGTGCCGACGGCGCAGCGGACCATCATCGAGAAGGCCAATCTCGCGGCGAAGCCGGTGATCACGGCGACGCAGATGCTCAAGAGCATGACGGATGCGCCGCGGCCGACGCGCGCGGAAGTGGCGGACGTGACGAACGCGGTGCTGGAGGGAACGGACGCGGTCATGCTGTCGGAGGAGAGCGCGGCGGGGCACTATCCGGTGGAGTCCGTGGCCACCATGGCGCGGATTGCCCAGGAGGCCGAGAACGGCTTCGCGGTCGACGAATGGCAGGACAAGCTGGCACGGATTCCGAACCGGGGCACGAGCGATGCCCTGGCGCGGGCGGCTTGCGAACTGGCCGAATCCTTGCAGGCGCGGGCCATCATCATTGCCACCGAGACCGGGCGGACGGCGTGCCTCGCGGCGACCAAGCGTTCGCCCCAGCCCATTCTGGCGGCGACGAGCGACGAGACGGTCTTTAGACGGTTGGCGCTAGTGCGCGGGGTGCGGCCGATGCTGATCGAGGAGGTCAACCGGCTGACGTTGCTCTTCGACCAGCTGCACATCGCGGCGAAGGCGTCGGGCGAGGTCGTGGAGGGCGATAGCGTGGTGGTGACGGCCGGATTCCCGGTCGGGCAGGCCGGCGTGACCAATCTGATCAAGCTCGAGACCATCGCGTAGCGGCGAGGGCGCGCAAGGGGGGACAGGCGAAACCCGTCATGTCGGGAAAGCGGGATTGCGGGGCTGCAATTCCGTGTGAGTTTACGGGTGAACAAAGGAGTCGTCATCCAAAAAACATGACACATCTTGCTTGTCTTTTCCACCGGACTCGTCGTCGGAAAAACTTGCCGATGCACCACATCGCCTTCGTTTTTCCTCCTTGATTCCGGTAAAAAATCCTGCGCAACAGGTTATGTTTTTTGTTTGACAACTCCAAAGGGGTTTTCGTGCATTTTTGCCCTGGCAGGACATGGGCCAACGGGTGCGCAAGGGTGGGGCCTACAGGAGGAGGAAGGCGGCGAGGAGGTCGGCACCGGAGGTGTGGCCGAAATGGAGGAGCGGGCGGAAGGTGGAAAGGGACGGGGCGAGCAGAAACTGGCGGAAGGGCTGGTGGATGCGTCCGGCGTGGGCCAGGGTCAGGAAGGCGTTGGAGATGGGGTTGTGGCCAAGGGCGGCGGCAAGCCATCCGGCGGGCGGCGGAGCGGCGTGGAGGAGATGGTGGGCGAGGAAGCAGCCGGACAGGAAGTCGTCGCCGGAGGGCGTACTGCCGGAGCCGCAGCCGCGGAAGGCGTGGAGGGCGGCGCGGAGAGGCGCATCGGCGGAGAGGGCAAGACGGGGCGTCCTGAGGGAATCGCGGAGAGCGGGAAGGTGGGGGGCCAGAAACGCATCGCGATGGCACTGGAAGGGGGGCAGGGAGGCAGAGGCGGAGGGGGAGAAGAGCGAAACCAGGGAGTCGGGGGGGGCAAGCGAGGGTAGTTCGCGGCGAATCAATGCGAGGGCGGGAGGGAAGAGGGCGGCGGCATGTGGAGGGAGGGCGGAATCGTAGAGGGGGGCGGGGGGGAGGGCGGGGCGGAAATCGAGGAGATCGGGCAGGGCGGCAAGGGCGGCGGGGGCGAGAATCCAGTTGAGCGGGCCCGCGCCGATAGCCGGCTGGACGGCAAAGAGCGGGCAGGACGATGGGGCGTCGCCAGCGCCCTCGTCAAGAGAGAGGTAGATGCGGGAGCGGGCGTGGATGGAGAGGAGGCGGTAGCGGGCGGGACGAATGCGGTCGCCGAGGCTCTGTCCGATGGAAAGGGAGGGCGGCATGGCAAGACGGCTACGGGAAAAGGGTGGTCAGGCCGAACGAGAGCAGGGCGCAGCAGGCCAGCGGGACGACCGGGGACAGGCGGGGACGCAGAAAACAGGCAAGCGCGACCAGCAAGAGCAGGGCGGCCTGGAAGCAGGGATGCGGGGAGGCGGCCAGCTGCAAGGCGGAGAAGAGACGCCAGGCGGTGGCGAGGATGAGGCCCGCGAGCAGGGGCGGCAGCGTGCGCAGGATGGCGGCGATGTCGGGGTGTTCGCGGTGCGCGAGGATCCAGGCACCCGCGAAAAGGGCGACGAGGAAGCCCGGCAGGCAGGCGCCCGTCGTGGCGGCGAGGGCTCCCCAGGGCCCGGCCACCTTGGCTCCGGCAAGGGTGGCGGCATTCACGGCGACAGGGCCGGGAGTGGCCTCGGATAGCGCGAAAAGGTCCAGGAAATCGGCGGGTTGCAGCCAATCGTGGGCGGCAAGTTCGTGTTGCATGAGGGGAATCATGTTGTAGCCGCCGCCGATGCTGAAGAGGCTGATCTTGAAGAAGGTCAGGAAGAGAAGCGCGGGCAGGAGCAGGGGGCCGGTGGCGGCAAAGGCCGGCATGAAGGGAGGCGGAGGAGGCGCGTGGGAGCCAGGTGTGGACTGTGCAGCAGGCGGTGGTGGCGGCAAGCGGCGGGAGCGCAGGCGGCGAAGGAGTGGCGGGATGAGGATGGCGGCCAGCAGGACGGGCAGCGGCGAGGGCCGGAAAAGGAGATAGACGAAGGCGGCGGCGGCGAGAAGGGCCTGGGCGAGGCGGCGGACGTGGGTGCGGAGGAGGCGCAGAGCCGTTGCCAGGAGCAGACCGACCACTGCCGGACGCAGGCCGAACCAGAGCGAGGTCAGCCAGGGGGCGTCACGGTGGGCGAGGAGCCAGGTGCCAAGGAGAAGAATCAGCAGGAAGGCAGGCAACACGACCGCGATCGAGGCCAAGACGGCCCCGGGACGACGGCGGAGCGGCAGGGCGGAGAGCACGGCGGTGTTGACGAGAATCACCCCGGGAATGGCCTGGGCGGTGGCGAAGAGTTCGTCGACGGTGGTTTCGGAGAGCCAGGCGCGGCGGGTGGCGAGTTCGGTGCGGAAGATGGGAAGCGCCGCGAGACCGCCGCCAAAGGCGGTGCAGCCAATCTTGAGGTAGGCGAGGAAAAGGGTTGGCAGAGAGGGGCGAATCACGATGGCGCAAAGGGTAGCATTGGCGCGGAGAGGGGACAAGGCAAGAAGGGCGGCGGAGGGAAGTTGCAGGGAGGGGGGCGGGATGGTAGGATGGGCATGTGATGCGAAGCATGAAGGCAAGAATGACAGGATGCAGGGCAGGACGGTGGGAGGCGTGGGGACTGGCGGTCGCGTTGGCGATGGCCATGGCGGGGTGTGGGCAGGGGTCGGCGGAGGCGGGGGGACGCGAGGACTGGCTATCGGTGGAGCGGGGCGCCGTGCGTCCGTGGGTGGCGGTGGCCGGAGTGGCGGAACCGCGACGGGTGGAGCGGATTGCGTCGCGACTCCAGGGGGCCGGCGTGCTGGTCGAACTGGCGGAAGAGGGGGCGCGGGTGGAGCCGGGAACCGTGGTGGCGCGCTTCGAGACCTCGCAGCTGGAACAGGATCTGGCACGCCAGGAAAGCGAGGTGGAACGGGCACGCCAGGAGCTGGCTAGCCTGACGGGCGCGGAGTTGCCGCTGGAAGTCCTGGACCTGGAGGCACAGGTGGGCGAGGCCGAGAACGCACTGGCCGGCGAAGAGGCTTTTCTGGCAGCGGCTGCCGACTTGGAACAGCGGGGGCTGATGAGCGAGGGAGAGGTGGCGCGGCAACAGGAGCGCGTGGGTGGGGTCCGGGCACGCGCAGAACGATCCCGGAAACGGCTGGAGCTGACCACGCAATCGCTGCATCCGGCGCGGCGGGCCAAGGCCGAGGCGACGTTGGCGGCGGCGGAGGCGGCGCGCGACTTCACGAAGGAACAGCTGGCCCTCTGCGAGGTGCGGTCGGCAGGCGGCGGCGTGGTCTCACGGATGCCTCTGCCGCTGGGCGGCGAGCTGCGGCCGGCAGAGGTGGGCGACACTGTATTTCGCAACCAGGTCTTCATGGCGTTGCCGGACATCGGGGAAATGGTGGTGGAGGCCTGGCTGGAGGAATGCGACTGGGGACGGGCGGAAGTCGGCGCAAGGGCGGAAGTCCGAGCCATTGGCGGCGGGACGGCGGACATGGTGGAAGGCCAGGTGGAGAGCATCGGGCGCATTGGCCGGGGCGGACGCTATCCGCTCCGGATCGGGCTGGCGGGCAACGTAGACTGGCCGGCGGGGATGACGGTGACGGCCCGGGTGTATGCGCCGGCGCAGGAGAATGTCCTGCGGGTGCGGCGCGCGGCCGTGCACTGGTCGGATGGCCAGGCGTGGGTCTGGGTTCCGGGCGAGGGCGGAAACAGCGGGGGAGAGGCCGTCCGGCAGCCCATCGGTCTGGGGGCCGTGGACGAGGGATGGGCCGAGGTGCGGAGCGGGCTGGCCGAAGGGGCGCGTTATCGATGAGCGGGCGTGCGCTGGCAGGGGACATCTGGGAGGGCTGGCGGGGGCATCCGGGGCGGCTGCTTCCGGTCTTCGTGGCGTTGCTCGGCGGAATGACGGCGCTCATGGTGATGTGGGCGGCCTTGGAGGCGCTACGAGCGGAGGCCGTCCAGCTGGAGGCGGGACTGGGGGCCGACGGGTTTCTGGTCGAGGCGCTGGGGGACGGGGCGGGCTGGTCGGTGGAACAGGTGGAAGGGATTCGGGACGTGCTGGCAGGGCAGGCGGTCGTTTGCGCAATTTCGGATGAAATCGAGAGGGATGGCGGCTTTCGGGTGGCTGGAATCGTCGGGGACCTGACGGGAGCGCGGACGGGATGGAAATGGACGGGGCGGGCGCCGGATGCCGTGGATGGGATGCGGGGCGGAAGCCTCTGCTGGCTGGAACGCGGGGCGGCGGCGCGAGCGGGTATTCAGGTGGGCGATGTCGTGGCGGTCGGAGGGCGTGCGTGCGCGGTGGCAGGCTTGTACGAGACGGGCGGGGCATGGATTCCGGGGATGTCGGCGGATGTCGCTTTCGTGCCCGGAGGCGCAGGCAGGGGAGGCCGCGGCACGGCCGTGCCGAAGTTGCAGCGGCTACTGATCCGCGCGATGGTCGCGGGCGAAGTGGAGGCAGCGGAGGTTCGGCTGCGCGAAGAGCTGACGGGGCCGTGGTCGCGCCCACTGGATGCGCATGGCCAGGAGGCCGCCTGCGCCTGGCTCACGCCGGAAATGGTGCTGGGGGAAGTGCGGCATTGGCAGCGTACCGTGCGGTGGGGGGGCGGCCTGGCCGCAGGATTGGCATTGGGACTCGCGGCCATTACCCTGGCCTGCCTCCAGCTGCTGGGCGTGCGGGAACGACGGACGGAAATAGGCCTCAGACGGGCTCTGGGGGCGACCAAGGGGGAGGTGGCGGGCCTCTTCCTGGTGGAATCGGTGGGGCTGGCGTTGGTGGCGGCGGCCATCGCGGGCGGGGGGCTGCTGCTGGCGGCCCCTTGGCTGGCCAGGGTGATGCCGCTGCCCCTGCGTTTTACGTGGGGCGCCTGGGCGGGGCCGCTGGGAATGGCCGTGGGGCTGGTCGGGGTGTGCGCGGCCATCCCCGCCCGGGCGGCGGCGGCCATTGAGCCGGCGACGGGGGTCCGGGAGTAGGGGAGGGGCAGCGAGCAAAGGAAAAAAGGCCAAAAAGGCCTTGTTTTGACGTAGAATCACGCTGGTTGGGGACGAAATGCCGAGGGTTCGGCATGCTGTCCGGCGCCCGCCGTCCCCCGACAGACGGAAGCATCGGCGGGAGGAGGCTCAGGAGCGAAGGGAGGCGAGGAGGAGACCGGAGAGCATGGCGATGGCGGCGGTCTCGACGCGCAGGACAATGGGGCCCAGTGAAAGGGGGGTCAGGCCAGCGGCGAGAAGGGCATCGGACTCGGCGGCGGAGAAATCGCCTTCGGGGCCAATCCAAACCGAAAGCGCAGGGGTGGCGGGGCCGGAAGGGGCGGTGCGCAACGAGTCGAACCACTGGACGCAGGGAATGGCCTCGGGCCGAAGCGCCCCGAAGGCCCCTTGCTCGCCGGGATGGCGCAAGGCCAGTGCGGCGTCCAGGGAGGCAGCGGTCTTCAGGAGGGGCATCCAGGGATTGCCGGACTGTTTGCAGGCGGATTGCAGGACGGAAGTCCAGCGAGGCAGCTTGCGCTGGAAGTCGGTGGCGGACAGGCGAACGACGCAATGGGCGGTCTGGATGAGGCGGATCTCGGAGACGCCCAGCTCCACGGCCTTTTGGAGGATGGAGTCGAGCGGCTGCTCGCGGACGAGGGCGATGGAAAGGATTCGCGGGAGAGCCGGCGGGGGGACGGCGGAGAGAGCGGTGATTTCAAGTTCCAGCGCCTTTTTCCTTGCCTGGACAACGTGTGACTCGGCCATGTGGCCCGCGCCATCGAGGAGGGAGATGGGGGTGCCCGGCGTGACGCGCATGACATTGGCGAGGTGGTTGGACTCGGCTTCGTCAAGGACGACGGGGTAAGGAAGGACGGCATCGGCGGCCGGCCAGAGGGACGTGGGGAGAAAGGCGCGGAGCATGGGGAAATGGGGGTAAAAGGCAGAAAAAGCGAGGGCGGGAAGCCCTCGCTATGGCGGCAAGAGGGAGAGGGCGACCTAGTGTTCTGAATTCAAAATTCCTTATCCAAACTTGCCCTGATGTTCCCCCACGTCGTTGCCGGATTTCGACGCAGGAAACTGCGCCTTCAATCCGGCGCCTCGTCGGGAAACACCATGCCGTCGTTTGAACAAGTTTTTTATCATCCAGGACACTAG